>NZ_CALHIK010000031.1 GCF_938030785.1 uncultured Campylobacter sp.
TTATCGGTATCGACATCGGCGGGGCGTCGTCAAAGGTCGCCGTTATGGACGAGCACGGCAAATTTTGCGAGCTGTTTTTGCTGTCAAGCGGCTTTAGCGCAGTTAGAGTCGCTTGGCAGATCAAGCAAAATTTGGAGCAAAAAGGCTACGCGGGGGGCTTCGTGACGGCTACAGGCTACGGGCGCGTCAGCGTGGACTACGCGCGGCTTAGCATGAGCGAAATTTTATGCCACGGGCTTGGGGCACACTTTTTATTTGAGCAAGACTGCACCGTCATCGATGTGGGCGGGCAAGACACCAAAGCGATCAAAATAGAAAACGGCAAACCAGCGGATTTTATCATGAACGACAAATGCTCGGCCGGCACGGGTAAATTTTTAGAGATCAGCGCGGGCCGCTTGGGGCTTGAGCTTAGCGAAATTTACAAAACCGCCCGCAAAAATCCCGCGATTAAAATTAGCTCAACGTGCACTGTTTTTGCAGAAAGCGAGATCGTCTCGCTAAGCGCAAATGGCGTAGAAACGGGCGAAGAGATAGACTTTGATATCGAGGCTGAAAAATACCTAAGCGGCGATAAGAAAAATGCTAAAGTTATTCCGTTTTGGCCGGGATTTTTGGCAAAAGACTTTATGTACATCGGCTTTTTTATGATTTTCTTTTTCTATTTAGTCTGTTTCCATTTCAACTTTGCGATGGATCCGATAAATTTCGAGCCGGGCAACGCTCTAAAAACCCCTCCACACATCTATCCTGAGTGGTATTTCTTGTGGCAGTATGAGATTTTACGCGGATTTTTCTTCGACATTTTCGGCTTTAAAGCTTACAATATCTGCCTTATCGCGTTTGCGATCGCGGGCGTAGCTCTATTTTTCATGCCGCTTTACGACAGAAGCGACGTCGTGGCTCCGGCTCACGAGAGAAAGGGCTTTTTTGTATGGTTCTGGCTGCTAGTGGTCGATATGATCGTGCTTACGATCTTCGGTAAGCTACCTGCCGACGGCGTGACGCTTGGTATTTCAAACTCATGGATAGGATTTTACTCGACCATTACGTTTTTCGTTCTGCTTTTTGTCGTTTTACCTATCATAACGACTCTTGAGAAAAAAGGAGCGGTAAAATGAGAGAGTTAAAAATTTTCATAATCGTAGTTATTTTAACCGGCGTAACATACTGGGGTATCGAGCCTTACGCGCATAACGTCATGCATCCGCACGTCGGCGCGGCCGATTACGACTTTGGCGCCGAGGATATAAATCAAGCCAAATCCGTGGTAGAAGCTAGACAAAAAGCCCTTGATGCGACAAAAGCTCTGAATGACGAGAAAAAAGTCGCCAGAGCACAAAAAGATCTCGAAGAGGCACAAAAATCTCTCGAAGACTACACCGCGTTTTGGAACGATATAAAGGCTATAAATTTAGCCAAAGGCGACGCGACTAAAGGCGCAGAAACCTTTGCAAATGCTGGCTGCGCAGGCTGTCACGGCGTCGAGGCTGCGGGTATGCCGACAGCTATGAGCGCTGCTGAACTTAGCGAAGCGTACGGCGTAGTGCCGCCCGATCTTAGCAGCGCGGGAGCGATATACGACGAGCATTTCTTGGCAGCCCTTATCAAAGATCCGACCAAGGCGCTAAAACTAACGCATAAATTTAACGACGAAACTCCATATCCGATGCCTGCCTTTTTCGGGGCCGGCGGAGAGGATCCAAACGCCGAGATAGCTGATATGGTCGCATATCTAAAGTCTATTGCGCCTAAAGAAATCAGCGACGAGAAGGTATTTCTCGATGCGTGTCAGAGATGCCATGATATGAAATACGAAAACAAATACGTTCTAACTAACCGCGTAAATTTGGCTGCCTACATGGGCTCAAACCCTCCTGATTTATCGATGATGATCCGCTCAAAAGGCGATGATTATCTGCATAAATTTATAAACGACACGCAAAAAATGCTACCGGGCACCTCGATGCCTCGCGTAGGTCTAAATAAAGCTAGCGAGGACAAAGTCGTAGCCTATATGGCAAAAGCGGGCGACGCTAAAAAAGCCGAGCGCGAAAGCCTAGGCATAAACGCGATGATCTACTTCTTGATTTTCGGTATATTCGGATGGCTTTGGAAACGCAAAGTCTGGTCTGACCTACACTAAAATTTGAGCCCGACTCCGGGCTCAAATTTCTCTTTAAATTTACTCCTTAATTTCTAAAATTTATCTACCGATTTAGAAACCGTCGTAAAATTTATTCAGCACTCGCGATGCCTTGTCTAGGCTCAAATTTAACCGCAAACAAATACTAATTTCATGTGCCTATAGTTTAAATTTGGATACGTTTTGAGCGTAATAAAAACTATAAATATACATTTTACAGTATTTTTAAGAACGTGTTACTAACCCTGCTTTTTACGCCATGGACGAAGCAATACGGCAAGATCATTTGGATTTTCTTGGCGGCGGTGAGCTAAGTAGCGTGATTTATAGACGCATTTTTAAGTTAGAGCTCAGCTTGTTTTAGTTTTTTCATAATTTTTCTTGATTTAGGTCATCTTTAAATTTATTTCCCGATGTTAAAATCGGCTATCAATTTTGATTTACAAATTTTCAAAAAAAGGGTAAATATGAACGGTCTCAAATTTACAGTCAAGCTTTTTGCGACCATCGCGGCGCTTTGCCTCGGGTTAAATTTAAGCGCTAGCGAGCTGGAGGGTAGGTGGAGCATCGTCTCGGCAAACATAGACGGGCAGGAGGTGCAAACGGCGGGGCAGAAGTGCTTTGAGGATTCGTTTTTCGAGGTTAACGGCCGCGAGGCAAAGCTGGGCCTTAGCTCCGTAGGCGAGGACGGCGCGTGCAAAAGCGGCGCGGCAAGCTACGCCTTTAAAAGCATAGGTGCTGGCAAATACGCGCTGGGTCCTATCGGCGAGTTTTGGCTAGATAAAGATGCGCTAAAGGTAAAACAGTCCTTAGACGGCGGCAAATTTATCGTTTTTTCATTCAAAAAAGACGCGGCCGCAAACAAAGCCGCGGCAACGGCAACCGGCTCAAATTTGAGCACAGACGAGCTAGAGGGCAGATGGGAGATCGACTCGGTCGCAGCACAAGGGCAGACGTTTAAAACGGCGGGCCAAAAGTGCTTTGAGGATTCGTTTTTCCAGATCACAGGCGGCAAAGCGACTGTTAGCATCGTAGCGGCAAATCCGGACGGTTCGTGCAAGACGGGCGCAGGAGAAAGCGGCTACAAAAGCCTTGGCGCAGGCAGATACGCGCTAGATAACGATGCGGGCGAATTTAGGCTGAAAAACGGCTCGCTCGAATACGAACAAAGCGCGGGCGGCATCTTGTTTACCTTTAAAAAAAGCCGCGCGGCGCAGGCTAGCTCAAATCAGGCGCAAGCCAAATCAAGCTCAAATTTAGAGCCCGAAAAAGACCCTAGCGTCAAGCATAGCGACGCGGGAGCGAGCAAAAAAGGCACGGGCGTGTTTGCAGGCAAGTGGTTCTTCATAAACACCAATACCGACATATCCTTTTATCTGCGCGACGACGGCACTTACGCGAGCCGTTTAGAAAAGCCCGACTGGCGCACGCGCATCGACGGCACGTATAAAAAAGACGGCAAAAAAATCGTACGAACCGCCAACGACGGCGAGCAAAGCACATATAGCTGCGAGAATGCGGACTGCACGTTTTTGTGGAGCGACGGCGGATACCATCTCTTTAACGCTCAAATCTTAAATGAGGTGCCAAAGGGCAGCTACTCATTCACCGCCGTTGGCTCCATGTCCGTCTATAACGCCTCGGGCGGCACAGATATCGTGGGCGGCGGCGTGAGCGGGTACTATGACTTCGACGGCAAAGGCCGCTTCAAGGACGGCAGTTGGGCCTACTCCTCCGCCGCCATGAGCAATGTGGGCGGCGGCGGAACAAGATCTAGCAGTAGCGCGGGCTCATATACGCTAGACGCGGGCGAGCTCACGCTCAGATACGACGACGGACGGACGCAGCGTCATAGCTTTTTTTATATCCCACCTACTAGCGAAGGCAAGGCAGGTGGAGCGGTCATCGACGGCGTGATACATTTTTTGGACGAATAGCAACCCATCGGCGTAAAACCAGGGCAAATTTGAGAACAAAAAGCCGAAGGCAAAACCGCCGCAGATGGCTTAAAAATTTACGAAAGGAAAAATATGGCTAAATTTAAATTTTTTGCAATCCTCGCGGCGCTTTGCCTCGGATTAAATTTAAGCGCTAGCGAGATAGAGGGCAGATGGAGCATCGTTTCGGTTACGGCGCAGGGGCAAACGTTTAAAACGGCCGGACAAAAGTGCCTTGAAGACTCTTTTATCGAGGCTAGCGGCGATAACGCGCGCCTAAGCCTAAGTAGCGCGGACGGTAAATACTGCGAAAAAGCCGAACAAAACTTCGCTCTAAAAAACCTAGGCGGTGGTAGATACTCGCTTGGCGGCGCAGAGCTACGGCTAAATAACGGCTCGCTCGAATACAAACAAGGCACGGGCGGCAATGAAATCGTATTTACCTTTAAAAAAGACGAGGTAAATTTAGCTGGCATCGTAAACGGCGCCGTAAATCAAGCAAGCCCCGGCGGGTCAAATTTAAGCGAGATCGAGGGCAGATGGGAACTAGTCTCGCTAAAGGCGCAGGGGCAGAGCTTTAAAGTCGCGGGGCAAAAGTGCTTCGGCGACTCGTTTTTTGAGATCGGCGGCGATGAAGTGACGGTAGGCATCGTGGGCGCAAATCCGGACGGTTCGTGCAACAATAGTGCGGGTAAAAGCGGCTACGAAAGTCTAGGCGGCGGCAAATACGCGCTTAGCGCTAAAGGGCTGGGCGAGTTTTGGCTAAAAGACGGCATGCTCGAATACAAACAAGTCGCAGACGGGCAAGAGGCCTTGTTTATCTTTAAAAAAAGCGCAATTAGCGCGCAGGCAAAAGCAAACAAATCAAGCTCAAATTCAGCCGAGTCCGCAAAACCCGCAAAGGACTCTAGCGTCAAACATAGTAGCGCCGGGGCGAGCAAAAAAGGCTCGGGAGTATTTGGCGGTACGAAATTTAACATGCTTTTAAACACGAGCGAGGATTATTCCTTTTACCTACGCGACGACGGCACCTACGCGAGCCGCCTAGAAAAGCCCGACTGGCGCACGCGCATCGACGGCACGTATAAGGTCAAAGATGGCATCCTAACGATAACCAGCAACGACGGCTACGATACGAGCTACTACTGCGAGAACGACGACTGCACCTTTTTGTGGAACTCAATCGGCACGGGGTACTATATGTTTCAGGCACAAATCCCAAGCCAAATGCCAAAAGAGTGCTTCTCGTTTCGCAAGGACAGCTCGTCGTCCCTGTACGGCTGGTCGGGCGGCAGCGATACCGTAAGCGTAGGCGTGAGCGGATACTACTGCTTTGACGGCAAAGGGCGCTTTAGCTCGGGCGGATCGTCGTATGCTATGGCAACCTCGGGTACCCCAGGCGGCAGCATAGACGGGGGTAGCTCAAAATCGCGCAGCGACGAGGGCTCATACACGCTCGATCAAGGCGAACTAACGCTCAAATACGACGACGGCACGGTTGTTCGTCACAGCTTTTTCTACACTCCGCCGCGCAGTAAAGACAACAAAGCCATGGCGATAATCGACGGCGAGGTTTATCGGTAGGCTGGCTCTTTTTGGTTAGTAGGATTTAGCATTTTAGCCCATTTTTGATCGGGCTAAATTTACATACTGCGCCAGCCAAATTTGATAGTCTGCTCTCGCCCTCTCACGACCATCAAATTTGCTTACCGCCCGGTTCAAAACCTACCTTAAATTTGACGCCGTACGTTAAAATTCCGTCGTCAAATTTACCCTCATTCGCCGCATCGAAAATCTCAAATTTAATGCGCTAAATAATATTTTTTCAAATTTCCCTCGCTTTTTACGCCTGATTTTGGCTATAATTTCAACCAAAGCAGATCGCGGTCGCGATTTACGTTTGCATAAATTTATCTTCATTTGTAGTTTCTGCAAATTTACACGAACCTGAGCACAAATTTGCGCTCAAATTTGACGAAGTTCCGCGTGTCGGAAAGATTTTTTACGGATCAGAGTATGCATTTTATCGGTATCGACATCGGCGGGGCGTCGTCAAAGGTCGCCGTTATGGACGAGCAAGGCAAATTTTGCGAGCTGTTTTTGCTACCAAGCGGCTTTAGCGCGGTCAAAGTCGCGCGGCAGATCAAGCAAAATTTAGAGCAAAAAGGCTACGCAGGGGGCTTCGTAACGGCTACGGGCTACGGACGCGTCAGCGTAGAGTACGCGCAGCTTAGCATGAGCGAAATTTTATGCCATGGCCTTGGGGCGCACTTTTTGTTCGAGAAAGACTGCACCGTCATCGACGTGGGCGGGCAGGACACCAAGGCTATCAAAATAGAAGGTGGCAAGCCTACGGACTTCATCATGAACGACAAATGCTCGGCCGGCACGGGCAAATTTTTAGAGATCAGCGCGGGCCGCCTGGGGCTAGAGCTAAGCGAAATTTACAAAACCGCCCGCAAAAATCCCGCGATCAAACTAAGCTCGACCTGCACTGTTTTTGCCGAGAGCGAGATCGTCTCGCTAAGCGCAAACGGCGTAGAAACGAGCGAGATTGCCTACGCCATCGTGGACTCCTCGGCGCACAAGGTCGCCTCTCTCATCAAACGGCTGGAAAATCAAATTTATTTTTTAAGCGGCGGACTTAGCAACGTGCCGCTCTTTAAACGGCTTCTAGGCGAGCATCTGGGGGCTGAAATTTTTACTCACGAAAACGCAATCTACTGCGGCGCGATGGGCGCTTCGCTTATCGGCGCACGCAAAACAAACGAAATTTCAAAGGAGACGAGATGAAGATGGATTTTGACGCGCTTAAAAAGCGCAACGCAATGGCTCTGCACGATCTAAAAGAGCAAGGCAAACACGTAGTGGGAATGTTTTGCACCTATTCGCCAAAGGAGCTCATTTACGCCGCGGGCGCCGTGCCGGTTGGGCTTTGTGCCTATGACGAGAGCCCGATAGACGCCGCTCACGCGGAGCTTCCGCGTAATCTTTGCCCGCTAATTAAAGCAAGCTACGGCTACGCAGTTACTAAAAAATGCCCCTATATGAACGCCAGCGATCTCGTCATAGGCGAAACGACCTGCGACGGCAAGAAAAAGATGTATGAGCTGCTGGCAAAGCACAAGGACGTCCACGTGTTGCAACTGCCAAATATGACCGGTGGCAAGAGCTTGGAGCTTTTTACCGACGAGCTTAGGGAATTTCGCAAAGTTTTAGAGCAAAAATTTGATACGAAAATCACCGATGAAGCGCTGCTCGATGCGGTGCAAATTTACAACGAAGAGCGCAAGGTGATGTTGGAGCTTTTAGAGCTTGGCAAACTAAATCCGATGCCGGTAGCGGGCAGCGAAATTCATCAAATTTCATTTGCGAGCGACTTCATATACGACAAGCAGGAGAAGCTTAAAATGATACGCGCCTACATAGCCGCCGCAAAGGAGATGACGCCGCCGAAAACTCGCAAAAAGCGGATCATTATCACCGGCTGTCCAAGCGGAGGCGTGTATGAAAAGGTTATCAAGCAGATCGAAGATCTTGGCGCGGACGTGGTGGCCTTTGAAAACTGCTCCGGCACCAAAGGCTATCAAAACCAAGTAGAAACAAGCGGCGATCTAGTCGCAAATATCGCCGAGCGCTACCTTAAAATTCCATGTTCGGTGATGTATCAAAACGACGCCAGAGGCGATATTATCAAGGAATTTATCCGCGAGTATCAAGCCCACGGCGTCGTTGATGTCGTGCTAAGTGGCTGTCACACCTACGCGATCGAGACAAATAAAATAAAGAAGGCAAGCAAAGAAGCGGGAGCAAACTATATGAGCTTGGAGACGGATTATTCCAAACAAGACGTGGGGCAAATTCGCACGCGTTTAGAGGCGTTTATAGAGCTGCTTTAAGCGAGGTCGCTCTAAATTTTAAACTAAAGAGCTTTGTAAATTTAACAATCCAAAGAAAGGAGAGATTGCATGAAATTTAAAGAGATAGACGAATCTCGTCGCGGCTTTTTAAAAGGAGCTTTGGCAGCGGCAGCCATCGCCGGACCCGAATCGATGCTCGCCGGCTTCACGCCGTTTAAGCCTGATTCGCTGCAGGTTTGGTCGTGCGGAGGTTTATCTGAGGCTTTTGCGCAGATAAATCAGGCGTACGAGTCTAAAACGGGGCATAATATCCAGTACACCGGAGCCTTTGCGGGGGCGCTCGGAAAGTCGCTACTGGCCTTGCAGGGCAAGACGGAGGTTTTCGGCGCTCGCGTTTTGGAGCTCTCTCAAAAACTACGCAAGGCTGGCCTTAGCCTTCGCTTTAGACCGCTGTGTTTTACCGACTACGTCTTAGTGGTGCCGAAAGGAAATCCCGCGGGCATTCGCGATCTGAAGGATCTAGCAGAACCCGGCGTGCGGGTGATGTTGCCGCTAAGGGCTTCGCCTCCGGGTAGCGGACCGGTAAAGGGAATTTTGAAAAATTCAGGTCTCACAGGGCCCGTTATGAAAAATATGATCGCCAACGGTTCATGCGTCATCCAGATGATGTGCGATCTGGTAGAGGGCAAGGGTGATGCGTCCATCATCGAAAAGCGCCTAACGACGCACGATAGATTTAAAGACAAAATCGAATACATGCCTATCGACGAGAAACTCATCCCGCCGGGGCCGCTTACCTTTACGCTAAATATCATGAAATACGTAAAAGACGAGAAGCTTGCCGATGACTTTGCGGACTTCGTCTGCTCGGACGGGCAGGAAATTTTCGAGCGACACGGCTTTACCTCCATCCATTCGGCGCGCGGGCTTGAACTCATAGAAAGGTTTGGTGTAAAAGATGTTTAGTATCGTAAATATGGCAAAGATGAAAAAAGTCTCTAGGCTAACTAAAATTCGTCGCTTGGTGCAGCTGATTTTTATCGGCGTGATCGGGCAATGGGCGTATTACGGGATTTTTAGATGCCCTTTTATTGTGCCTTTTGTAAACTGCCAATCCTGTCCGATCGTTACGTGCTGGGGGCGGATCGCGACCGTGTTTTTCGGCTTTTGGCTGTTTATCCCCGTGCTGGTTATTTTCCTCGGGCGCGCCTTTTGCGGCTGGCTTTGCCCGGGCGGATTCGTCAATCAAATGCTGGGCAAATTTGCCGCCTTTAAGCTCAAACTAAAAAACAATAAGAAGTTACGATATGCGCAAATAGGCATGGTTCTAGCCGTTTTGCTTAGCGCGGGCGTATATTTTATCTACGGCAACCCTCGCGTTATGATCCCTATCCGCACCAGCGACGAGTATCTCAACGCCGTTATCATGTCCTTTAAATTTTCCGACTGGTACTGGGCGGTTCGCACTGCCGTCGTCGTGGCCCTCATCGCCGCATCCTTGATCGTCGCAAATTTATGGTGCCGCTTCGCCTGTCCTAGCGGCGGTATAATGGAGCTGCTGCGTAAAATTTCAATATTTCGCGTTTATAAAACGGATGCCTGCGATAACTGCAACGCCTGTTTGCGCAAATGCGAAATGGGCACGAGACCGGACGAGATGAACTGCACGAACTGCGGCGATTGTATGGATGTTTGCCACGTGGACGCCATCAAATTCGGAAGGAAAAAAGATTGATGAATTTTTTCGCCAAACCCTCCTTCGACAACCATCCGTGCTTTAGCAAAAAAGCGTCCGCCGCCTACGGGCGCGTGCACCTTCCCGTAGCGCCGCATTGCAATATCCAATGCAATTTTTGCAACCGCATCTACGACTGCGCCAACGAAAATCGTCCCGGCGTAACGGGGAGGGTGCAAAGCCCGGACGAGGCCGCGCTATACGTGGAAAATCTATTTAAATTTAGACAGGATATCTCTGTCATCGGTATCGCAGGGCCCGGAGATCCTATGTGCGATGCCGACAAGACCCTAGCGACTTTTGAAAAATGCAAAGCCCGCTTCCCTCACGCCCTACTTTGCCTATCCACAAACGGCCTGTCCCTGCCCGAGCACGTGGATGATATCGTGCGAATCGGCGTGAGCCACGTGACGGTGACCGTTAATGCCGTAACGCCGGGCGTAGGCGGCAAAATTTATGCGTGGGTGCGCCACAAAAATAAAATTTATCAAGGTGAGGATGGCGCTAAAATTCTTGCGGAGCGCCAAGAGGAAGGGATTCGCAAACTAAAAGAAGCCCGCATGATCGTTAAGATCAATACGGTCGTAATCCCCGGCATCAATATGGATCACGTCCCACGTATCGCGAAAAAGGCGAAAGAGTGGCAGGCCGATATCATGAACTGCATGGCGATGATCCCCGTGCAGGGCACCCCTTTTGCAAATATCAAATCGCCCTCAAACGAAGAAATTCGCAGCATGCGAAAGCTCATCGGCGGCTCCATTCATCAAATGACTCACTGCAGCAGATGCCGCGCCGACGCATGCGGCAAGCTTTGCGAGAAATAAAGACCTGCTTTTGCGGGTCTTTTATCCGGCGCAGGATACACGCTCTCATAGCGCACAAAATTTTATGTAGAGATTTAAATTTAAAATTTGTCTAAATTTAGAGCTAGTAGCCAGCCGATAAGCGGCTTTTTAGCGGCGGCAGTTTTTTAAAATTTAAAAACAATTTTTAAATAATATTATTTTGCTTTTATTTAACTTTTGGTACAATAACTCCAAAATTAGGCATCTAAAAAAACCGTATAACGGTAAAATAAAGGAGACATCATGGAAAACGTTTCAAGACGTGATCTGCTCAAAATGAGCCTAGTTGGCGCGGGTGCTTTAGCGCTCGGCTCCGTAAACGCAAATGCTGCGGTAAACGCTAAAGACGTCAAATTTGACGAAGAGTGGGACGTAGTTATCGTCGGTTCCGGTTTTGCAGGACTTGCAGCTGGTATCACCGCAGCCGAAAAGGGCAATAAAGTCCTAATCCTAGAAAAAATGGGACGCGTCGGCGGTAACTCCGTAATTAACGGCGGAATTTTTGCCGTTCCAAACAGCGACAAACAAAAAGCCGAAGGCATCAAAGATAGCAACGAGCTATTTATCAAAGACTGCCTAAAAGCCGGCCGCGGACTAAATCACGTAGATCTCATCGACACCATCGCTACTCGCGCGCAAGACGCATATAAACTAACTCTAAAATGCGGCGCTAAATACATAGATAAAGTTACTCACGCAGGCGGACACAGCGTACCTAGATCGCTTCAAACAGCTAACGGCTCGGGCTCAGGTATCGTTCAGCCGATGGTAGAATACTTTAAAAACCTACAAGGCTGCGAGCTAAGACAAAGAGCTAAATTTGACGAATTCGTCCTAGGCGAAGACGGCGGCGTAGACGGCGTGATCATCAGAGAGGATTATAAATTTGATCCAAAGAGCCAAAAAGACGACGCCGAAAATACTACCGGAACTAAAAAGACTATAAAAGCTAAAAAAGGCGTAGTACTAGCTGCGGGCGGATTCTGCCGCGACGTATTCTTTAGACAGGTCCAAGATCCATCTATCCTACCTAGCACAGATAGCACCAACCACCCTGGCGCAACCGCAGGCGCTATGAAAGAGGCATTTAGGATCGGCGCAACTCCAGTACAACTAAGCTGGATACAGTTTGGTCCATGGGCGTGCCCTGATGAAAAAGGCTTTGGCGTTGGCTCTATGTTTAACGTAAACGGAAGCTTCCGCTACGGAATTTCAGTCGATCCAAGAACTGGCAAACGCTATATGAACGAGCTAGCAGACCGCCGCACTCGCTCTCAAGCTATGTTTAAAGTAATCGACGCAAAAGCCGATATCTATCCGATCAACTTCTGCGACTCTGAAGGCGTAAAAAATATGGTCATACCTGAGCACTACACTAAACCGCTAGAATCAGGCGTACTAAAGAAATTTGAAACCCTAGACGAACTAGCTGCATTTTATAAAATCCCTGCTGCAGAGCTAAAAAAGACAGTCGAGAGATATAATAGCTTCGTTAAATCGGGTAAAGACGAGGACTTTGGCAAACCGATGGATAAAACCACTACAAACGGCGTAGATATCTCTAAACCGCCATTCTACGCTATGCGCGGTACGCCAAAACTCCACCACACTATGGGCGGTATCGACATCAATACCAAAGCTCAGGTTATCTCGCTACAAACAGAGATGCCTATTCCAAGATTATTTGCCGCAGGCGAGATCACGGGCGGCGTACACGGAGCTAGCCGCTTAGGTAGCGTGGCGATCGCGGACTGCCTCACATTCGGTATGATTGCGGGAGAGAATATAGGCTAATTAGTGGCGTCTTTCAGACGCTTTTTGCGGAGCTTGCTAAAATTTTGCTTGACAGACTATTTTGTCTAGCCTGCGCAAAATTTTAGCCGCGCAACCCCAAAAATCGCCTCGAAATACTTGCAAATTTTATTTTAATCGCAGGCTGAATTTAAAGTTAAATTTGAAAATTCAGCTTGCGGTACTTTTAAATTTAAAGCCGAATTTGCAGTTAAATTTGTAAATTTGACATCCGAAAGGAATTCGCATGAAACATAAAGCGTTTCTCGCCTTGTGCGCATCTATGCTACTATGCTCTTTTGCATTTAGCGCAGGCGCCCCAAGCGCAAAGATAACGTCTTTAGTAGATCTTAACGTCACCGACGAGCTGCGAGCCAAACACCCTTTAAAGCCTCATCACGAAAAGCTAAGCTTCACCTGTCTTGATTGTCACGAAGGACAAGGAAACGACGCTAGTAAATTTAAATCCATAGGCGATAAAGGCTGTTTGTCCTGTCACGGCGACAAGAAAAAGATAGCTAAAAGACTAGAATACATGGATCTGCTAAAAGCAAATCCCCACAACTCGGTTCACGACGGCCCTACGCTATACTGCGACGAGTGCCACAACGAGCATAAAAAATCAACCAATATGTGCACGGAGTGCCACGAACACGAAGTTCCGCAATGGATGGGGGTAACGCCATGAAAATTTCAAAGAAAGTACTAGCGCTTATTATATTAGTAAGCGGCATTATAGGGTTTTTAGTGGTACTTCCCGTGCATTACGCCCTAGAAGAAACTAGCGGAGAGAAGTTTTGCGTAGTATGCCACGAGATGGATCCTATGGTTATAGCTTATAGTAACGACGTACATAGCGGCAAAGGCAAAAGCGGAGTAAGGGCTAAATGCGTAGACTGCCACATACCTCATGACAACCTAGCCAAATACGTCCTAGTTAAAGCCAAAAATGGATTGATGGAGGGATATATTCATTTCTTTAAAGATCCGGAGGCTATAGACTGGCATAAAAATAGAGAGAAAAGAGAGCACTTCGTATTTGACAACGGTTGCGTTAGCTGTCATACAAATTTGGTAGATAATAAACTAACAAGCCAACAAGCTCAAAAGATGCACGCTCACTATAAGAGTCTGCTAAATACCGATAAGCAACTAACCTGCGCTAGCTGTCACGCCGAGGTAGGTCACAGCGGGCTAAACAACATGCTAAACTACTGGAAACCTGAATACAAAATCTACGAAAAGAAAGCCGCAATCAAAAAAGAAGAGATAAAGAAGGCATATTTCGGGGAGGATTATGTAGCACCTAAAGAGGTGAAGACTGAAGATAAAGAAGGCAATGCCACCAAAAAGTAGGCTAAAATGAAGAAAATTTTGCTCGTTAGCGACGACGTCGAGATGCAACTAAACCTCAACGCCGCGCTTTAGCAAGGATCCGGTAAATTTTAAGTCAGTAAATTTCGCGCGATAACGGGAGCTAAACTCCCGTTACGATCTTCGTAAACAGACTATCTCTACGCTTTATAAAAAAATTTTATACTAACAATCGAGCTTTTTATCTGAAGAATTTTATTTCTCGTATTTAGAAGCCGCGGAATTTTACTCAGGAATAAATTTGAACCAAAAGCTCGCATCTACTTAGCTCAAAACATAAAATTTAAATAAGCCGTTTTCGATATAATTTTCAAAAATTTCGGAGCGGAAAATGGATAGAAAAGAGCTTCTGGGCGGCGCAAAACGTATCATCGTAAAAATCGGTACCTCAACGCTTACCAATGCGGACGGTTCGCTAAATGAGCGGCTCATCAAAAGTCTAGTCGCGCAAATTTGCAAGCTAAAAGATGCGGGCTTTTGCGTGGCTTTGGTAAGCTCGGGCGCCGTGGGCGCGGGCATGGGGCTGCTAGGCATCGCGCAAAGACCTAAAATTTTAAGCCGCAAGCAGGCTCTAGCGGCGGTCGGACAGGTCGCGCTGATGCATCTTTACGAGCGGCTGTTTTGGGCGCATGACCGCATTATCGCGCAGCTGCTGTTAAGCCGAGGCGATTTTAGCGACAGGTCGCGCTATCTTAGCGTGCGAAATGTCTGTGCGGAGCTGCTCTCGCGCGGCATCGTGCCGATCATAAACGAAAACGACCCCGTCGTAGCAGATGAACTTAAAGTGGGCGATAACGATACGCTAAGCGCGCTCGTTGCGGGGCTAATTGATGCTGATCTGCTCGTGATTTTAAGCGACATTGACGGGCTGTACGACAAAAATCCGAGCGAGCACGCAGACGCAAAACTTTTAAGCTTTATTGAAAAAATCGACGAACGTATCGTCAAAATGGCAGGCGGCGAGGGCGGTAAATTCGGCACGGGCGGCATGGCGACCAAGATCACGGCGGCGCAAATGGCAAATCAGATCGGCACGAGCCTGATCATCGCAAACGGGCGTACGGACGGAATTTTGCTTAAAATAGCGGCGGGCGACGAGGTCGGCACCCTCTTTAGCGCGGGCGCGGCGCGGCTTAGCTCGCGTAAATACTGGCTCGCATACGGCGCGATCAGCAAAGGTGCGGTGATTATCGACGCGGGCGCGGCAAAAGCGATAAAATCGGGCAAAAGCCTGCTTGCGGTCGGGATTACCGAGGTGCGCGGCGAGTTTGAGCGCGGCGAGATCGTAAGCCTCTGCGCGACCGACGGCAAGCTGCTGGCGCACGGCATTAGCAACTATTCAAGCTGCGAGCTTGCGCGCATAGCGGGCGCAAAAAGCGATGAGATAGAGCAGGCTTTAGGCTACAAAAGCGACGATGACGCGATACATGCGGATAATATCGCGCTACAATGAAATTTTAGCCGTGTTCGCGCGTTTAAAATTTCAAACGGAGGGCGTAGATGAAAAAGATTATATTTTTTGCGCTACTTTTGACGGGCGCGGCGTGGGCGTGCAAAGAGGCAAATCCCGCTAGAATTTTTATAGCGGCTAACGACGAGGATCAAGGCGGCACGCTAAACCGCGCCGAGTGGGAGAAAGCGGTAGCCCCAAAGAATATCAAGCTAAAATTTACGGCGCAAGACGCGGCGTGGACGGCGAAATTTGACGAACCGGACGCCGATAAAAACGGCGAGCTAGATGTTCTTGAGCTGCGCGGATATGAGCTGGTGGATTACGTAAAAGCGCCATGCGCAAATTGGAATGATAAAGTTGGATATAATGCCGAGAAATAGCTAAAGAAGGGATTTATGGCATGAGTTTGGCTGATAGTGAATTTACAGCATAGGGAGAAATCTTTGAGAAAATGAATAAAAGCATACTTTACAACACTGCCGCAAGTACGGCAGTGGCGATATTCTTTGCTAGACTAGCCCGCGTAGCTTGCGATTTTTTATAAGTCAAGGAAACAAAATGAGTGAAATTTTGAATGAAAATATAGAATTTGGAGTGTCTTTCCTTTCGGATACTCGCTTAATTCATAGCGATGAGACCTCCAAATTGGTACTATTATAACAAAAGATGATTAAATGTATCTTGAAAGTGTAATCTGTAAAAAACTATGTGAAAACTTAGACTGTGACGCAACGAAAATGCCGGGCTTCGGTAAACTTAAAAATTCTATTGCACTGCTTCACAATAAATATTTGTTGGGTGCTTGCAAAGAAGCTGCCGTCATTATTAAAAAATATGCCAAAAATAATGTTGACATCTTTGATTTAGTCATTTCAATCTATAATAAACGCATAAAATCGCACCACGAAATGTTTTTAATCATCCATATTTTTGAAACGGCATTGCGTTCTAAAGTTGCACTAGTACTATCTAAAATTTATAGTTCAAATTCTAAGGCCGACGACTGGTTTTTATACGGAAAAAATGCGAAGCTAATAAAACAAGCTGCCCACATAGCGCAGACCAAAAAGGTTAATCTAACAGAGCAAATGAATAGCTTTGAGGTGCTTGATTTATTTACGCTAGGTGATTTGCAAAACGTCATAGGCTCGAATTGGAGCGATTTCAGAGATATTTTTGCAAGCGTGTGCGAATACAAGGGGCAAAAGTTGCCAGAATACGGCACAAAAAATAGTCTTTTTAATGTATTTTCTATGATTCGTAAGGCACGCAATGATATCTTTCACAATAATCCGCCAAAAACCAAAGCAAAATCAATAACTGTAAATATTGAAATTTTGCTATTACGACTGGGGTTTAACCTAAATGATGCATTTAAAAATATATCAAATTTAAACCATATGGTAAACTTAAAATATAAATATGATTAAGGAGCAAAAATGAACGAAATTTTAGAGATCTGTAAGCGCGCAAAAGCCGCTTGCGGCGAGCTTTTGAGACTTGGTAGCAAGGCTAAATTTGAAATTTTAAACGCCGTGGCGGACGAGCTACTCGCGCAAAAGGATGCGATAAAAGCGGCAAACGCCAAAGATCTTGCAAACGGCGAGAGATCGGGGCTTAGTGCGGCATTGCTCGACCGTCTAAGACTAACCGACGCCCGTATCGAGGCTATGGCGCAGGGCGTGCGCGAGGTGGCGGGCTTCGCCGAGGTCGTGGGCGAAAATCTAGGCGGCTGGAGCCATCCAAACGGCATGCAAATCAGCCGCGTGCGCGTGCCGCTGGGGGTGCTGGGTATCATCTACGAGAGTCGCCCAAACGTCAGCATCGACGCGGCGGCTTTGGCGCTAAAAAGCGGTAACGCAGCGATCCTGCGAGGAAGCGCTAGCGCGCTAAATTCGAACATTTTTTTAGTAAATTTATTTAACAAAGCGGGAGCGAAATTTGGCTTACCAGCAGGCGCGGTGCAGCTCGTGGAGAGCGCCGAACGCGAAGTAGTGGCGCAAATGGCGAAAATGAGCGAGTATATCGACGTTTTGATACCACGCGGCGGCAAGAGCTTAAAAGATTTTATCGCGCAAAACGCGACCGTGCCGATCATCATGACCGGTGCTGGGGTGTGTCATATCTTCGTCGATGAGAGCGCAAATTTAAAGCAGGCCGCGAAGATAATCAAAAATGCCAAAACCCAGCGCCCAAGCGTCTGTAACGCCGTAGAGTGCGTGCTTTTACATGAGCGCGTGGCGGGCGAAATTTTGCCTGAGCTGCTGCGCGAGATGCCCGAAGTCGAGTTTCGCGTGAGCGAGCAGCTGATAGGCGAGTGCGAGGCGGAGCTGCGAGGCGCAAAAAACATCAAAACGGCTAGCGAAAGCGACTTTGGCGCCGAGTTTTTGGATCTCGTGCTAGCCGTGCGCGCGGTGCGAGATACGAACGAGGCGATCAGCTTTATAAACGCGCATTCTAGCGGGCATTCGGACGCGATTTTAAGCACTGATTACGCAAACATCGAGCGGTTTTTAAACGAAGTCGGCAGCGCGGTCGTCTACGCCAACGCCTCGACGCGTTTTAGCGACGGTAGCGAGTTTGGATTTGGCGGCGAGATCGGCATCAGCACGCAAAAGCTGCACGCCAGAGGGCCGATGGGGGTGAGGGAGCTTACGACCTATAAATATATCGTCCGCGGAGGCGGGCAAATTCGCTAGCGGCTCGTCT
The DNA here is from genome assembly GCF_938030785.1 of uncultured Campylobacter sp. GTDB lineage: Bacteria > Campylobacterota > Campylobacteria > Campylobacterales > Campylobacteraceae > Campylobacter_B. The sequence goes on from NZ_CALHIK010000031.1 coordinate 17,854, forward strand.
TTTTCAAAAGGCTTGCCTCGCGAGCGCTTTTGAGAGAAATTTTGCTTCTCTTGCGCTCGCAACTGCAAGCAGAAGAGAAATTTCGCCGAGGCTCGGTTGCGTATTATTTATACGCGCCGTCGCTCGGCTAATTTTCGCTTTGCCTAAATCTCACGATAATTTGCCTTAAATTTGCATTACGGCTTAAATTTAGACTTAATTTTAAAATTTTAATTCGCGATGTTTTGTTTTAAATTTCGCAGCCCGCTCATAAATACGCCGCCGTTTAAAGCTCGATTCCGCCACGTTTTCAATCAAAATTTAACTACGTTTTTATATAATTTCCCCAAAAAATAAAAACTTTTTTAAGGCTCAAAAATGCAAGAAAATATAACCGATCAGGGCAGAAAGCAGATCATCGAAAAGGCGAAAGCCGAAGGAATGAGTGCGGCGGCATTTATGCTCTTTACGATGCTACTACCTTATGCCTCGGACTTTTTTCCGCAGTTACAAAATAAAAGCAGCGGCCCGACGACGGCGCTAGTCGTAATTACGCTGATGTATTTTTACAGAGCGCTTAAAAAGCTTCAGCCCCTGTGCAGAGCACGTCTCATACTGTTTTTTACGCTCTATTGGACGAGCAGCATTGTGGTCGCGATATTTTTCGTGCTAGCTACAGTTTACGAAGCGGAACAATACATGTTTATTTTGTTTGTTATCGGCTTATTCGTTTCGTTGGTCTTTTGTATGGTCTGCTGGATGATTTTAAATTTTAAGCTTGCTAAAATCACGCAAAAACCGCTTTTTAAAATTTACGCTCTGTGTTTCGTCGCCTCTGTAATTTCTAGCATAGCAATAGTGGCATTGGGGGCTACAAAACACGACGCGATCTACTATGTCGATACCGCATTCAGCGTGATAACGGGAGCGCTTCTGATCGTCGCGTGGCATAGCATAGATAAAATAGAGGAGATGTAAATTTACATATCTTCTACAATTTTTAAAATTTAGCGCAAGGAGCGAAATTTGAAAAATTCTACTGCAAGCGCGCAAAAAATCCGCTGCGACTGGGCGGAGAAAAGCGAGCTAGAGCGCGTATATCACGACGAAGAGTGGGGCAAGCTCATAAAGGACGATGCGAAATTTTTCGAGCTCATCGTGCTGGAGGGCTTTCAGGCGGGCATCTCTTGGCATGCGGTGTTGCTTAAGCGCGAGGCGATGCGAGCGGCGTTTGACGGATTTGACGCGCACAAAATTTCGCTCTACGGCGAGGAGCAGACGGCGAAATTTATGCAAAACCCCGCGCTTATCAGAAACCGCCTAAAGCTAAACTCTCTCGCCGCAAACGCCCGCGCATTCCTCGCCGTCGTGGGCGAGTTTGGTAGCTTTTACGACTATCTTTGGGGTTATCTGCTACCTAAATTTGATCCCAAATTTGACGGCAAGCCCATCATAAATCACTACGAAAATCTAAAGCAGATCCCCGCTACCACGCCTCTTTCGGAGTTTATCTCAAAGGATATGAAAAAGCGCGGATTTAAATTTCTAGGACCCACGAGCGTATATGCGTTTTTGCAAAGCGCGGGCGTAGTGGACGATCATCTGGACGCCTGCTTTTGCAAAGGAGGCAGATGATGCTCGCACGGAAGCGGATTTTTAGCTACATTGAGGAGAAATTCGGCGCGCAGGGCGAGCGAGTATTTGACAAGCACCCCGAGTTTGCCGTGTTTCGCCACGCGAAAAACCGAAAATGGTTCGCCGTTTTTATGCGCGTGGACGGCGACAAACTGGGGCTTAAAAGCGTAGAGGAGCTAGAGATACTAAATCTAAAATGCAAGCCCGATCTGGCGGCGATTTTACGCGACGGAGATCAAATTTTGCCCGCCTATCATATGAATAAAAAACACTGGATCAGCGTAAATTTAAGCTCTAAAATCGCGCCCGAACAGGTGGAGGATCTGATCGATCTTAGCTTTGAGCTGACTTTATAGAAGCTGCGCAGCTTCGCTCACGTGATTACTCTTGAAAATAAAGCGCCGCTAAATGGCTAAATTTAAAGCTCTCGGCGCACAAGGCTAAATTTCACCGCATTGGGTTTTGCAAAACACAGCCTACGTAAATTTTAAAATCCGATAGACGCTCAAAAATAATAAAAGCCGCAAGGACGGATAGAATTTTTCGGCTCATGAGATCACTGCATCCGGCAAATTTTAACGAGCAAATCGACAATAAACAAATTGATAAACGTGATAAATTTTTAAAATTTTGGATATACTACCGATTTTTAAGGAGAAAAGATGAAAATAGATACCCTAATCGTAAAGGGCATAGAGGCCAAGTCCAACCCCCACAACGCAGTGATTCCGCCGATATATCTAGCCAGCACCTTCGTGCAAGAAAGCCTGGATGATTTCGGCAAATACGCCTATTCGCGCGGCGCAAATCCTACGCGCAACGCCTTTGAAGAGCTTTTTGCAAAATTTGAAGGTAGCAAATACGCCTTCGCGCTAGCCTCGGGTATGGCGGCTACGAGCGCAGCGTTTGCGCTGCTTAAAAGCGGCGATCGCGTGCTGCTAAATAACAACGTCTACGGCGGCACCTATCGATACGTAAGCGGGATTTTTAAAAATCAAGGGATCAATTACGACTTGGTGGATGATCTAAATTTGATCACCGAAATTCCAAGCGACGTCAAAATGGTCTTCATCGAGACGCCATCAAATCCGCTTTTGCGCGTAACAGACATTGAGCGCATCAGCGAGCTCGCGCACAAAAACGGCGCGCTTGTGGTTATGGATAATACCTTTTTGACCCCATATTATCAGCGCCCGCTAGAGCACGGCGCAGATGTCGTGGTTTATAGCGCGACCAAATACATAGGCGGGCATGCCGATCTGATCGCCGGCATCGTTACGACGAATGACGACGAGCTTGCCGCAAGAATTCAGTTTATGAAAAACACTCTGGGCGCGACGCTATCGCCTACCGACGCGTATTCGCTCATACGCGGGCTTAAAACGCTAAGCGTGCGCTTCGACCGTCAGAGCGAAAATACGCTAAAGATAATAGAATTTTTACGCGGCAATCCTGCGGTAGAGGCGGTCAATTTTGCAGGCTCGCATTCTGAGAGCGAGAAAAAGATACAAGATCGCCAAGCTAGTGGCATCGGAGCGGTTATCTCACTGGTGCTTAAGCCACAATACGACTATAAAACCTTTGCGCGCAGCCTTGAGCTATTTGATCTAGCCGTGAGCTTGGGCGGCGTAGAGAGCCTGATCTGCCATCCTGCATCGATGACGCACGAGAGCTATCCACGCGAGCTGCAAGAGCGCATCGGCATCAGTCAAAATTTGCTACGCCTAGCCATAGGCATCGAAAACGCGGACGATCTCATAGCAGACCTTGCCGCCGCGCTAGAAAAATCTAAAAAATAGGCGGCACGGAATTTGCGCAAGCTCGCGGAATTTCTATGTAGGCTTGTAAAATTTACGCGCGCAGAATTCATGCCAAAATTTAGTCCGAAATCCTTATAGCTTCGCTTGTGAGGCTATAAGGGCGCCGGTTTTTACGGACCGGCACGCAGGCGGGCTTAATAAAAAGACCTCCTACCGATCATTTCATCTTGCAAAAATCACTTTTCGCAAAATCTATGTCTATTTCCTCGCGAGCTAAATTTTGTATGAATTTTCACTCGTTAAATTTCACACGGCGCGCGTATAATTCGCTAGCCACTCAGTATAAATTTGACGCGATCAAATTTATCAAACGAGCAAATTTAAGCCCCGTCCTGCTCAAAATTTAAAATTCTGCACACCATTTAAATTCCACTTAAAATTTTAGCCGCGCTTTAAATTTAGCGGAGCTACTTCAGCTCGCCCCAGCGCTTGGCGATGTTTAGGCTCGTCTTTAAAGGCACGTTTAGGCTCGCCGCACTTTGCATTATCTCCTGCGCGCGCTCGCCGAAGCTCTGCGCTAAATCGTCCCGCACCTCAAAAATCAGCTCATCGTGGATCTGTAATATCAGCCGTGCCTCATCATTTAACAGCGGCGAAATCTCAACCATCGCCTTTTTGATAATGTCGGCGGCGGAGCCTTGAAATTTCGTATTCACCGCCTCGCGCTCGTAGCTCGCATAGACCATGTTGTTGCGCGCGTTTGCGAAGTCGAAGTAGCGCCTGCGCCCAAAAAGCGTGCTTACGTAGCCGTCCGCTTTCGCGTCCGATTTTATGCTCTGCAAAAACTCCTTGATCGTAGAAAATGCCGCGAAATAGCGCTCGATATAGCCCTTCGCCTCGGCGCGCGCGATGCCTAGGCTATCGCTTAGCTTGCCCGCGCCCATGCCGTAGATGAGGCCGAAGTTTATACTCTTTGCGATCGTGCGGTGCGCGGGCTGCGCGTCGCCGAAAATGCTAATCGCCGTGCGCGCGTGAATGTCCTCATCCGCTCTAAACGCCGCCAAAAGCGCAGGATCGCGCGAAAAGTGCGCGAGCAGGCGCAGCTCGATCTGCGAGTAATCAAGCGAGATCAGCGAGTAGCCCCCCTCTGCTAGGAAGCAGTCTCGCACGTCCTTCGCAAACGTGCCGCGTGCAGGGATATTTTGCAGGTTCGGATTTTTACTCGCTAGCCGCCCGGTAGCCGTGCCGGTCTGCAAGAAATTCGATCTGACGCGATTTTGCGGATCGGCCAGAGCAAGCTGCAGCAGCGGCTCGCAATAGGTGCTTTGCAGCTTAAACAGCTCGCGATAGTCTAAAATTTTACCCACCGCTGGATGCAGCGCGGTAAGATCCTTCAGCACGCTTTCATCGGTGCTATAGCCCGTCTTCGTGCGCTTTGCGGCAGGAAGCCCTAGCCGCTCGAAAAGCACGGCGCCGAGCTGAGCGGGAGAGTTTATATTAAACTGCTCGCCGCAAAGCTCGTAAATTTCATCCGTGAGCGCCCGCAGGAACTTTTCGTTGCGCCCGATTAGGCTCTTTATCATCTCTGCGTCGATCTTGATGCCGCATCTTTGCATCTGCCAAAGTACCCGCACGAATGGAAACTCAAGCTCCTGCGCGAGCTTAAAAAGCGCAGGCTCAAGTAGCTGCTTGAGCTTAAAATACAGCCTCAGCGTCACCCACGCATCCTCGCTCGCATAGATCGTAGCGGCGTCTAGCTCCACGGAGGCGAAGGTCTCGCCCTTTTTGACGACGTCGCCGAAATGCACAGTCTCATACCCTAGATACCGCGGCGAGATAGAGTCCATCCCCACGGCGTTTGCAGGATCAAGCAGCCACGCTAGCACCATCGTATCGGCAAAGCGCGCCGCAGGCTCGATATTAAAATTATTTTTTACGATCTCAAAATCGTATTTTAAATTTTGCCCCACGACATATCCGCGAAATAGCGAACCGATCGCAGCTTTTGCGGCGTCCGAAGAAACTTGAGCCGGAGCGCCCAAATAGCTATGCGCAAGCGGGACATAATAGGCGCGCTCCTCGTTAAACGCAAACGAAAAGCCCACTATTTTGGCGCTTTTGCTGTCGATGCTAGTGGTTTCCGTATCGAAGCTCACCAAGGTCTCTGCGTCGATACTTTCGCACAGCCTCGCAAGCTCCGCTGCATCGGTGATACAAACAGGCTCAAATAGCGTTTTAAAAGCGCTCTCGCAGCTTTGCCCACCGCAAGCGGAGCCGCCTGGGATAGAATTTTGCCCGTCTAGCCCCCCTACGGCAGCGCCCAAGATAGAGCCGCCGCAAGACGGCTCTGCGCCGGAGCCTTTGCCGCCCGCGCCCAAAACGGAGCTTTTTGCGCCCGCGCTTTTGCCCTCGCTCCAAAGATCAAGCCCGTTCTGCTCTTGCAGACTTAACGCCGAAAGAAGCCTATTTAGCGCGTAATCTTTTAAAATTTCGCGGATTTTAAAAAGCGGATTTTGCTGCGGAAATTTCGCGTCCTCCAAAGGTGGGATTTCCAGCTCGTCGTAAAGCGTAGCCAGGCGCTTGCTTATGTAGGCGCTCTGTCTCCCTTCTATCAGATACTCGCGCTGTTTGTTTTGCGGCAGGCGGTCTAAATTTAAATAGATCTCATCGAGCGAGCCCCACTCGTCTAAAAGCTTCTTCGCCCCCTTGTCGCCGATGCCTCGCACGCCCGGGATATTATCGGCACTGTCGCCGCAGATCGCCAAAAAATCCACGATCTGCTCGGGATAGACGCCGTAGCGCTGCAAGCACTCCTCTCTTCCGTAAAGCATCTTTTTGCCGTGGCTGTAAATTTTAACGTTTTCGCCGATGAGCTGATAGAGGTCCTTGTCGGAGGTAACGATGTTGATTTTATGCGTGGCACCGTACTTTTTAACGACGCTTGCGATGAGATCGTCCGCCTCGTAGCCCTCGCGTCCGAGCGAGTAAAGTCCCATCTTTTCGATCATCTCGATGCAGACCGGCAGCTGTTGCAAAAGCGCGGGCGGCGGGGCTTGGCGGTTGGTTTTGTAGTTGGGATCGATATCTGAGCGGAAGGTCTTGCCCTTGCTATCCAGAGCGAAAATTATATAATCGCTCTTAAATTCCTTCGAAAGATTTGCGATGAAGCTCGCAAATCCGCTCACCATGCCGCTGGGTTTGCCGTCTTTGGTCTTAAGCCCGCTCATAGCGTAGTAGAGCCTGAAAAAAAAGCCGAACGTATCGATGATCGTGATGGTCTGCATAATGGTCCTCGGATTTAAAATTTTAACGCGTAGTGTATTAAAATTCGGCTAAATTTACAAATTCCGAATAGGACTTGACCTGCCTCATTTCAAAATTTTAAAATTTGCTATATAATCGCGCGAAATTTTAAAAAAGGATCAAGTATGGATTTTTTCACAGACTGGCAGGAGTTCGACGCGGCGGGCGCTACGTTGAAATTTTATAAAAAATCGCAGGGCGGCGTAGAGTACATCGGCTTTGATTCGCGCAAATGCATCCCGCCCGAGCCGATGGTAAATGCGCTAGTGGCGCTAAATTTCGTAAAAGACGAAACCAAAAAGGTCGTCATGGTAAATCATAAATTTCCGATGGGGCTGATCCCAAAAATCGAGTCTAAATTTGACATTGCCCGCGAGGATCTGGACGGCGACGCGGTCAAGCTCACCATCAGCCTAAAGCCCGGTGCGGTCAATGAGGGCTTCGATACCGACGCGAAGTGCCACGGCTAAAGGGCTTTAAAATTTAGATGAATATCACGACCTTTTCGCCGCCGTTTCGCATCGTAGGCGGCTATTTCATCTGCGGCTTTATCTTTTTGCTTCTAAGCGCGGCGAGCTTTTTAAAGGCCGATTTCGGCGCGATCCAGGCGCCGCAGACGGCGAGCTTTTTTCACGTATTTTTGCTGGGCTTCGTAATCAGCATAATCATTGGAGCGCTCTATCAGCTTACTTCGGTCATTATCCAAAAGGAATTTTTCACCGTCAAATTTGCGTTTTTAAATCTCCTCGCCTACGGCGCGGGCGTGGCTCTGCTAAGCGCGGGATTGCTGCTTTCAAGCATCCCTTTGATGCACGCAGGCGGCGCTGTTTTACTGCTTAGTCTATTTTATTTTACAATCTGCTACGCGCTAAGCTTCATCGGCACGCCCAAATGGAGCTTCCCCGCCGTTGCGCTTGCGATTTCGGCTGTGTTTTTAGCGGTAGGGATCAGCCTTGGCTTCGCGCTCGTGCTAGCGCTTAGCGGCGTGGAGATTTTCGGAGTATATTTTTCAGAAATTTTATCCTATCACATATACTTCGTGCTGGGCTTCGTGTTTTTCGTCATCGTAGGCGCTGCATGCGTGCTGCTGCCGATGTTTAGCCTGGCGCACGATCTAAGCTTCGCACTGGCAAAAGCTTCGCTGGCGTTGTATCTGCTCGCGGGGCCGTTTTTACTAAAAGATTTTGGAATTTTCATCGCCTTTGCCGCGCTTGCGAGCTTTGCGGCTCAGGCGATCTATATCCTAGCCAGGCGCGTGCGAAAAGCGATAGATTATTGGAATTTAAACGTCTATATCTCGCTGGCGGCCTTGGGATTTAGCGGCGCATTTTGGATTGCAGATCGCGCGGATTTGGCGGTGTTTTGGCTGCTATACGGCTTTTTGTTCGCCTTCATCGTCGCGCACCTTTATAAAATCGCGCCCTTTCTCATCTGGTACCACTACGTCTCGCCCTTCGTCGGCAAGCGCAAAATCCCTATGCTAGATGATATGATAATCAAAAAGATCGCCTACGCAGCCTGCGTGCCGAACGTCTTAGCGCTTGTATGCGCGAGCTTCGGAGCGCTAACGCCCGCGGTTATCTTGCAAGCGGCAAGCATAATTTTGGTGCTAATCAACACCGTAAATATCTTTAACTACATAAAATTCGGAGAGGAAAAATGAAAGTAACGAAAGAGCAAGTTTACGACGCGCTTCGCGCCGTGGTGGACCCTGAGGTGGGTTTTGACGTCGTGTCGCTGGGGCTCATCTACGATGTCGCCGTGGACGACGAAAACAACGCCAAAGTCACTATGACGCTATCGACTCAGTCGTGCCCGCTGCATGAGATGATGGTGGAATGGGTGCGCGCGGGTGCCGAGAGCGTGGAAGGTATCGGCGAGGTGGAGATTGATCTCGTATTTGAGCCGATGTGGAATATCGATATGGCGGAGGATCACGTCAAAGAGGCTCTGGGGCGATTTTAGGGCTCGCGCGAAGGATATTTGCGGATTGCTCAGGACGCCGCACTCGTCGTCGGGCACTTCTACATATCGCCTCGGTCGTTGCGCGGATTGTCGGGGTGCTTTTCTGCGAATCGCCCGAAGCGCTGCGCAAAAAGCCAAAGTGCTGTGTGGATCGCCCAGTGCTACACTAAATTCTGAAGCGATGCGTGATCACTGGGATATTGCACGAAATTCCGGAGCGCTGCGCAGATAGCTGGACATTCTTGCTCTGGCGCGATTCTCGCAGCCGTTTTAAATTTGAGCGATCTAAAATTTAACTCAATTAAATTTTGCACCCGTTTGATTATCGCTTAGTTACAAATTTGCACAATCTAAAATTTGACCGCATAACCGCGATTTGGCGAGCGTCATCAGACGATTTGTGTTTGCAAAATACCGCGCGGCGCAATATTTTAAATTTAATCGCGCCGCCTGTGCCTCTGCCTGCATCTAGTTAGCTCGCCTGCTCTTCCGTCTGTGCGTCTGCGCACTAGCCCGCTCACCCATCTGCTCTCCTTTTTTCCAAACCGCAAAACACCGCCGCGTAAGGCGCGAATTGCAGTTTAAATTTAGCCGCAAGAGTCGCGGATAGCGCCGCAAAATCTTACAAACCGCACAACTAAATTTTAAAAAACCATGGAATTTAAATCACTTTGTATATAAGCCCATAGCCAGAAAATCTCGCGGCAAGCGGTTAAATTTAAAGCTAAATTTAGACGAAATTTACGGCGAAAATCGCGGGTTTTGCGAGCTTTTTGAGGCTTCCTTTAAGCATTATCAAATTATCCGCGCCGGAGATTTTAAGAGTGGAATTTTCAAAGCTAAATTCTAAATTTTTCAGCGCGTTTTCGCTTAGAAGGCGCGCAAGCTCCAGAATGTAGCTGAGCCACGCGAGCTTGGCGGCATCGGGCAAAATCGCGCTCAAAGGCGCGAACGTAGCGCCCAGCTCGCGCTTGCCGTGCATCGAGATGATCGCGGCTATGAGCGCCTTTTCTTTGTGCGTCGTGCGGTAGTTCAGCCCGCCGAGCACCATATCCGCGCTGGTTTCATGCTTGGCGTAAAAGCCGATCGCCCGCCCGATCTCGCAAAGCGATGCCGCGGTCTGAAGAATTTTAATATATTTTTCATTCAAGCCGTGCAGCGCCGATAGTGCGCAAAACAGCGCCTTTGCAAACTTCGGAGCCTCGCTAGGCTCGGAAGCGAAGCGATCTTTGAGGCTTCTTAGGCTCGGATTAAAGCTTCTAGGTAGGTTTGCGCCGCGCAGAATTGAGCTTAAAAACGCCCCCTCTCGCACCCCTACGCCGCTGGTGATGATCTTTTTCGCCCCCAGGCGCCTTACGATCTTATCAAAGATGATGGCGCCCTCTCTGATCGTATCGTAGCGGTCCTTTTTGATCGGGAATTTCGCCAAATCAAGCGTCTTTGCGCTCATCAATTTGGCAAAAAACGGCGCGTATTTTTCATAATCGTAGCTGAAATTATGCACGATTTTTAGCGGGTGGTTTTGCAGGCTCATCACGGCGCCGGAAAGCGCTCGCGCGGAGCCGCCCATTACGATTAAATTTTGCGTGCGAAACTCGGCGCCGAGCTGCGAGATCGCGCTGTTTATGTATTTCTCCAGCCCCTTCGCGTCGCCGCGGTCGAAAAACAGCTCCTTTAGCCGCACCGTGCCTAAATTTAGAGAAATTTTATTTTCTATCCTGCCGTTTTTGATGTAAGCAAGCTCAGTCGAACCGCCGCCGATGTCCAGCGTAACGCCCTCGGAAAAGTCGCTAAGCAAATTCTGCGCCGCATAAGCGCCCAGATACGCCTCCATCTGCCCGTCTATCTTACGGATCGTGATGCCCGTTTGCTTGCGGACGAGATTTATAAACTCGGCACCGTTTGGCGCATCGCGAAGAGCGGAGGTGCCGATGCAAAGCACGCGCTTGGCCTTGTAATTGCATACGAGGGTTTTAAATTTTTTAAACGCCAGCAGGCATTTTTGCATCGCTTCGGGAGTTAAAATTCCGCCGTTTTCGTAGGCGCCCTCGCCTAGGCGGATCTTGATCTTGTACTCGGCCAAAATGAAAAACCCGAGCCTGCTCGTGCGCTCGAAAATCACGACTCTGGCGGAATTTGAGCCCAGATCTATGACGGCGACGCGCTTGGGCATTTAAATTTCCATATGGACGTGTTTGTATTTCAATTCGTCCGCCGTCTCGATATTATCGGGGTCGGTGATGATACACTCGACGGGACAAACCACGATGCAAGCGGGCTCAGAGTAATCCTCGACGCATTCGCAGCATCGATCGGCATCTATAATGTAAACCGGCTCATCCTCAAAAATAGCTTCATTAGGGCACTCCTCGCGACACGCGTCGCAGCAGATGCATTCTTTTGTAATCAATAATGACATATAACCATAACCTTTGAAAAAAATTATGGCGTTTTTATACCATAAAAAGCTTCATTTTGTTTTAAAATAGCGAAATTTCGGATTGTTTTTTAAATTTTTCAGCGGAAGTTTGAAGCTCGCGACAATTAGATGGCGGGATCGGTCGTTTTTAAGATCCACCTGCGCGCCCATCGCTTGTGCTGCGTTTTTGGCTAAAAATAGCCCAAGCCCCGCCCCCGGCTTACCGCCGTAGCGCTTAAAAGGGGCGAAATAATCGATCTCTTCGTTAAGCGGCTCGCCTTTGTTTGCGACCCGCACGATGAAATTTCCGTCCGAAATTTCGCTCTCGATTAGTACCTTTTCGCCGTCGGGTGAAAATTTTATGGCGTTTTGGACGAAATTTTGAATCACGTGCATAAAAAGGCTCTTCTGTACCGAAATATCGAGCTTTTCTGGGCTTAAGCTTAGCTCGACATCCTTTGAAACGGTGCGCGCCAAGATCGTGAAATTTACGCAGAGCTCCTTAAGATAAGCGATCATATCGGTCTGCTCGGGCGCCTCAAACTGCGCCCCCTCCTGCCGCCCGATCTCCAGGATCGAGCTGATCATCTTATTCATATTATCGATCGAGTCGTTATTATTTTTAAGCGCCTCGATATATTTCTCACTCTCGCGCGGCTTAATTAGCGTAACTTCGTTTTTGGTTTTCATCACCGCCAGCGGAGTCTTAAGCTCGTGCGCGATGCCGATGAAAAGCTCTTTTTGATATAAAATGAAGGTTTCAATGCGCTCAAGTAGGCGGTTTATGCTGTTTGAAAGCGGGCTAAATTCGCTTGGAATTTCGGCTCCGTCGATAGGTTTTAAAAATTTTTCATCCACCGAAGCGAGCCTCTGGCTAATCGTTTTAATCGGCATCAGCAGCGTGCGAGAAAGAAGCATCGCGTAAAACACCACCAAAAATATCATCACTAAATTTACCAAAATAATATCTGCGAGTATCTGATTTACGATATCAGTGTATAGGCTTACATCGGTTTTAATGCTTAAAATTTTATCCTTGCCGTAGGGGTAGTGCAGCTGCAAATAGCTCCTGCCGCCCTCGGAGCTTTCGATAAATTTAGGCTTATTCAGCCCGCCGTTTTCGATGATTTTACTCTCATATTCGCCCGCGGTATCTTGCAGAAAAGACGAAATTTTATCTATCGGCACGGAGGCTTCCGAAATTTTTTGCGCTCTTACGAGAAGGTTTTGTACGGGGGTTTCGAAGATGGTAATTCTCATATAATTATAGAGCATTACCGAAAAAACGACAATTAGCATCAATGAAGCGGATGCTAATTGTATTACAAAGCGGACTCTTAGGCTTTTTGTGGAAAGCAAAATCTATATCCGCGTCTGCGAACGGTCTCGATCGTAGAGATATTTAGAGGCTTATCCATTTTCTGGCGAATTTGATTGATCGCGACTTCGATCACGTTTGGCGTAACGAGCTCAGGCTCCTCCCAGATAGCGTCTAATAGCTGCTCTTTGCTTACGATCTGATCGCTGTGGCGTGCCAGGTGAGTTAGCACCTCAAACGGCTTGCCCTTCAGCTCGATCTCTTGACCTAGATAGGTGATCTTCTCTTCGTCCGGATCGATGATGAGATCGTCGATTTTGATGATATTTGAGCCGCCGAAGCGAAGTCTAGCCTCAAGGCGCGCTACCAAAACGTCAAAATCGAAAGGCTTTTTGATAAAATCATCCGCACCCGCGCGAAGTGCTTTGATCTCGCTTTCTTTATCGTCTTTTGCAGATAGCACGACGACCGAGGTTCGCGCAGATTTTTGCTTAACAAGAGCGATGAGATCGATACCGTTGCCGTCAGGAAGCATCCAATCGGTCAGCACTAAATCGTAATTTCGAATACCCACGTAATACTCGGCGTCTTTGAAACTTTCCGAGCTGTCTGTCTGATACCCAAACTCCGCTAGCCCCTCCGCTATCGTCTTGTTTAAAGTTACCTCATCCTCGACTATTAAAATTCTCATTTAATTTCCTTACCTTAAAATTTTGCGGCGATTCTAACATATTTTAAGCAAAATTTCAAGTTTTTTTAAAGAAATTTTAAAATTTTATCTCGATTTCTGCGCCGACGTTTGCGTCTTGTAAAATTTCGGGTTTTAAAATTTTCATATAAAAATAATTCATAGAGCGAAATTTTGAGTGAAACTCCTGCGCGAAGTATCTTAGCGCGTCCTCTACGAGGCGAAATTTTTTCTCGCGAAGCTCCGCTTTGATATATTCGCAAACCCGCGCGTAGTCGATAAATTCCTTCGCTCCGAACTTCGCCCATACCCACACGCGCTGTTCGCGCTTGCGCTCAAAATCTAACGTCCCAATTATCGCGCCGAATTCCAGCTTTTCGATTAAAATTTTAATCATACTACGCGCTTTTCCTCGCCCTTAAGCAATCTTGCGATATTCGGCGCGTGTTTGTAAAATACGATGAAAACTATCAGAAAGATCGGCGCGTGGGTATTGATGCCCGGCATCTGTGGATGGATCACGTAACTTGCGATAACTAGAGCGAGCGCTGCTGCAAGCGATGCTACGGATGAAATTTTAACCGTCTTGCCGACTATAAACCAAACTGCAAGCGCGATAATGAGCTCGATAGGGATAAAGCAGGCAAGCACGCCGGCTCCCGTCGCAATGCCCTTGCCGCCGTTAAATTTCAGATACGGGCTGAAGCAATGCCCTACCACCGCAAAGACCGCCATACCCCACAGCACGTTTTGATCAAAGCCCAAGGCTCGCGCGATCAGTATCGGCAGGACGCCCTTTAGCGCGTCGCAAGCGACGGTGAGGATCGCGAGCTTTTTTGCTTTTTGCGGATCGCGAGTTTTTAAGACGCGAAGGACGTTGGTAGCGCCTATGGAGCCGCTGCCCTCGCTTTTGATATCCACGCCGCCGAGGTATTTGCCGATCAGCAGCCCAAAGGGGATCGCAGCGATCAGATACGCCGCGACGTAGCACCAAAAATTTGGCGCTGTAACGATGCTAAGTAAAAATTCTAAAATTCCCGATTTTTTCATAAAATCCCTTTAACTCTTCCAAAGCAGTGAAATTTTCTCGTCGTAAATGTCCGTTTTCTTAGGCGCGATTTCCTTCGTTTCAAGCTTGATATTTTTTAGATCCAGGCTCTGTTTTAGCGCGTCCACTTCGCCCTCAAATTTTTGCGTAAGCACTTCCAGCTCCTCTTGCAGCGCGCTTAGGCTGTTTTGTGCATTTTTGGCTTCACTTCGTTCATTTAAAATTTTATGCGCGCTCTTTGCGCCGCTGATCGCTTTGGAGATGTTGCCGGCGCTGCGCGAGCGGCCTAAAAACGCTCCCAATATCGCTCCGCCTATGCTTAGCGCGGTATCTACGCCGCGGCTTAGCACGTCGCTTTTTTCCTTCTCATATTTTTCGCTAGCGCGCGAAATTTTATCCTCAAGGCGCGCCTTTTCCTTTTCAAATTTAGCCGCGATCTCGTCGGTTTTTGCCTCTAAAATTTCATTCGCCTTATCGCTTAGGCGCACAAAAAACTCCTCCCTACTCTCGCCCGGTTTTGAGAGCAGATCAAGCGCGCTAAAAAGTTCTAACTTTTCGTTGCGGTAGATCCACTCCTTAAAGCCTTTAAGCTGAGCGTTTAAATTTTTCGCTCCCGCGATAAAGCTAGGAAGCGCGCCGTAGCTGGAGCCCGTCTGCTCCTGTGCGCTTAAATTTGCGACCTCTCGCGTGCTCACCTCGCTCCAATCTATTTCGCCCCCGTCTGAAAGCGAAAGCAAAAAGGAGCGCTGCTGCGTAAAATCAACCCCCTTGTCGCAAAATCGCATCTTCGCGCTTGCATATAGATACGGGCTTAGCTCAAGGCTCGCGCCGTAGCTATAAAGCTGCGAAATTTCAGCAGAAACTACGGGTTTGGCGGAGCCGGCGGATTTGACGCCTTGCGCGGCGCCCGGCACGGATGAAATTTCAGCCTTTTTGTCTTTCATTAAATTTGAAATTTGCTCGTTGCTTAAAGGGCCCTTTAAATAGCTTAGCGCAAAGCGCGTCTCGATCACTCGCAGCACGTCCTCATTGATGTTTTTTACCAAAAAATTTCGCTTTTTGAGATTTGAAATTTTCTCCATCAGCACGCTTTTGTCGATCGGATTTGAGCCGATGCCGCTTAGACCGCTGATGACGCGCTCCTTATCCTGCGCGGTCTGCAAGCGCCCGATAAACCACGTACCGATATTACTAAGTCCCTTATAATCGAGATCGACCGGGTTTTGCGTTGATAATACGCAGCCAAGTCCGAATGCGCGAGCCTGCTTTAGCAGCGTAAGCATCGGAGTTTTGCTCGGCGGATTGCCGTTTGGCGGGAAGAAGCCGTAAATTTCATCCATATAAAGCACGGCGCGCAAGGAACTCGTACCGCTGGTGGTGCGCATCCATTTGATCATCTCGCCCAAAAGCAGCGTGACGAAAAACATCCTCTCATCGTCGTTTAGATGCGCGATGGAAAATATATTCGCCCTCGCCCTGCCGTTTTCATCAAAGAGCATCTTGGCGATATTTAGCCGCTCACCCTCGCACCAAAGCTTAAAGCTCGGACTTGCGATGAGCGCGTTAATCTTCATCGCAAGCGCCATTCGCTTATCGCTCGGAAAAAAAGTATTAACGTCGAAAACGCCGATTTTATCGAATGGCGGGTTGCCGATCTGCGCGATGAGATCCACCACGCTCACCCCCTCGCCTTTGTTAAAATGGTAGGACAGAATTTGGCTGATCAGTAAAAATTCCGGCGAGCTGAGATTATCACTGCTAATCCCTGCGAGGCTTAGCACGCTAGTGGCGATACCGCCGATGTAATTATTCAGATCCTCTTCGTTTAAGCCTTTCGGCGCTTCAAAGTCGCTTAGTAGGCTGATGCCAAGCCCTGCGCTTGATTTGGGCGTATAAATTCTAAAATCGGCGCTGTTTTTCAAAAGCTCCACCCGCGCCAGATCTTGATACGAGCCCTCGATCCCCTCGCGCCAGGTATTTGCGGTCTGCTCGGCGAACTCGCGCACGCTAAGGCCTTTGTTTTGCGCCTCGGCCTCGTCGATATAGGGCTCAAAATCCTCGGCCCTCATCTGCGGGAAAGTAAGAGCTAAATTCGTTAAATCGCCCTTTGGATCGATGATGATGGATGGGATATTATCGATCGCGGCTTCCTCTAATAGCGTGATGCCAAGTCCCGTCTTGCCGCTACCGGTCATTCCTATGATAAGCGCATGAGTCGTCAGATCCTTGTTTTTATACAAAAACGGCTCGCTGTTTTCGAGCCCCAGATAAAAAAGCTTTAAATTTTCTTGTAAGCTCTTCACGTAAATTCCTTAAATTTTAGATCGGGCGCCATTATATCATTTAAATTTTTAAATTTAAATTTGCTACAATGCGTGCCAAATCAGGAGAAATACAGGTGTTAAAAGAAAAAATCAAAAACAAAAAGAGCGGAATTTTGCTCTACGGCATAGTTCCGCCCAAAATCAGCTCCACCCCGGAGGATCTCGCGCGTCTTAGCGAGCTACGCTCGCAGCGCATCAACGGCTGCGAATGCGACGGCATCATCATCTACGATCTACAAGACGAAAGCGCCCGCACACAGCAAAAGCGCACGTTTGAATTCTCCCACACGATCGATCCGGCACTTTATTACGAGCAGTATCTGCGCACCGATAAAGAGGCGATCATCTACCGCGCCGTAGGAAAATACGACGAGGAGGAATTTCGCAAAATTTTAAAACACAAGGCGAGCGAGCTCGGCGTTTTCGTGGGAGCAAGCTCAAAAGACGAAGAGTGCAAGCTACACTTAAGCCGTGCCTATGAGATAAAAAACGAAGCGGCGCCGCATCTTTGCGTAGGCGGTATCTGCATACCCGAGCGCCACGAAAAAAACCGCGACGAACACCTCAAAGTCGCGGAGAAAACGGCGAGCGGTTGCGAGTTTTTTATCACTCAGGCGGTTTACAACGTGCAAAACGCTAAAAATTTCATCGACGATTACGCTGCTTTGGAGTGTGAGAAAGTGCCTATAATCTTTACTTTCACGCCGTGCGGCAGCCTCAAGACGCTTGAGTTTATGAAGTGGCTAGGCATCTCGATACCGGAGTTTTTGCAGCAGCGGCTGATAAACAGCGTCGATATCTTGCAAAGCTCGGTGGCGCTGTGCGTGGAGATGTTTGAGTTCATCTACCGATACGCCCTGGAAAAAGGGGTGAGCGTGGGCGCGAACGTGGAGAGCGTAAGCACCCGCCGCGTCGAGATAGAGGCGGCGCTCGCCATGCTAAAAGAGATCAAAGGCATCATCGAAAAGTACGAAATTTAAAATTTTGTCTCTTTGAAATTTTAAAATTTCATCGCCGGGCGGCAAATTTTAAATGATTTTAGATCAAATTTTAAAAACTAAATCAAAATTTGATCCATATAAAATTTGGATTTAAAATTTATACAAAATCGCCGCGAAACACACTCTCGCGTTCGCCGTCCGCGATCTGCGAGTACGATAAATTCGTGCAAAAATCTTCGAGTACTAGCAGCGGCGATGAGCTTCTCCGCGCCGTTAAATCCAAAAATATCCGCAGCTCGCACAAAGTGCGCCGACTTTTGTTAGGGCTTGTAGCTTGACGCAATTGCGCCGCTCCGCTCACCGCCATCCATGCCAAAATAGCAATCGCTTTTATTTTTAAAAACATATCGTAGCTAGGGGCGAGGATAAGCAAAAGTTGTAACTAAATCGGCATAAATAGGACACCCCCCTTACTTCTATAGCCATTACCTCTTTTATCGCCACGCGCGCAGATATTCGCCCAAATCCGCCGTAGTTAAATTTATAGGGCATGGGTAGCACCTGGATGCTGCTTTTGGGTTTATAAAACCTACCTCTAAAAGCAGCTCCAGCGCCCAGGCTAACGCCGTTTTATTATCTTGCGCAGAAACTAACGCACAAAGCGGCAATATGATTTTTCATCTTAATACGTATTTTAAAATTTTGAAATTTATGTGGGAACGGATATAAATTTGAAGTTAGTTTTGTAAGTCGGTTTAGAATTTTAACTCTTAAGTCTCGCGAAATTTAATAGCGAGTAAATTTAGCAGGCTTCATTTTGCAAAGCGCTAATTAACGCTCTTGCCGCCGAATTTCAAAAGCGCACTGCCCCAGGTAAAGCCGCCGCCGAACGCATCAAGCAATATGAGCGAGCCATTTTTGAGCCTGCCGCTTTCGTAAGCGTCATTTATCGCCATCGGGATCGACGCTGAGCTTGTGTTGCCGTATTTGCCGATCGTAAGCACGCACTGCTCGTCGCTAAACTCCAGTCTCGCCTTGACCGCCTCGATAATGCGTAAATTTGCCTGGTGCGGGATAAAAAGATCGACCTGCTCGGGCGAAATTTTATTTTTCTCCAAAATCTCTACGACGTCGTTGCTGAGCGTCGGCACCGCGATTTTAAAGACCTCGCGCCCCGCCATCTGCATAAAGCCCAGCTTTTCGTCGATGATCTTCCTGCTAAGCGGATTGACGCTGCCAGGAGCCGGGGTAATGAGAAGATCGCCCTTACTGCCGTCGCTGGCGGTATGAATGTCGATGATTTCATTATCGTCGCGCGCCGCGATAACTGCAGCACCTGCGCCGTCGCCGAAGAGTATGCACGTAGCGCGGTCGCTCCAATCGACTATTGAGCTGAGTTTTTCCGTGCCGATTATCAGCACGTGTTTTTTGGCGCCGCTCTCGATGAGGGATTTTGCAAGCTCTAAAAGATAAATGAAGCCCGTACAGGCGGCATTTATATCAAATGCCGTAATACCGAAATTTAAGCCCAGTTTATCCGCGATGACGCACGCAGTCGAGGGCATGCAGAAATAATCGGGCGAGATCGTGGCGCAGATTATCGCATCGATCTCATTTTTTTGCAAGCCGCTACGCTCGATCGCAAGCGCTGCGGCCTTCATACCCAAATCGCTAGTGGTCTCGCCCTTTGCGATGCGGCGCTCGCGAATTCCCGTACGCTTTACAATCCACTCGTCGTCGGTTTCGACCATTTTTTCAAGATCGAAATTGGTTAGAATTTGACTCGGTACATATGCTGCGATCGAGATCATCGAGGCTTTTTTCATTTTTGCTCGTTTGAAGAAATTTCGCTTTCTATCGCGGAGTTGATTTTGGAGTCTGCAAATTTAAGCGCTTGAAAGATCGCGTTTTTAACGGCTTTCGGAGTGCTTTTGCCGTGGCTTATAATGACGCATTCTTTGACGCCTAAAAGCGGCGCGCCGCCGTATTCGTCGTAGTCAGTGCTTTTTTTGATTATTTTAAAAACGCGCTTCATCAAGAGGGAGCCCGCAATAGCGATAGGGGATTTTTTCGTCTCGTTTTTGATGAGCTTGCCTATGGTGCTTGCGACGCCTTCGCTGGATTTTAGCATAATGTTGCCGATGAATCCGTCGCATACGACCACATCTACCGAGCCGTCAAAAATTTGATTGCCTTCGACGTTGCCGATAAAATTTTTCATATTCTTAAGCATCTGAAAGGTTTCTTTCGTTACCTCGTTGCCTTTACTATCCTCCTCGCCGTTGGATAGTAAACCTATGCGAGGCGCGCGCAATCCCATTATCTCTTTGGCGTATGCTTCGCCCATAATCGCGAATTGAAACAAATTCTCGGGCTTACAATCCACATAAGCGCCTACATCCAGCACGAGCGTGCGTCCGCCTATGGAATTTGGCATCAGCGTAGCGATTGCGGGGCGCAAAATGCCCTTTAGTCTGCCTATGCGAAGCGTAGCAAGACTCATCGTAGCGCCGCTGTGTCCTGCGGATACCACGGCTTTGCAAGTGCCGCTTTTTACCAGATCGACCGCCTTAAAGATGCTGCTTTCTTTGCGCTTAAGCGCGTCCGTAGCACCCTCTTTCATCTCAAAGACTTCGCTTGCAGCTACGTAAGTGATATACTTCTCAAACCCATAACCTTGCGGGATAAAAGGCTTAATGCTAGCTTCATCGCCTACCAAAAATGCATTAAATTTACGCTCTCGCAGCGCATCTACGACTCCGTTTATTATCGGCTCGCAGCCGAAATCACCGCCCATCGCGTCTATAGCAACGGAAATCATCGGATTAATATTCGCCCGTAGTTTTGTTTATTCTATGCGGAATTTTCCAGCTTCCGTCTTTATCTTTGACGGGAATCGGAAGGGTCACTTTGTAGTGAGTGCGTCTTTTCGCCGCACGAGTTTTACTAACTCTTCGCTTTGGAACTGCCATTTTTTCTCCTTTATAAATTTAATTCTTGCATTCTTCGCAATAAAAATAGTCGCTTTTAAAAGCTTCCGTTTCGCTTCTTAAAATTTCATCCACATCAACTTCGGCGCCGAAAAACTCCATAACGTCCAAGCTCTCGTGTCTTTCGTCGTTAAAAACACCTTCGCTTAAAAGCAAATTTACGCTCTCGCTCACATCAAGATCAAATTCTTTGCCGCAGCGATCGCAAATGTATGGAATTTTACCCTTAATTTCGCCTCTGCACTCGATAAACTTAGAGTCTTTTCGTTTTAAATTTCCGCTAAACTTAAGTCCGTCTCGGAAAATTTCAAACGGCACGGGCGCGGCGGAAATTTTAGCAAAAGCGATTTTCACGCGACACTCTTAGCAAATTTCTCTTTTCGCAAAGAAAAATGCGATTTCAGTTTTTGCGTTTTCTAGGCTATCACTGCCGTGAACGGCGTTAGCGTCGATGCTGTCCGCAAAGTCCGCTCTGATAGTGCCTTTATCCGCTTTTTTCGGATCGGTAGCGCCCATTAGAGCGCGATTTTTAGCTACCGCATCATCGCCTTCAAGCACCATTACGACCACCGGGCCGCTAGTCATAAACTCAATCAGATCCTTATAAAAAGGGCGGTCTTTGTGAATTTCATAAAATTTACCTGCATCTTCGGCGCTTAGGCATAATTTTTTAGCCGCCGCGATTCTTAGTCCGTGGCTTTCAAAACGATCGATAATTTTGCCGATAACGCCCTTTTTAACGGCATCAGGCTTAATAATAGAAAGCGTTTGCTGCATATAATCTCCTTAAAGTGAAAGGCGGATTGTATCGAAAAATAGGTTAAAATTTATTTAAGGATTGAATGAATTAAAATTCCGCGCATTTGATCGCGGAATTTTATCTGCTAAGCAAATACCGGGGTATCTCCGCTGCGTAGATCCGCACCTATGGAATCTCTGCTAGGTTGGCCAGCTACGATATCGCTCCAGACGATACAACCGTCGGTCGGACAGGCGCTAGCGCAAGCCGGCTCGTCGTTATAGCCCACGCACTCGACGCATTTATCCGCGTATACGTAGTAGCTATCCTCGCCGCTTGGGTTATCGCTATCGTCCACGATCGCATTTACCGGGCACTCGTCAATGCATGAGCCACAGCTTATGCAAATATCGGTAATTTTTACAGCCATTATTTCTCCTTTATCAAAAAATGCGGAGTAATGATAACATACTAAATTTAAAAAATGATAAAATTTAATATTATCGAACAAATAAATTTTATTATATAGAAATTTTCATCAAATTTCAGCAAATATAAAGTTTTAAAATGTATAATCGCCATCATAAATTTTATTAACAAGGAGAAATAACATGGTAGTAACCAATAAAGCCGTTGATTTTACGGCAAGCGCTGTTTTAGGCAGCAACGAGATAGTCGAGGATTTCAACC
Organism: uncultured Campylobacter sp.; assembly: GCF_938030785.1. Taxonomy (GTDB): domain Bacteria; phylum Campylobacterota; class Campylobacteria; order Campylobacterales; family Campylobacteraceae; genus Campylobacter_B. The sequence continues at coordinate 39,653 of NZ_CALHIK010000031.1, forward strand.
TCTATAAAAATATCGGCGAAAAAGGCGCGGTAGTATTCTTTTATCCAAAAGACTTTACCTTCGTCTGCCCAAGCGAGATCATTGCATTCGATCACAGATATCAAGATTTCAAATCTAAAGGCATCGAAGTTATCGGCGTTAGCTGCGATAGCGAGTTTACCCACCTTGCGTGGAAAAACACTCCGGTAAACGCAGGCGGTATCGGCAAAGTGCAGTTCCCGCTAGTTTCGGATATCACAAAAGATATCGCGCGCAGCTTCGATGTGCTGTTCGGCAACGCCGTAGCGCTTCGCGGCAGCTTCCTACTTGACAAAGACGGCACCGTCCGCCACGCAGTCATCAACGACCTACCGCTCGGCCGCAATATCGACGAGATGCTAAGAATGGTCGATACGATGCTATTTACAAACGAGCACGGCGAGGTCTGCCCTGCAGGCTGGCAAAAAGGCGATGCAGGCATGAAAGCAAGCCCTAAAGGCGTCGCAGAGTATCTAGATAAAAACGCGAATAATCTATAAATCTCGCATTAGTTTCATTTCAAAAAAATCCTGAAATTCCGCCGCCAAATTTAAAAGGTGGCGGAATTTTTAAAATTTCCAAATTTACTAAATTTTAAAATTCCATCCGCCATCGCCTCTTTAAATTTCAAAATTTAAATCCTAAAATTTATCGCTAAATTTAAACGATAAAATTTAGCAAGCAAATTATAATTTAAACTACCTTTGGGTAGAATTCCGAGCTTTAATATCAAGGAGAATTATGAAAAAATTTATACTCTTTATCTCGGCAGCTCTTTGCTTCCTAAGCTCCGCTAACGCCGCTCTAGATCCCGCCGCTCCGCTTAAATTTGACGAAAACGTCGTGCGCGGCGAGCTGGCAAACGGCGTGAAATTTTATATCCTCAAAAATGACGTACCGAAAAAAAGCGCGCTTTTTTACCTCGACGTAGCTGCGGGCAGCGTAGATGAAAATGACGACGAGCAGGGTCTTGCGCACTTCGTCGAGCACATGGCGTTCAACGGCAGCGAGCACTTCGATAAAAACGAGCTAGTTCATACCTTGCAGCGCCTGGGAGTAAAATTCGGCGCCGATCTAAACGCGCAAACGGGCTTTGAAAACACCACCTACAATATCCAAGCCCAGGTTAATGACGAGACGCTAAAGGACGTATTTTTGGTGCTGCAAGATTACGCGGGCGGCGTTAAATTTGACGAAAACGAGACGCAAAAGGAAAAGGGCGTCATCCTAGAGGAAGCCAAAAAAGACTTCGAGAGGCGCTTTTACGAAAAGCGCGCCGCTTATCTGTATCCCGATTCTATCTTTGCAAGGCGCTTTCCGATCGGCAAAAACGAGATAATCTCGGGCGCTACGAGCGAGCAGCTGAAAAAATTCTACGCGCGCAACTACCTTCCAAGCTCCATTAGCGTGATCGTCGTGGGCGACGTGGACGTGGATAAGATAAAGGCGCTGATAGAGGGGCATTTCGGCTCTCTTAAGCCGAAAGGCGAGCGCATACCGCGCGATCTACACCTGCGTCCCTTTAAAGCGGGCTTTTCAAACATCTACGAAACCGAGCTTGGCACCAACGTCGCTAGCGTGCTCTACGCGGGCGAATACGAGCCGCTTTCCACCGTGGGCACGTTTAAAAACGCTTGGCTGCAAGTCTATGTCGCAAGCCTGATGAGTCTAGGCTACGACGCGATGAACGTAAACTCCAAAACGCCGCTTAAAGCCTATTTCGGCTCGGACGATCTGTTTAAAAGCCGCAGACTCTACAGTCTAAGCGCCAATATCTTCGACTTCGATACCAACGCGACGCTTAGCAGCCTTTTTAGCGCGATCAAAGGGGTTCGCGAGCACGGATTTTCCGCCGAGGATTTTGAAAGCGTAAAGGAGAGGCTTAAAAATAGTGTCGAAGCGGACCTGCTCAAAAACGACACGCAGGGCTCGCAAGTAGACGCGATCCTAGACTACGTGCAAAACGGAAATTTCAAGCTCAGCAAAAAGGACGAGCACGATCTAAGTCTTAAAATTTTAGACGAGATTACGCTTAAGGACGTGAATGAATTTTTCTTGCGGATCACGGACGGCGCGCACTTTACCGAGCTTATTTCTACTAAAAATTTGGGTCTTAGCGAGGCCGATGTAAACAAACTCTACGCAGACGCCGTGCCGTTTGATTTTAGCGGCGCGTCGCTCGGCAAAAAGGAACTTGCGGGCGCAAATTTAAACCCTGCGAAATTTAGCGCGAAAAAGGGCGGCAGCGGCACTGAAATTTTAGAATTTTCTAACGGCGCGAAGGTGATTTTAAAGCCACTTAAAAGCGAAAAAAATCGAGTCAAAATAGTAGCGGTTAGGCGCGGAGGCTACGCAAATCTCGGCAGGGCAAGGGGCGAAATTTTAACCTCGCTGTTAAACTCCGGCACGATCGGCAGCCTCAACGAATATGAAGCCAAGCGCCTGACAGCGAAGTTCGATTATGCGCTTAAATTTAGAATGGACGATTCCACCAGCGGTTTTAGAGGGAGCAGCGCGAGCAAGGATCTGCAGGCTATGGCGCGCGAGCTATACGCGAGATTTAGCGAGCCGCTAATCCACGAGTCCGCGTTTGTGAAATACCAAACCGACGCACTCTCGGCGATCGCGCTGCGCGACGAGACGGCGCAGTTTAAATTTAGCGAGCAAATTTTAAAATCGCTCTACGTGGAAGGGCTTTCTCAAAAGCTGCCCCTAAGCGCCAGCGACGTAAAAAACGCAAATTTAAGCGAGTTTCAAAAGGATGCAGATGAAATTCTATCGGGTGCGGGGGATTTCATCTTCATACTTAGCGGCGATTTTGATCCGAAAGCCGCGAAAGAAATTTTGGCAAAATACGTGGGAAATTTAAAGCCTTCCAAAGGGAGCGCCGCGCCGAAAATCCCTGCGCTTAAAACCGCAAACGGCACGCTTGAGCAAAACTACGGCGATAGCGATAAAAGCGAAGTGCAGATGATCTTTTTAAACTACGAACTCGGGAATTTCGACTTTGCAAACACATATAAATTTCAAGCTCTAAGAAGCGTAGTCGATACGCGCATCGTCGAGCAGATTAGAGAGGCGCGCGGGCAAATTTACTCGGCTCTGGTAAGAAGCTCGTACGTGCAGTTCCCACATATCGCTGCGAGCCTGAACGTCTCCTTTTCGTGCGAGCCGAAAAATACAGCCGCGGTCGTCGCGGAGGTGCGCGAAATTTTAAAACAGATCGAAAATTCGGGCGCAAAAGATAACGAACTGCAAAATTTCAAAAAAGCGCAAATTTTATCGACCAAAAGAGCTGCGCAGACGAATGATTTTTGGCTTGGCAACATCGCCGCAAACGCGCTTTACGGCTATCCGCTCTATGACGAAAAAAGCTACGCGGCAAGCATAAATGCGGTAAAAAGCGCAGACGTGCAGGAAGCTGCAAGGATACTTCGCGAGCATCTATTTACGGCAATCTTAAATCCAAAGGAGCATTGATGTTTGCTTCGTTTTTTAAAAGCAAAAAATGGGCATTTTGGGCATATTCCGGAATATTTTTTCTAATTGCGATCAATTGGTATCAAACTACTTTAAATGTGCGAATAAACGAATGGTATCGCGCGTTTTACGATCTGTGCCAAAACGTAGATCGCCATACGCTAGGTGATTTCTACGCGCAGATGAAGATTTTTTTATGGATAGCGATGCCCTACGTAGTCTCTGCAATTTCGGAGCGATACGCAGCGCGGGTTTGGGCATTTAAATGGCGAGAAGCGATGACGTTTTCCTATTTTTCATACTGGAAAAAGGTAAGCAAGGATATCGAAGGAAGCTCGCAACGTATCCAAGAGGATATCTTTCGTTTCTCAAAAACTATCGAAGAGATGGGTACGAGAGTGCTTTCGGCGGCTATGACGCTGTTTGCGTTCATACCGGTGCTGTGGGAACTTAGTAGCAATGTCCCTTTTGAATTTCTAAAAAAAATCCCCGGCTCGCTCGTCTGGATCGCGCTTTTAGTTAGCATTGGTGGATTAATAATTTCTTGGCTAGTGGGTTGGTATCTGCCGAGACTGGAATACAATAACCAAAAGGTCGAGGCGGCGTTTAGAAAAGAGCTTGTTTTTGCAGAAGAGGATAAGATAAATTACGCGGATGAGGAAAAAATTCTTTCGCTATTCGATAAGATCAAATATAACTATTTCAAACTATACCTGCACTACTGCTATTTTGATATGTGGTTCAACTCATTCTCGCAGTTCCTAATGATCGTACCTTACTTAATAATGGGTCCTGGATTATTTACCAAGGTAATTACGCTTGGGGTTATGGTTCAAGTCAGCAACGCCTTTAATCAAGTGCGCGGAAGTTTTAGTATTTTTATGAATAACTGGACGACGATCACGGAGCTGCGCTCAATCCATATGCGACTTAAAGAGTTTGAAAAAAATATCGACTACAAGGGCTAGATAAAATTTCGCCCGCACCTTGCGGCCCTAGATTTCGCTTTCTAAATTTAAAGCGAAATTCCGGGACGTAAACTTTTAAAATTTCTACGCTTTTACTGCTCTCTTTTTTCTTGATAAGTAATGTTTAGCTTTATAAATTTATAGCTCGCGATTAGCAAGATTATCCAAATCGCGATGAAAACTAAAGATTTGACCATTTTTAATCCTTAAAATTTTTTATAAATGCGGCGCGCAAAAAGCGCCGCCGATATGAAATTTAACCAAGCGCAAAAGCACGCAGTGCCACGCACGCGAGCAGCCTCGCCGCCACACGACTCGCAAAAGCCGCGCATGAGAGCGGGCGCGCCTAATAATGCTCGTTTGAAAACCCCTCTTTATCGAGCTTCTTAGCGTCCATCAACCACCAAACGTAGCTTATATAACCCAGCACGAAAGGCACTAGAAACGATACGTAAAACATCGTCTTAAGCGTATAGAGGCTCGAGCTTGCGTTGCTTATCGAAAGCGAGCTTTGCAGGTCGAAATTTGACGGATAAAACGCCGTGTTGTTTAGACCCAGGATCAAGAATACGCTCGTTACCGCGCATACGACGCCCACGCCGTAGAAAAATACTCCGCGCACGCTGCTTGTAAATGCGCCTTTGAATATCCCCACTAGCACCAGCACTACGCCTAGCAGTAGCAAGATTAGCGCAGCAGGTAGGCTTAGGTAGTTATGCAGATACTTAAAACTCTCGAGACTTACGACTCCGCCCGCGCCGACTGCGTAGCCCTGCTTTAGCAAGACCCACGCCAAAAACGCGATGAAAAATACCAAAAAAGCGCTAGCGTTAAATTTAAGCGAAGCTTTGAGCTTAGCGATCATTTCGGGCTCGGCGATATTATTCATCAAGTATAAGCTCGCTCCCGTCCTAGCGCAGAAAAATAGCGCGGCTCCCAAGATGTAATTAAACGGATTTACTAGCGCCTCAAGCCCGCGAGCGGGGTTTTTCCACTGCACGAAATTATTATCGCCCAGCGCAAACTCGCTGCCGCTAAAAAGCGTCGAGACGATGATGCCAAGCAGGATCGTACCCAGCGAGCCGTTTATGAAAAGAAAAATTTCATAAGTTTTAGCGCCCAAGAAATTATCGGGCTTTTTTCTGTATTCGTAAGCGACGGCTTGGATTATAAAGCAAAAAAGCAGAGCCATCCACGCCCAATACGCACCGCCGAAGCTGGTCGCATAAAATAGCGGAAACGCCGCAAAGCACGCCCCGCCGAACATAACGAGCGTAGTAAACGTAAGCTCCCATTTCTTGCCGATGGAATTTATTATAAAATCCTTCTCGGTCTCATTTTTCGCCAGCGTAAAAAGCAGCGTCTGACCGCCCTGCACGAAGAGCATAAAAACCAAAATTCCGCCCAGAAGCGAAACCACGCACCACCAATAAATTTGAAAAATTTCGTGCATCTTAAAATCCTATCTTTATCTGTTTTAGCATGATCTTTATCTCGGCTATGAATAAAACCGTAAATAAAACCGCAAAGAGCGCGAACGAGATCATTATGTTCGTTCCCGCTAGGCTCGTAGCCGCGACACCCACCGGCATAAGATCTTGTATCGCCCACGGCTGGCGCCCTACTTCGGCCACGATCCAGCCCGCCTCGCACGCGACGTATCCCAGAGGAATGCTAAAGACGCAAAGCCATAGAATTTTTTTGTATTCGGCGAGATTCTTTCGCATCGCCAAAAATAGCGTCACGAAAAATAGCAAGATAAAATAGCTTCCCAAAGCCACCATCACGTGGAAGCTGTAAAAGGTAAGCGCCACGGGAGGGACGATCTGCTTCGCGTCGTCAAAGTAGCCGTAGCCTAAATTTTGCATATTTTGGTTGCCGAATAAAATTTCGCGCGCTTGCTGCATCGCCGCGGTGTCATTCGCGTCTTTGGCGGCCTTGTAATCCTTTAGCGCTTGCAGGGCGATTTTGCCTTTTTCGATCTTTTTATCAGCACCTTCGATGCCGAATTTTTCGTTTCCAAATACCAAATCATCAATGCCCGGAGTGAAATTATCAAGCCCTCTCGTAGCCATCAGCCCCAGCGCGTAAGGCGCCTTGATCTCAAATAAAAACGGCTCCTTATCGTCTCCGGGAAGTTTGCTCGGATTTAAAACTCCCGCCGCGACGATGCCTGCATTTACTTCGCCCTTATACAGACCCTCCATCGCCGCAAGCTTCATCGGCTGCTTTTGCGCGACCTGATAGGCGCTCTCGTCGCCGCTAAATAGCACGAAAAGCGAGCTTAGCATACCGAAGCTTGCCGCTACGATGAAGCTTTTTTTAGCAAGCGCGAAGTCTTTGTTTTTTAGCATATAAAACGCCGAAATTCCGAGCACGAAAAGCGCCGCGGTAATGTAGCCGCCGCCTACGGTATGTAAAAATTTAGCCACTCCGAAGTGAGATAGCGCGATATCTAAAAAATTACTCATCTCGTTGCGCATCGTATCGGGATTAAAACTCGTGCCTACCGGGTTTTGCATCCAGGCGTTCGCGATTAGGATCCAATATGCGCTTAAATTTGATCCGATCGCCACGAGCCAGGTAGAGAGAAGGTGAAATTTTTTACTTACGCGGTCCCAGCCGAAGAACATTACGGCAAAGAAGGTAGCCTCCAAGAAAAACGCCAGCAAGCCCTCGATCGCAAGCGGAGCACCGAAGATATCGCCCACGAACCAGCTGTAATTCGCCCAGTTGGTGCCGAACTCAAACTCCATTATAATGCCGGTCGCGACGCCGATGGCGAAATTTATACCGAAAAGGCGCAGCCAAAATTTAGTGATCTTGAGCCACTCCTGTTTGCCGGTCGCGACATATAGGCTCTCCATAAACGCTACAATAAAGCTAAGCCCCAGCGTTAGGGGCACGAAAAGAAAGTGATAAAGCGCCGTGAGCGCAAACTGCGCCCTCGACCAATCCACGCTAGCAAGCTCTTGCATTCCTACTCCTTAGTCAAATTTTTATAGATGAAATCGATTTTTTCTTGATCGGTTTTAAATTTAGAATCTAAATTTTCGTCGAAAATGAAAAATTTAAGTAGCACAAAAATTATAAATAGCTTGATCAAAATCACCGCCCATAGCGTTTTGCCAAGCTTCATCGAAGCAAATCCGTGCGCGTAAAATTTTAAAATTTTGCCGAAAAACATCAAATTTTAACCTTTAGCAATTATTAGTTTATATTTTTTATTATATAGTAATTAATTAAAATCTAACTTTAAATTTTAAAAATTTCGCGCTGATTTTATCCTATTTCGAAAAAAATTCCAAACTCTGCCGCGACGCGCCGTAGCGCGCGTTTTCAAAAAAGTCGAGCGACCTCGTCGCTTTTTAGATTAAAATTTTGCTTCGTTCCAGACAGCGTGAAAGATAAAGCTAGCGGCGTCGTATCGTTTAACGCAGCGAATTTAAAGCAAGATAAAATTTTATCGTTTGAGCGATATAAAATTTAGCGCCGCATCCGGCTCTAAATTTAGCGAAGATTTGCGGCGTAACTCATAAGCTTAATTATCTCTTGGAGATCAAATTTGCCGCCGAAAAAGAGATTGAAAGCAAGCGCGCCTTGATTTATAAGCATCTCTTTGCCGTCCTTTGCGGGCAGATTTTTTGCGCGCGCGGCTTGTAAAAACGGAGTCTGTTTGCCGTAGATCGCATCAAAGGCGAATTTTGCGCGGGATAAAATTTCATCTATTACCCCCTCGGGCGCTGGTAGCGCGTCATCTTTGAGACCTGCGCCGGTGGCATTGACGATCAGATCGTAATCTTTAAATTTGAAATTTTCATAGGTAAAAAATTCCTCGCAGCCGAAGTCAAAATCCTTTGCACTGCGGTTTAGAATGTCGAATTTCACTCCGTTTTTGCTTAGCGCGTAGCCGATTGCCCGCGTCGTGCCGCCCGCACCTAAAATAAGCGCATTGCGAATCTCGCCAAAGCCCAAGATTGCGCAGAAAAAGCCTTGCGCGTCGGTATTAAAACCGTGCAGCGCGCTGCCTTTTAGCACCAGCGTATTTACCGAGCCGATCTTCTGCGCCGCCTCGCTTAGGACGTCGCATGCTTTAAATGCGTCGAGCTTAAAAGGCACGGTCACGTTCGCGCCTGCAAGCCCCAGAGCTTCAAATTTAGCTCGCAGCTCCTCTCCGCGCTGCAGCAAAACCCGCCCGTAGTAGGCGTCCAGCTCCAAAAATTTTATAGCGTAAT
>NZ_CALHIK010000032.1 GCF_938030785.1 uncultured Campylobacter sp.
TGCGATTTGCAGATGACCTGCGGGCGCACGCCGCCGAAGCCTTTGGCGTAGTAGATGTCCTCCTCGCGGATGCTAGGTATGATCTTGCGCGCGTTTTTGACGAAAAGCTTTTTGCCCCAAACGGGGATCTCAAAGCCGATATTGCGAAGCAGGAAATCCCTCACGTCACTATCGCCGAAGTTTTGCCAAAAGACCTTCGCTACATCGGCGCTGAAATTTAAAGACTGAAAAAACTCGGGGATCGAGCGACAGCCCTTGTAGCGCTCAAGCTTCGGCATCGTAAGCGCGGTAGGTCCGAATCTGGTGCAGCCACCTGCCAAAAGATCGGGGTCGCCGTGAAGCGCGGCAAACGGAAGCTTCGGGTTTTGCACCATGTAAACCTTGCCGTTTAGAAGCTTTTGCTTGGTTAGATAGAAGCTGCCCGCGATGCAGATCGTGCTAAGATCGAGCCCCAGCCCCATGCGGTGCGCGAGCCACAGCGAGTGCGCGCCGGCACATACCGCTACGAAATCAGCGCTTAGCGAGAGCTTGTTTGCGGTGCGGATATAAAATTTATCGCCTATTTTGGTGATATTTTGCACCTCGGAGTTTAGATACAGATCGCAGGTTTTGCCCTTTGTTTTTTTGGCGTTTTGCACGAAGGAATTTGCCATCGCGCCAAAATCTATCGTCGTATAAACTCCCGATTGAACGCCCATTGCGGCGATATTCTCCGCTCTTTCCTCGCCGCGCCCGTCAAATACCAGTTTGGGTTCGATTTTTTTTAGCGCTTCTTTGCCAAAAAGCTGCAAATACGGGTAAAGCTCTTTAAATTTCTCAAAGCGATCCTTTATTAGCTCCGTCTCATCGTCTCCTACGCCTAGAAGCAGCTTCTGCTCTTCAAATATAAGCTTGTTCGTAAGATCATATTTTTGGCAATATCTTACTATCATATCGGCGCTGCGCTTTACTTTGGCGGCCTTTTCGAGAGTGTAATTGGTCTCGATATCGCCGCAATGAATCGTCTGAGAGTTTGCGCTAGCCTTGGAATTTAGCGTCGCAAGCCCTTCGTATTTTTCGACAAGCGCGATACTTTTTATATCGCTAAATTCCGCCAGCACGTATGCCAGCGCGCTACCCGTTATGCCGCCGCCTACGATGAGCACGTCGTAATGTTTTTCTTGCATCTGCTCCCCCTTTAAATTTGATGCAATTGTGCTAAATTTTAACTTAAAACCCAGTTATAAAAGCGTGAATTTAGATGATTTTATATAAAATTCCGTCCAGTTCAAATTTTTGGAGCATTATATGAAAAAAACCGTTCTTGTCGGACTTTTGTTGGCCGTTTCGCTTTTCGGAGCGGATAAGAAAGATAAAATTTACCGCCTAAAGCTGGCTCAAAGCTACGAAATTTCAATGCCGGTCGTAGGTGATGCCGCTAAGCGCGTGGCCGATCTCGCCGATCAGATGTCGGGCGGGCGACTAAAGATCAGTATCGATACGCCGAGCAAGCACAAGGCCGCATTTGCGATCTATGACTTGGTAAGCGGCGGCAAATACGATATGGGCTACACCGCGGCGTATTATTACAAAGATAAAAATAGCGCGAATATGCTGTTTACGACGGTGCCATTTGGAATGACTAAGGATGAATGGAGCGCGTGGTATTATTTCGGCGGCGGCAAACAGCTTGCGGAGAAATTTTACGCCAAATCGGGTCTAAAGGTCTTTAACGTCCTAAACAGCGGTATGCAGATGGGGGGCTGGTTTAAAAAAGAGATCAATTCGCCCGAGGATTTAAAAGGGCTCAAGCTTAGAATTTCGGGCCTTGGCGCAGAGGTGATGAACCGCCTGGGCGTCGCGGTCGCTACGATCCCGCTAAATGAGCTGCAAACGGCGCTTCAGATGGGCACGATAGATGCGGTCGAGTGGGCGAATCCGGCGCTTGATATGGATCTTGGTTTTTATAAGGTCGCAAACTACTACTACACCGGCTGGCAGGAGCCCGCGAGCGAGCAGCAGATCGTAATAAGCCTAAGCGCGTGGGAGAGGTTGCCTGCCGATCTACGCGCTATTTTGGACGCTGCGATCGCGAAGGTGCGCGAGCAGGCGAGCAACGACGCGTTTTATAAAAATGCGATCCTGTGGGACGAGATGAAAAAAAAGTATCCAAACGTGCAGATTCGTTCATTTTCGCCAGAGATTATGCGAGCGCTTCGCAATGCGACGGATGAAATTTTAGCCGAGCAGAGCGCGCAAAACCCTGATTTTAAAGAGATTTGGGAGAGTCAAAAGGCATTTTTAGCCAAGGCTAGGGCTTACAGCAGCGCTGCGGATTTTGCATACATCGAAAAAACGAGCGCCGTAGAAGCTGAGCAGAATTTCACCGCCTCGGTCAAAGAGATTTCGGTGCCGCAGCCTATCAGCGCGCCCGGAGGCGATATAAACTCAAGCGCCGCTGCGCCGAAAACCGAAACCAATCAAACAAAATAATCTTTAAATTTACCGCGATCTATTGCGCCGAGACTGATGAAACTCGGCGCAGAATCAAGTAAAGGATCGCAGGATTGCGCGAGCTCGCTTAAGAATCGGGCGGGATCGCGCAAAATCGCAAGCTCGCGCAAAATTGAGTAGAATAGCGGATCGCAAGCTCGCGCGGGCAAAATTTTACTTTGCAAGATCTGCCGCCTCGCTTTCGGGGTCAAATTTTAAAATTT
>NZ_CALHIK010000033.1 GCF_938030785.1 uncultured Campylobacter sp.
GTAAATTTTTGCTACGGGGTGCAGAGGCCTTTTGCGATAAACCGCGCGATGATGGATGAAATTTTAGCCTCATACAACCCCTCTGCCGAGTTTAGCAAGCGACTAACCGAGGTGCAATATCTTGACGCTTACAGCGCGCACCAGAGGTTTTACCGAAATGGAGATGACGGTACGATAATGGGCTCATACGCGCTCACGCAGGACCTGCCCACTATCCTGCCCTACAAGCCGTTTGTGGAGTGGCAAAACGCGGAGATGCTGAAAAATAGCGACGTAGCGCGCTGGCAGATCGCGCTCATAGGCATCGAGGGCGACGAAAACGACGCAGGTAACTACCGCGCCATCGCCGAGCTGGAATACGACGAGTTTATCGCGCGGCTGCCGAAGCGAAACTACCGCTTCATCGATGCGAGCTATATTTTGGTTGACGGGCTAAACGTCAATCAGCTAAAGGCGCTGGCGGGCTAAATTTTACTTGCAGTGAAATTCTACAGGGCTTCATCGAGGATTGAAGCCGCAAAATTTAAAGGGGCGGAATTCGCGGTAAATTTCGCGGCGCACAAAATTCTAAAAGGCGGAATTTTATCGCGATGCAAATTTAAGAATTCCATCGCGGTGAAATTCCGTCGCGATAAAATTTAGAAAGCTTAAAATGAAAAAGACCTACTACGATCTAAAAATTTACGATAACAACGGAACGCTCAGCGTGCTGCAAGAGGACATCGAGGCATTGCCGTTTTTCGGCTACTGGCAAAAGATGAGTCTTGGCTCGACGCAGGGCATATACATAGACGAAAGCGGCAAAGAGCACAGGCTCGTCTATCTGTACGATTGGGAGAAATTTTGCAGATTATTCGCTCGCGAACAGGAGCTACTTAAGCGCGCCCCGGTCGGTAGCGAAAATGAGCGATCCGAGCCGTAGCGGATCTCGGTCGGCGGCGGAGAATAACGGCGATCCTGGCGCAGCGCAAGTAAATTTTAGCCGATAAATAGCGGCGCGCATTAATCAGCCAAAATCGCCGCCCCGCTTAAATCCGGGTTTAAATTTAACTCGTCTATGATAGATAAAAGCTCTAAAATTTCTTTTTTGATCTCAGCGGCGTCCTCAAGGCTCGGCGGTATCGAAAACAGCGTTGTTTCAAACCTATTTTTCGCTCCGTTTAAAAATAGGTAAAATTTATCGTCCATAAACGCCGCACTCACGCCCATTTTCCCCGCGAATTTTTCCTTTAGCTCGCGCAGGCGCTGCATAAACGCAGGCGTCAAAAGATACCTCGCCTCTACTTTATCATCCGCAAAGACCCGAAATTCTTTACTAAAAAACATGTCATCCATCTGCTCTTTTTCGCCTATAAATTTAGTATTTAACGTGCGGCTTGCCACTATCGTTTGACCGCTAAATTTCTTGTAGAACTCGCAGACCAAGACCGAGCCGCTGAAGGCTTGGGCATTGCTATAGATTGTATAGAAAGCCGTAGCGACAAAAAGGACCGCGGCTATTTCCGGGGAGAAGCCGGTGCCGGCGACGATAGTTCCGCCCGGTATCCTTATTGCTTCGCTTAAGCTAAATTTGACGCCGTTATAAATGCCTCTGATTTGATCTTCAGCGCGAAATTTATTTTGCGCATATATGCCGATCTTTTTAAATTCCTCACGGCTAATCCCCGCCGACGGTTTATAACTAAAAGCTTGATTTATATCTGAAATAATGGTGCGAATATAAACGTTTTTATAAAATTCCTCGTAAACGCTTAATGGTTCAATTACATTAGACCAAGTTGTCATCCATGAGACGATAAAAATTGGCACATAAAGGAAAATAATAAATATTACGGCTAATTCGCTTCTAAAAATTTTTTCCGCTACGAAAATCCCGCTAAGCGGTAATATGGCTATAAAAAAGATCCCTAAAAACAGATACTTTATAAATACTAGCCGGCACTCTTTTTGCTTTTTTGCGGTGGCAACTATCGCTTCGTTTATATTCAAATTTTACCTTTTTCTAAATTTACGCGGCGGATTTCGCGCTTGGAGCGAATTTTAGCAAAATTTACGCTGCAAAGATACGGCGGCGCGAGTAAATTTTATCTGGCGGATTAAATTTATGAAATTTACGCCGCGGCAGCGATCTACTCGGACGTGCGTTGATTCAGCCACGCTCTCAGATTGCCCGCGCCCTCTTTTAGCACCCCAGATCCTGCGGCGGCAATACAGACAAAATTAATTAGCGAGCCCCTCCCGCCGACGTTTAAAATCCCAAAGCCTACAATCCACAGCGCCGCGCCGAAGCCAAGCGTGCACACGGCGGTCGCGATCCCCAACTTGCGGCGCAAAGGGCTTGGTTTGCGCACCACCTGAACTCGAGTGATCACGTAGCTGCCCGCATATCCTCCGCGGATGAAATACGCGCGCGCAGGCTCGCCCTCCTCCACGGGGATATCGTTAAACTCGCCGCGCAGCTTCACGCCGTCTATCTCGAAAAATACCCAAATTTTGCTATTTCCTCTTGCGGCGTGGATGCGGAGATTTCGAACCTCGCCCGTGATTTCATATTCCAATTTGTCTCCTCAAACAGCTTCGCGCTTTGCTTCCGCGCTAAATTCCGCACCGTAAAATTTTAAAATCAAAATTTATGCCTTGCTCGTAGCGCAAAACAAACAGCGTACGGTGAATAGCACAAAACAGAAACTCGCGACGGACAGTGCGCGCGACGAGCAGGGCAAACAGGCAAACGCGTGCTGGGCTACTATCCACCTTGTTTCTCTAAAATTTTATCTTTTAGTAACTCGTAGAGCTGGCAGGATTTTTTATTGCCCGCGTCGCAGCCCTTTTTGATGCATCCGAGCCCCTTGGAAAATCCGCGCAAATCCCCGTCGCTCAGATACAAATAGCCTAAATTATTGCAGGCGTCATCATAGCCCAACTCACAGGATTTGATGTAAAACTTCTCCGCCTGGTCACGATTTAACGGCGCACCGAGGCCATCATCATACGCTAGGCCCGCACTATAACAGCTGTCCGCTAACCCGCCGTCGCAACCACGTTTGAAAAAACTCGTCGCCTTTGCCCTATCCACCGCAAACCCTAAATCGCCCTTGTAATAGACCACGGCCGCATTGTGGCAGCTCTTGGCATAGCCCAAATCGCAGGCCTTGACATAGTACCGAGCCGCCTCGGCGAGATCTCTACTCAAGCGCCCTTGCCGATATAGATTGCCTAGCTTGTGGCAAGCTACAGCGACGTTTTTATCGCACGCTGCGGCATAAAATACGCCCGCTTGCGCCGCATTGCCCTCACCGTCGTATATACTTGCGAGCTCGAAACAGCTATCATCGTCGCGTGCCTTACAAGCCCTGATAAAAGCAAACTTGGCGCCGTCGTAATCTCCGCGGGAGAGCTTGTCGCGCCCCAGCTGCGCGCAGCCCACGCCATCGCCGCGGTAGCATTTAAACGACAAAACGGGCGACGGCAAAAAAAGCACCATAACCAAGACGCAAACGGCGATAGAAAGTGCCGTTATGTCGATGATCTTTCTCATATCTATCCTTTTTGCGGCGATGCGCCGCGGGGCTTAAGGAGCGGTCTTGCAGGCAAATCCCGCCCGAGTAAATTTTGCAGATGAAATTTTGCCTAGAGTTTTCACGCCGTAAAATTTTAAAATTTCAAAATTCTGCAAGCGGTAAATTTGCAGCCGAATTTTAAATTTTACGAACCGCGCCCGGCGCCGCAGCAATACCGCGAGACAGCCCGCAAAATTCTAAAATTGAAATTTTACGGGCCGTAAATTTAGAACTAGCTTTAAATTTTTGTAGCGTCAAAATTTCATCCCAAATTCCGCTGCAAAATTTTGCGGAAAGCGGGAAGTAAAAAGCAAAACACAAAATTTTGCAGCAGAAATCCCGTCGAAAAATTTCGCTTTGTATTTAAATCATAAATTTCGTTCATGAGATTTAGGGCTATCGGCGCGAGATGTAGCCTGTGCGGCTACATTTTTTCTTTCGCGTTTAGGCCCATCAGAGCGAACGCCGTGCGGATACTAAGCGCCACGAGCGCGAACAGCTTGAGTTTCGCATCCTCATTCTCGCTGCCTACGACGCGGTTTTCGTTGTAGTATTTGTGAAAGTCCGCCGCGAGCGCCTTTAGGAAATCGGGCAGCTTCTGTAAGCCGCGCGAATTAAAGGCGTCGTTTAAAATTTCATTCAAGCCAAGCGCCGCAAAAGCTAGGCCGAGCCCCGCTTCATCCAGCGCGCCGAAGTCCGCGCCCAAGACGTCCGCCTCGCGCTTGCCCGCTTTGGTAAAAATTTGATTGACCCGCGCATGGGCGTAGTTGATGTAAAAGATCGGATTGCTGCTGTCCTCGCGCGCGAGCTCGTCCACGTCGAACTCAAGCGGCGTCTCGCCCTTTTTGCTGATAAAGATAAATCGCATCGCGTCCCTGCCGATCGCGGCGAGCACGTCGCTCATCAAAATCGCGTTGCCCGCGCGCTTGCTCATCTTGTAGGTCTGCCCGTCTTTGAGCAAATTTACCATCTGCATTAGGATGATCTCGAGCCTGCTTTCGTCATAGCCCAGAAAATGCACGGCGGCCTTTAAGCGCGCGATGTAGCCGTGGTGATCGGCCCCCCAGATGTTGATGCAGCGCTCGTAACCGCGCTCAAATTTGTTGTTGTGATAGACGATGTCGCCCGCAAGATAGGTCGGACGCGCATCCTCGCGGATGACGACGCGATCTTTTTCGTCGCCAAGCTGCGATGAGCGGATCCAAATTTTGCCGTCCTGCTCATACATCTTGCCGCTACACTCAAGCTTCCTAATCGTAGGCTCAAGCTCGCCGTAGAGGCTCTTTTCGCTAGCCCAGTTTTGGATATGAATGCCCGCATCTGCGAGATCTTTTTGGATAATCTTTAACACTTCGTCTTTAGCAAACTCCGCAAGGATCAAAACGCGCGATTCGTCGCGGAAAATTTCATCGCCGAATTGGGCGCGCGCAAGAGGGATGATCTCGTCGATATACTCGCCGCGGTAGTATTTCTCGGGGTAGCTCACGTCCTCGCCTGCGAGCTCGCGCGCACGAAGTGCGATCGAAGTGCCCAAAAGCTCGATCTGATTGCCCGCGTCGTTGATGTAGTACTCGGTATCGACGCGGTGCCCTAGATAGCCTCCGATGCGCGCGAACGTATCACCGTAAACGGCGCCGCGCACGTGCCCGATATGAAGCGGACCGGTCGGATTGGCGCTGATGTATTCAAGCAAAATTTTTTGCGGCATAGCGGCGGAATTCTGCGCCTCATCGCAATTTGATGCTACGACGGAATTTGACGCCTCCTCGGAATTCCGCGATTTGGCGGCGTCATTGCCGCTCGCAGCTAGATTTGCAGCGTAACCTTTGCTAGCAGGCTCACTCGCGCAAAGCTTCTTCGAAGCCGATAAAATTCCGCCTCCGAGCTTCGCGTCGTTTTTCGCAAAATCGCCGCCCAAGCTAAGAGCATTTTCAGCAAGAACGCCCAACACGGCGGGCTTTAGATGAAAATTTAGATAGCCGTTTACCGCCGTCGCGCTTAGAATTTTGCTGTCTTTAAATTTAGCCGCAAGCTCCTCGGCAATGAGCTTAGGCGCCTTTCGCAGCTCTTTAGCCAGCGCAAAAGCCTCTGGTGAGGCGTAATGGGCCAAGCTTTTATCTTTGGGTTTTCCTAAAACGACTTCGCGAGATAAAATTTTAAAAATTTCGTTTAAGACTAAATTTTTCAAATCCCTTACGCCTTTTTATTGTCGCTAATTTCGGCGTCTCTAACCTCTTCCTCGGCCTTTTTCTCGACCTTTTCAGGCGTATCGTCCTCCATCTCTTTTTTGAAGGTCTTAATGCCCTTGCCTACGCCCTTTGCGAGCTCCGGGATCTTTTTAGCTCCGAAAAGCAACACGATGATCACTAAGATAATTAGCAGTTGTTGAACGCTTACGCCCATTTTTTCTCCTTTAAATTTTCCAAATTTCGATTAGTTTGTTTATGTCGCGGCCTGCGGTTTCAAGCCTGATCGCCTTATAGATCGATCTGAAATTTTCATACGCCTGCTCCAAGCGGTCGTTGATTATCAAATAATCGTATTCGCCTAGGCGCTTCATCTCCTCTTGCGCGTTTTGCAGCCTTAAAGCGATGTCGGTATCGGCGTTGCTGCCGCGCGCTTGCAACCGCACTCTAAGCTCGGATAGGCTCGGAGTCGTGATAAAAACGCTGGCAAGCTCGCTACGCGGCACCTTGCCGCGCACGATCTCGTAGCCCTGAACATCGATGTCAAACAGCACCGTCTTGCCGCGCTCAAGCTCGCTCGTAACGGCCTTTAGCGAAGTGCCGTAAAATTTGCCGTGCACGTTTGCCCACTCCAAAAAGTCGCCGCGATCGATTCCTGCGCGAAACTCACTCTCGCTTATGAAGTGGTAATTCACGCCGTCCGTTTCGCCCTCTCTCATCTCGCGCGTCGTTGAGGAGATCGAGAAATAAAGCTCATCGCCGAATTCCGCGATAAGGCGCTTTATGAGGGTGCTTTTGCCGCTGCCGCTGGGGCCCGAGATGAGCAAAATTTTGCCCCGCACTACCGATCTCCAAACGATATGTCGATATTGATCTTAAAGTCCTTCAGCGCGTCTTTGGCGTCCTTGCTGCCCGCGAATTTCTCGATCGTGTTTGCGATACCCGCTTCCAAATCGTCGCGCAGCTTGCTCTTTAGCTCCTCGGCGCTCGGCCTTTTGCCTCTTCGATCGCTCTGCGCGGCTTCGCTCGATCTTGCAAAACCGTTTGCGCTCCGGCCTTCGCCGCCGTTTTTCGCCTCGGTATCCGAAGCCTCGCCGCTAAAGCCATCATGCTCAAACGCCGAAATGCTGCCACGCAGAAAATCATCTTTAGAAAGCTCGCTTGATTCGCCGCCGAATGCTTTAGCGGCAAAATTTCTGCCGCTGTTTTGCGAGCTCGCGCCGCTATCTACAAAATTTTTAGGCTCGGTCGTCTGCATGCTCTCAAACGGAAGCGCATTGTAGAGATTTTCAAAGGGTATATCTTCTTTACCTGCAAGCGCGATCGGCGCGCCGTCCGAAGCTTCATTTTGCGCCCGCATGACACCACCGTCTTTTTGAGACGGTGCGTTTTGCGCAGCGGCTGACGACATTGATGCCGAAGCGCCCGCCGCAACTGCTGCGGCACCGGCGGCGAAAGCTTTTTTAGTAGCTTCAAAATCGTCGAGCGAACCGCCGAAATAATCCCCTTCACTAATGCGGTCGAAAATTTTAGAAAAATCCGCATCGAAGTCGTCGCTTGCGGCGTTCGTCTGGGTTTGTAAATTTACAGAGCCTACCGGCTCTTGGGATGCCTCTTGCGCCTTTAAATTTGAAAATTCCATACTTTCCGGCTTCGCAGATTCAGGCGAAATTTTAAAATTTTCGCCTTGCGGAGTATCGTTTAAATTTGGCTCCGATTTAAAATTTTGCTGCTCTGCCGAATCCTCATCATCGCCAGCCAAAGCAATAGGCGCCGTATTGTCGCTCTCATCTTGAGCCAAAGGTATAAATTCCGCTGCAGCCTCGTTTTTAGGCGCACTATTTTTAGCCTCGCTCTCTTTCGCTCCGTCTGAGACCGAAATACTTGCATCGCGGCTATCCGCTTGATCGTCTGCGGCAACCTTAAGCCCTTCAAGCGGCGCGTCGTCTGCGATCTCGCTCGCAGCCAGGCTCAAAGGCACGTCGTCCGCGATCGTATCCGCAGCCAAACTTAGCGGCGTATCGTCGGAAATGTTTTCCAAAGCCGCATTTAGCGGAATATCGTCCGGAATTTTATCCGCAAGCTCGCTCGCAGCGGTATCAAGCGGCGTATCGTCCGCCAAGCTCTGTGCGACGGCGCTAAGAGGCACGTCGCCCGGAGCGTCCTGCACCAGCGTGTTTAGCGGCACATCGTCATCCAGCTCGCCGTCAAATTCCTGCGCCAGCTGCGACAAAGGTAGATCGTCCGAGGAGTTATAAAAACTATCGACCAGAGCCTCAAAATTTTGAGCGCCCGCCGCTTTATCTTCGCTCGCTCCGCCGCCCGCTGCTGTTTCGTTCGCCAGATCAATCGCGTCGATCTCTTTCATAACGGAGCTTGCGTCGGCAAATTCCTGAGCCATCTTCTGCTTGGCTTGAGCGCTCATCGTCTGCAGCGAAAACTCGCTGATAAACGTGATGAGCTCAAGCGGCGAAAAAGGCTTGCTCAAAGTATACCTAGCCCCGCTCGGAGAGACGTTTTTGGGAGTCAAAAATAAAGTTTTATGAAGATCAAAATTTGAAATATCGTCGCCCGATTCGTAGTTTTTTATAGCCAAATCATATTCGCTCTCGTCCGCGCTATAATCTACCAGATCCGCCCCGATGCGCTCGCAGCAAATATTTACGACACTTGCAACCTGCTCATTGTGATTGTCAAGTAAAATTTTCATTTATGGCCTTTTGGAAAAATTTTACCTATTTTAAGATATTTTTGGTTATTAATTGCTTATATTTCTGCTAAATTTCGATCGTTTATGCGATAAACTTTGCTGCATTTTTGCGCCAAGCCCTCATCGTGCGTGACCAAAACTAGCGCGCCGCCGCTGTGCGAAACGTACTCAAAGATCACGTCCATGACCTCGTTTGCGGTATCCTTGTCTAAATTTCCCGTAGGCTCGTCGGCGAAGATTATGCGCGGCTTTTTGCAAAGTATGCGAGCGATGCTCACGCGCTGCTGCTGTCCGCCGCTAAGCTCGCCGACGCCTTGAGCAAGAGTATTTTCTATCTTAAGCTTTTTTAAAATTTTCTGATCTATCGCGTTATTCGTAAGTTTGGCGGCGAGTTCGATATTTTCGCCAGAGGAAAAACCCTTAAAAAGGTAGTGGGATTGAAATATTATGCCGAAGTCGTTACGGCGGATTTTAAGCCTCTCATCGGAGCTTAGCTCGTAAATACTGCGCCCGCCGTAGATCACTTCGCCGGAGTTTGGCTTTAAAAGAGTGCATAAAATATGAAGTAGGGTCGATTTGCCGCAGCCGCTAACGCCCAAAATGGCGATACTCTCACCCTCCCCAACGCTTAAGCTTACATTTTCAAAGAGCGTATAATCATACGCGTGAGTAAGATTTACGCCCTTTAGAAGTTCCATATTTAGCCGATTTGAGCCGCTACTTCGGCAGCGAAGTCTTCGCTCTTTTTCTCTAGGCCTTCGCCCACTTCAAAGCGGACGTATTTTACGATCTCGATCTTGCCGCCTAGTTTTTTAGCTTCTTCCTCGATCACCTGCTCGACGGTTTTCTTATCGTCCATTACGTAAAATTGCCCTAGCAGCGTGAGACGCTGATCAATCTGGGTATTATCGGCGATGAAGCGATCGATCTGGCCCGGTAAAATTTTATCCCAAATTTTTTCAGGCTTATTTTGCTTGCGAAGCTCGTCTTTTAAAATTTCGATCTCTTTGGCTAAAATTTCGTCCGTTAGATGCGCGCGCGAGCCGAACTGCGGGATCTTATGAAGCGGTTTACCTAAGCGTACGAACTCCTCATTTTCCTTCTCAAACTCGCCTTTAAGAGCTAAAAATTCTTTTTCGATAAAATCGGGATCAAGCTCTTTATAGCTGATAACCTGTGGTTTCATAGCAGCTGCGTGCATGCAGAGATTTTTTATAAGCTCCTTCGCACCCTCCGCAGTCTGCTCGCTATCGCAAGCTGCTGCGATGATGACGCCTACGCGGCCGTTTGAGTGCAGGTAGCCGTTTAGCACGCCGTTTGCGCCCGCTTTAATCGTCTCAAATCTTCTAACGACTAAATTTTCGCCGATCGTAGCGATCTGACTTTTTAGATGCTCATCAAATTTAACGCCGTTAATGACGCTGGAATTTAGCTCTTCGACGCTGCTAATGCCCTTAGTTTGGATATGTAGAGTAGTATTTTTTACTAAATTTATAAAATTTTGATTTTTAGCTACGAAGTCGGTTTCAGAATTTATCTCGCTTATGGTCGCGATCTTGTGATCCGCGCCCACTTCGACGCTCACTAGACCCTCGCTAGCTAGGCGATCGGCTTTTTTAGCAGCCTTTCCGAGGCCCTTTTCGCGAAGTAGATCGACGGCTTTGTCTATATCGCCGTCTGTTTCAACCAAAGCCTTTTTGCAGTCCATCATCCCCGCTCCGGTGCTTTCGCGGAGCTCTTTTACCATTTGTGCGCTGATTTCCATTACTCTTCGTCCTCGCTTACGTCAAAATCCTCTTCGCTCATCGCCTCGGCTACGACTTCCTCTTTCTCCTCGTCGCTGACGGCTTCGCTCTGCTCGCCATCTTCGCTCGTGTCTTGATCGCGAAGCGCCTTGCCTTCGTTGATAGCCTCAGCCATCTCTTGGCAGAAAAGCTGCACCGAGCGGATCGCATCGTCGTTGCCAGGTATCGGGAAATCGACTACGTCCGGATCGCAGTTCGTATCCAAAGGCGCGATAACCGGCATTTTTAGGCGGTTAGCTTCCGCTACGGCGATCTTTTCTTTAACTACGTCGATGACGAAGATCATATCAGGAAGGCCCTTCATATTGCGGATGCCGCCTAGATAAAGCTCGAGCTTCTCTTTTTTGCGGCGAAGCATTAGCGCCTCTTTTTTGGTTAGTAAATTTATCGAGCCGTCCTCTTCCATAGTCTCGATTACTTCGAGCTTGCGGATCGATTGTTTAATAGTGGAAAAATTCGTCAGCATGCCGCCTAGCCATCTGTGGCTCACATAAGGCATGCCGCACTTCTCGGCGTACTCTTTTAGAGTTGCGCCGGCTTGTTTTTTGGTACCTACGAAAAGTATCGTCTTACCCTCGGCAGCCGCGTCGCGCACGATATTATAAGTGTAGCGAAAGTAGCGGATAGTTTTTTGTAGATCTATGATGTAGATACCTTTTCTCTCGCCGAAAATGAATTTTTTCATCTTCGGATTCCATCTGCGCGTTTGGTGTCCGAAATGAACGCCGCACTCTAGCAAATCTCTCATTGTTACCATGAGTTTTCTCCTTGTGGGTTGCCCCGAAATTTAGGTTTCTCCTCCACACCCATTAACATCTGCTTTTGACAAACGCAACCAAATTTTAGGATTGGTGTGTGTGAATTGAAGCTGGGATTATATTTAAAAATAGCTAAATTAAAGCTAAATTTAATATAATCCAAGCCTAGGCGCGGCTAAATTTTGCGCCGTAAAGATGAGACGGCTGCAAGAGGTACAAGCGAAATTATTCGTCAAATTTAAAACCCGCCAAATTTAAGAAAACGGCAAATTCGCTCTAAATTTCACTCAAAAAATCCCTTTTTCACGAGCTTGCCTTCTTTCACACAAAACTCCCCTTTCGCGATTACGCTATCTAGGTTTAGAGCTTCGTTAAATACCGCAAAATCAGCGTCAAAGCCTACTTTTATCTCGCCTTTGCTGTTTAAATTTAGGTATTTTGCGACGTTTTTGCCCATCATGCTTAGCGCTTGCGGGATGGTTAGGATTTTATTTTTCACGCAGGCTTGCAAGACTTCTAAATTCGTCTCGCACGAGGCGCAGCCGTAGCCGACCAATGCGCCGTTTTCGTCAAATCTAGGCACGCTGCCGTTGCCGTCCGAGCTCATCGTTAGGCGCTCTAAATTTAGCCCGTTAGCAAGCCCATACGCGATAGCTTCGTGAAGTGGCGCAAATTTACTTCCGCCGCTCGTGATATCAATGTAGCCGCCCATTTTTTGAAATTTGATCGCCTCGTCAAAAAGCTCCTTCGTTCGCGCGCAGTGCGTCGGCGAAAAGTAATTAACAGGAAAACGAATAGTCCTTGATCACGCTAAAAATAAGGTCAAATTTATCCGCGAGCCCGCCCATATGCATGTGCAGCACGCCGCCTTTTTTCGAGATCATGCCGCCGATGCGGATCTGCGTCAGGGTCTTGATGAGCTCCTGCGCGGTCGGGTAACTGCCGCGGTTGTCGCTCATCGCGATCTTACAGCCGATGACCTTGTCGATGAGCACCAGATCGCGCGTGACGGAGCCCGTAAAGGTAACGCTAGGCAGCGCATAAGAGCCCGTGTGGATGAAGGTCGAGATGCCCTCGTATTCAAGCACTTTGGCTTTTGAGTAGAGGTTTTCTAGGCTCCTAGTGCACCCGTCGGTACCCAGCGTGCCTACGACCGTCGTCGTGCCGTAGCGGATGATTTGCGACAATGTTATTTCGGGCGTTCGCTAGTGATAGCCCGCCTCCCCGCCCCCGCCCGTGATATGCACGTGCTGATCGATGAGTCCGGGTGCTAAAATTTTGCCCTCTAGATCATAAACCTCAAGGTCCTCAATACGAAAATCAAGCCCCTTAGAAACGGCTAAAATTTTACCTCCGCCGAGCAAAACGTCGCTCCTGCCGATGTGCTCGGGCGCGTATAGATCGGCATTTTTAAGTAACAGCATATCTTCTCCTTTGCTTTGGGTTTTTGAATGCAAATTTACGTTTTTTGGCTTATTTTAATTGCGATGTCACGCCGCAATCTAGCCTCTTTTTCGCCGCTTCGCTTTACAGCGCCTCTACGTCAAATTTTATAGAGTTTCATAAAATTCCGGCAACTTCGCGGAAAAATTTTATATACTATTTTTGCTTTTCATCCACATAGCTTATTCATCACAAAGCCGCAGAAGCGCCCCGTAACGCCGTCTCTGCGGTATGAAAAATGCCGCTCGCTCTCGAAGGTGCAGCGTGGATCGAATTTAACGTTTCGTACCCCCGCAGCTGCGAGCTCATCGCGCAGCGCGGCGTTCATATCGAAATGCCCCTGCGTTTTGTAGCGCTCAAACTCGCCCAGATCAAGCCCGCCAAGTTCATAGTTTCGCACCTTGATATTTGCGCCCACGAATACTTTCAGCTCCGCAGCGACGCAGCCGAAGCGCTCGCTCATCAAATTTATCGCATTCGTGCAGATCCGCCCTATCACGCCCGCGCGCCCCGCATGCACCGCGGCAACCACTCCGCGTCGCTCGTCCGCGATCAGTACAGGCGAGCAGTCCGCTACCAGCACGCACAGCGCCGCGCCGCGCAGATCGGTCACTAGCCCGTCGCATGGCGGGATTTCATCGCTACCTGCGCGTAAAATTTCAACTTTGTTTGAGTGGATTTGGCGCATAAATTTTAAATTTCGAGGCGCGATGCCGAGTGCGGCGGCTAAAATTTCGCGGTTTTGCGCGACGTTTTGCGGATCGTCGCCTACGTGATCCCCTAAATTTAG
>NZ_CALHIK010000034.1 GCF_938030785.1 uncultured Campylobacter sp.
CAGAGCTCTGCCAAAGTAAAACTTCGCAAAATTTTAGCTTTAAATTTGAAAGCGCCCACACCATTTACCGCGCCGTAGGCAAGCTAGCGCGACGACATACTTCGCTCTCTGCCGAGATATGGGTGAGCTGTCATTACGGCAGTGCAAGCGGCGTATCGCAAGTCTTGCCGACAATAAAGCAGAGGCGGTCTGTATTTTTGTAAATTTATAGCACATAAAATTTCGCCGCGATAAACGCAATAAATTTATATATCGCAGGCGATCTGTGCAGTTTTGGTTTCTGCGCGTAGCACAGTAAATTTTGTGCGCGGCAAATTTATAGCCAAATAACCGTGACCGCGCCAAAGTTTAGACTCTCTGTGGCGCCGAAAACCGCTTGCGTACGGCGACAGACAAGAATAAAATTTTAACTGACCTAGCGCGCGATGAAAGAGCTTTACGGTGCCTACGCCGCGATAATTTCGCGCACCTTTTCGGTGAAATTATCACCCACGATGTATTCGGTCGGATAAACTAGCACCTCGCTGCCGTTGCGGATCCGCAGGATCAACCGCTTGGTATTTTTTAGCGCCGTGTCGCAAAATGCGAGGTGGTAAATTTTATAAATCTTCTCGCGGCTAAGCTCGCCCAAATTTAGCTCAAACTCGAAATCCTGCGCGTTTTTGCGCTGTGCCTCCCGCTCTTTGCGCGCCTTAAGGACGGGGTCTTCCGCAGCAAACCCACCCCTTCGCTCCACGAAATTTCCGCCGCCGTAGCCGCCGCTTCGTTCGCCGCCGAAACCGTTTCCGCCCTCATTTCTGCGCTCGGAGCCGAATCTGGAACCTCTAATTTTGTCAGGTGCGTAGTTTTCGATCTCGCGCGCCGCATCCAGGCTTAAAATTTCATCCAGATAAATTTGATATTTGCCGCCGTAAGGAGATGTGTTTTTGCTAAGCCGCACCCAAAATGCCATCGGGCGCTCCAGCGCGTCGTCGTTTAGCGATGCGACCGCTTCGTAAACCTCGCCGAATGCGCTCATCTCGAAGCTTCCCGAAAGATCGAGCACCGTGACGTTTGCCATCTGCTTGCCCGATTTGGTCGTGCGCGAAAAGACGTTTTCGATCTTGCCGACGCATAAAATTTTAACGCCCGCGTCGTCGTTCACCAGCTCGTCGAATTCGCTGGATTTAGTGTACGAAATGCCGTCAAGCTCACTAGCATAGGCTCTTAGCGGATTTTCGCCCAAAAATACCCCTGCGCGCGGACGGAAGCTCGCATCACGGGCGTTTTGCAGGCTCATCATCGAAAGAAACGACAGCTGATACGCCGCGCCGCCGACCGCGCTTTTTGAAATTTTAATCATAAAGGCGTACGGATGCTCCCGCTCCTGCGGGCTTAAGTTTTCGATCGCCTTTAGCGCGTTATCGAACACCGCGAGCTCGAAGCTGCCGTGCAGATCAAGCACGTTTAAAATCCCCATTTTTTTGCCCGTTTTCGTCATGCGCGTGGACAGATCCTCGATCCGCCCCACGCTAAGCACCTCGGCGCTATCTCCGTCGATCTCGCTAAACGCCGAGGATAGGGCGTAATCGATCCCGTCCATCTCCTCTTTGTAATCATCCAGCGGATGTCCCGAGAGATACACGCCAACGGTCTGCTGCTCAAATTTCAAAATTTCGCCCTGCGGAAATTCCTTGTCGGTATCTACGAAGCTTACGCTCATGCCGCTCGTCATATCCTCATCCTCTCCAAAAAGCGAGCTCTCGGCGTCCTTTTTAATCTCGGTGATCTTTTTCATCACATCTAGGATATTTTCCATATTTTGAATCATCGCCAGGCGGCTCTTGCCCAGACAATCCATCGCGCCCGCGTAGATCAGCGATTCGATGACCTTTTTATTGACGCGGAAATTATCTACGCGCGAAGCAAAATCGTCGATACTTTGAAATTTAGCCTCGCTTTGAAGCTCTAAGATATTTTCGATCGCGGCACCACCCACGCCCTTGATCGCGCCGAGGCCGTAGATGATCGAGGTGCCCGATTTGGAGTTTTCGTCATCCACGACGCTAAAGCCTCTTAAGCTTTGATTGATCGACGGCGGCAAAAGCCCGATAC
>NZ_CALHIK010000035.1 GCF_938030785.1 uncultured Campylobacter sp.
TGCCAGCGTGAGATACTCGAAATACGACAGGCTATCTTTAAACTCCGAGGGCAAGTTTGCCTGCAAAAATTCATGCGCGCGCTGAAGCTGCACGTCGCTAACGTCGCGTCCGATCGGCGCGGATCTGAAATTTAGATCAATCAAAGCAGCTTTAAAATTTAGCCCGACCGGCGCGGCGGCAGAATTGGCTTCAAGCGGCATACCGTTAAAATTTGAGCCCATCGGCGTAGCGTTAGAATTTAGCCCAAGCGGGGCGTCGCCGAAATTTAGCCCGCCCGAGCCTTTTGTGTCGCGGCGGATACTTACCGCAGCACGCGCATTTTCCGTAGCGCGCGATTTTTCCGCGATAAGAGCATTTACCGCGCCGGGGCCCGCAAGATAGATGCGCTCGTTGAGCCTGAAAACGTGCGGGCTGGTGTAGTGCCCGACCCTAAAGCCCGCGGCAGCGATCGCGTTGGCCAAAAACCGCCCGGTGCTGCCCTTACCGTTGGTGCCGATGATCTGAATGACGTTTTTGAGCGGAATTTTATCCTTTATGCTCTCGTACGCCTTCGGAAAGCGCTCATAGTCGATCTTTTTATAAAAAATCGGGCGATCATTTAGAAATTTTTTAACGCTGCAAATTTTGCTCAACCCTCAGTCCTTTGATCGCAAGCGCCGAGACGAACTCGTCAAATGCCTGCGCCGAGGCGTTTTCGATCGCGTCGTAGCGATCCTTGTCGCTTATAATCGAGCTCGTGTCGTAGTTGTTTTTGACTAGACGGCTGACCCTGAAATCGTAATCGCCCACGCAATCTTTGCTAAAAATTTCGCCGTTTTTAAGCTTCGTACTGAAATTTACGACCAAATTTGCGCGGTAGCTCGTGATATAGCCGAACTGATCGTATGAAAGCTCGCTAAAGCTCAGCCTTTTGATCGAGGCGACGATCTGGGTTTGAGCCGAGTTTTTATCCGCAAGGCTCATGCCCAGGCGCTGGACTATGCCCTGCCTGATCGCGTCTTTGATCGCGACGGTGTTTTGCGGATCGGTCTTGCTCATCATTACATCCACAAATACGCTTCCATCCATCGTTTCTTTCGCGATCCTTGCGGCGGGTTTGTAGCCGCAGCCGATCAAAAAAATCAAACAAAAAACGGTTAAAGCTTTCCTCATCTTCGCCTACTTTATCACCAAATTTACGAGCTTGTTTTTGACGTAAATTTTTTTTACGATGCTCTTGCCCTCTAGCCATTTGGCGCAATTCTGCTTCGCAAGGCTTAAAATTTCGCCCTCGCTTAGGCTCGCGCTCGCCTCGAACTCGGCGCGCTTTTTGCCGTTAATCGTGACGGCGAGTTTGATCGTATCGCTCTCGAATACCTCTTCGCAAACTCTCAGCTCGCAAAAATTCGCCCGTCCAAACAGCCTCTCGCTAAGCTCTGCGCAGATGTGCGGCACGATAGGCTCAAGCAGACTTAAGATCACAAAGTAGCCCTCGGTGAATACGTCTTTGTCGCTCTGCGCGTTTAGGGCGTTTAGCGCCTCCATACACGCAGCGATTAGGGTATTAAAAGCAAAGCTACTCTCATAAACCTGCTGCGATTTCTTAAGCGCCTCGTAAACTTTAAGGCGAGCATATTTTTCCTCTTTATTTAGGCTCGCATGGTCGATCTGCGGAATTTTATCCGTGGCATAGGCGTTTTCGGCGCGATCGTAAAGGCGATTTAAAAATTTATACGCGCCCTCTACCGCGCTGTCGTTCCACTCAAGCTCCTTTTGCGGCGGTGCTGCAAAAAGTATAAAAAGTCTCGCCGTATCGGCGCCGTATCTCTCGATAATATCATCGGGATCGACGGTGTTTCCCTTGCTTTTACTCATCTTCGCGCCGTCTTTTAGCACCATACCCTGAGTTAGCAGCCGCTCAAACGGCTCGCTATCGCGCAGATAGCCTATGTCGCGAAGAGCCTTTTGGAAAAATCTCGCATACAAAAGGTGCAATATCGCGTGCTCGATGCCGCCGATATATTGATCGACGTTCATCCAGTAATTCACGCTTTGCTCGTCAAACGCCCGCTGCTGCCACGTCCGCTCGTCGCTTGCGTAGCGCGCGAAATACCACGAGCTTTCAAAAAATGTATCGAGCGTGTCGGTTTCGCGCACCCCGTCGCCGCCGCATTTAGGGCATTTGCAAAACTTCCAGCTAGGATGCGCGTCGAGCGGATTACCCTTGCCTGTGATTTTAATATCCTGCGGAAGCTCTACGGGTAGATTTGAAATTTCTTCGCTTACAAGCCCGCATTTTGGGCAGTGGATCATCGGGATCGGCGCGCCCCAGTAGCGCTGGCGGCTCACTCCCCAATCGCGCAGTTTAAAATTTACCACGCGGCGTCCGAGCTTTAGCTCCTCAAATTTTGAGATAACGGCGCTTTTTGCTTTCTCGCTATCCATGCCGCTAAACTCTTCAGAATTTACCAAAACTCCGCTCTCTACGTAAGCTTTGCTAGCGTCGTAATCGCCGCTTTTAGGAGCGATGCTTTGGATGATCGGCAGGTTAAATTTCTTCGCAAACTCAAAGTCTCTCTCATCATGCGCAGGCACCGCCATAACCGCGCCGCCGCCGTATTCTGCTAGGACGAAATTTGCGGTCCAAACGGGGATCTTTTTGCCGCTTAGCGGATGAAGCACGCTGATTCCGAGGCTCACGCCGTCCTTATCGCTTGCTTGGCGCTCGCGCGGGCTTTGATTTAAAATTTCTCTTACCTTCGCCGCAGCTTCGGCGCCGAGTAAATTTTCATCCAAAAGTCTCTTTACGACCTCATGCTCCGGCGCAAGCGCCGCGTAGCTCATGCCGTAAATCGTATCGGGGCGCGTCGTAAAAACCCTGAAGCCCTCGATGCCGCCAAGATTAGCGCTGCTTTGCTCGTCAAATTTAAAGTTAAATTCCAAACCCTCGCTGCGTCCGATCCAGTTCTCCTGCATCGTAAGCACCTGAGCGGGCCACTTGCCCTCAAGCTCCTTTAAGCAATCCAAAAGCTCCTGCGCGTAGGCGGTGATTTTTAGATAATATCCCGGCATCTGCTTTTGCACGACCTCGTTGCCGCAGCGCCAACACCTGCCCTCCTCGACCTGCTCGTTGGCAAGCACCGTCTGATCGTGCTCGCACCAATTTACCACGGCGCTTTTTCTGTAGATGAGCCCTTTTTCAAAAAGCTTGATGAAAAATTCCTGCTCCCAGCGCGTATAGAGCGGATCGGAAGTAGCGAGCATGCGGCGAGCCGAAAAGCTAAAGCCTAGGCGGTGCAGCTCGTTTTTCATATAATCGATATTTTCGTAGGTCCAAGTTTTGGGATGGGTGCCGTGTTTGATCGCCGCGTTTTCTGCTGGCATTCCGAAGCTGTCAAAGCCGATCGGCTGAAGCACGTTGTATCCGCGCAGCCTATAATAGCGACTCAAAGCGTCGCCGATGCTGTAGTTTCGCACATGCCCCATATGGATGCGGCCGCTTGGGTAGGGAAACATCGAAAGGATATATTTTTTAGGTAGGCTATAATCATCCTTAGGCTCGAAAACCCCCTCGTCGTCCCAAATTTTCTGCCATTTAAACTCGATACTTTTACTGTCGTAAGGCATAGGCTCTCCTAAAATTCATCTCTTGTTTTTGCAGATTCGATCGAGATCAAAATGAGCGAGAAGAAATTTGCAAGCAGCGCGCCGATCGCAAGTGAGGTTACGATCGAAAGATCGCCGGGTGCGACTAAGATCAAAACAAACGCCGGTATGAGATGCAGATCCGCTACGAGCGAACTTGCGAAAAGCTCGGCTGCGAGCATATTTCGCACGCCCACCTTCAAAAGCGTCGAGACCGCATTTACGCTGGTTGCGATGAAAAGTAAAATTTCATGCCTTTCGTAAATAAATCCGCCGATCGTCGTCATGCTCATCAGAGCGAAAAATATATAAATTACCCTTCCCCAATTCATCTTCTATCCTTACACCGTGCCTTTTTCATACATGGCTCGGTTTTTTTCTTTCTCTTTGATACGGCGCTGTTTTTCAGCCAAAAACGCGCGATACTTCTCTACGTTAAATTTAAAGATAATCAGTAGCGGTGCGGCTACGAAGATCGAGCTGAAAGTTCCTGCAATGACGCCCACCAACATCACGAAGCTAAAGCCGTGGATCATCTCTCCGCCCCAGAAGAACAAAATCACTATGACGATGAGCGTCGTAAGCGAGGTTAGGACTGTGCGCGAAAGCGTGTGCGAGATCGATTCGTTGATGACTTCGTTAAGCTTGACCGATTTACTTTCCTTCACGCCCTCGCGAATTCTATCGAAAACGACGATGGTATCGTTAAGCGAATAACCCATGATGGTTAGAAGCGCGGCTAAAATTTCAAGGTTGAAATCAACGCCCGCAAGTATTAGCGCGCCCACCGCGACTACGACGTCGTGCAGATCCGATAATACCGCGGCGACCGCAAATCTCCACTCAAAGCGCAGAGTGATATAAACCAAAATCAGAGCAAACGATACGCAAACCGCCATAATGCCCTTTGTGCGAAGCTCCTCGCCGACTTTTGGACCCACTATATCGACCTTGCGGACTTCAAAATTTCCGCTGCCTTGCAAAATTTCTTGCGCGGCAAGAGCGGGGTTGTCGCCCAGCGAATCCGCAGCGCCCGAGTATCTTATAGTAACCTCCTCGTCGCTGCCGAATTCCGTCACGTTTATGTTGCCTAAATTTGCCGCCTCGAAGCGCTTTCTAATCTCGTCCAGAGGCGCTTTGGCGTCATATTTTACCTGGATGAGCGTACCGCCGCTAAAATCGATGCCGTAGTTAAAGCCCTTAATCAAAAACAGCGCGATAGAGCCTACTATCAAAATGGCAGAAAGCGCAAAGGTGAAATATCTAAATTTCATAAAATCATAAATTTTATCTTTATCGAATAGTTGCATTTGCGACCTTTCTAATTTTATAGCCGAGCCAAAGCGCGGTATTTTTGCTCTTTTCCATCTTGGCGATCACCAGCTCAAACATTCCGTGAGTACCCAAAATCGCCGTTATCATCGACGCCACGATACCAATACTCATCGTAACGGCAAAACCTTTCACGGGACCCGTGCCGTAAGCATAAAGCGCAGCAGAGGTGATCAGCGTCGTGATATTGGAGTCTATGATCGCGCTCATCGCGTTCTCATAGCCCTTGCTTATACTTTGACCTATCGAAGCGCCCGTTTTAAGCACCTCTCTGATACGCTCATTGATGATGACGTTCGCATCCACCGCCATTCCGACCGTCAAAACTATACCCGCCATTCCTGGAAGCGTCAATGTTGCGCCGAATAGCGCCATACAAGCGATCAAAAACAAGATATTTACCACAAGCGCGATGTCGGCAAAAAGCCCCGCTACGCCGTAGTAGAAAATCATAAAGATCAAAATCGCAACCGCCGCCAAACTAAGCGCCGCCATGCTCTTATCGATGCTATCCTGTCCTAGGCTAGGGCCGATACTGCGCGTTTCGGATACTTTGACCGGAGCCAAAAGCGCGCCGCTTCTAAGCGCTATCGCTACGTCGTGCGCCTCCTCGACGCTAAATCCGCCGCTGATCTGACCGCTGCCGCCGCCGATACGCTCGTTTATGCGCGGTGCGGAGTAAACCTTGCCGTCAAGTACGATCGCAAGGCGCTTACCGACGTTTTTGCCGGTAAAATCGCCGAAAATTTGAGCGCCTTGAGAATTCAGCGTAAAATTTATGATCGGCTGGTTGGTGTGCTGATCGAAGGCAACCTTCGCATCGACTAGCATCGCGCCGTCTAAAACCGGAATTTCTTTTATGAGATACTTGTAATTCGGATTTTTAACGTCGGGATAGATCACATCGCCGTAAGCTCTGGCATCCGCTGCGCTGATAGTCTGCGCGCGGTCTTGGCGCACATCGTCCACCGCCATAAGCTGCAAGTGAGCTGCTTTGGCGATCAGATCTTTGGCGCGCTGTTCATCCGCTGCGTTTTTGACGCCCGGAAGCTCAACCAAAATATAGCTCTCGCCCTGCTTTGCTACCGTTGGCTCCGCAAGTCCAAATTGATCCAAGCGGTTTCGGATAGTTTCTACGGCCTGTTCGATCGCGTATTTTTTAGTAGCCTCAATCTCCTCGGGCGTTAGCGTGACGCGGTATTTTTCGCCAGATTTTTGAATGTCCAAACCGCTTGCGGCGTTATGCAAAATCGCATCAAATTTAGAAGCCTCGTCCGCGTCTAAAATTTCAAATTCAAACGAATCGCCTTCCAATTTTAGCCCGTCCATCAACAGATCGTCGCGCTTGGCGGCGTAATTGACGCTAGCGGCGATCGATTTGATCTTTGAAACGACCGCCTCGTCGCTTTGAACTTCCAAAAGCATATGCAGGCCGCCTTGCAGATCCAAACCCAAGTTTATCTTGCTTCCCTTTTCGGTCTGGAAGATCGAAGGCGCGGCAAAAATCGCCGAAAAGATCACCGCAGCCAAAAAGATCAGCAGGCGGTATGAAATTTTACTAGTCATCTAATTTTCTTGCCACAAACTGTTTATCCAGCTCAACCATGACCTCATCGTTAAGCTTAACTGTGATAAAATCCTCGTTGGTTTTTACGACCGTGCATTTTATACCGCCGTTGGTGACGATTTTATCGCCTTTTGCGAGTGCGTCAATCATCGCCTTATGATCCTTGGCCTGTTTTTGCTGCGGTCTGATAATCAAAAAATACATAATCGCGAAGATTACGACGATAGGTAGGATTGATGCAAAGAAGTTTCCTTGTTCCATGTGTTTCCTTTATTAGAAATTTAAAAAGTAGCTATTTTACATTAAGTTACATAAATAAAGGCTTTGTTCTTGCCCTTGCGCTTTCAAATTTTATTTTCGTAGAAATTTTAAGCTCTAAATTTGACGGTTTAATCGCTCTGGCGGCGGAATTTTTCTCGCCCCTGATCGCGATAGCGGCGCTTTTTTATCTGCTAAAGGCAAGCAAGGCGGAGTGGTTTTGGTGCGGATTTTTTATCGGCGCGCTGTGGATGCACTGGATCAGCTTCAGCCTGATCTATTTTAATCTCGCGTTTTTGATCCCGCTTGAAATTCTTGGAATTTGTCTCGTTTATGCCTTTATTTTCCGCATCTTTGCGATCTTTGACGCTCCAGGTTTGCGCGCTGCATGCCTTTTGATTCTAAAATTTATCCACCCTTTCGGCTTTGATTGGCTAAATTTTGAACTGCTGCTAAGCCATGGAATTTTCAGAGCCGATCTTAGCGCGCTGGCTCTGATTTTAGCGGGGCTTTGCGCGGTTTTATATCTACGTGGGCGCGGCGCCCGGGCTAAACTTAACACCCTAATTTTCGCGGCATTTTTGATCTGCGCGCTGCAATTTAGCCAAAAAGAACCCGAGCCGCTACCGATTAAAATTTCACTCGCAAACACCGATATTTCGCAGTATGACATCTGGGCAAAGGATAAAATTTTATCCGCCGCGTTGGCAAATTTAGCTCGGATTGACGATGCGATCGCAGCGGGGCAGGATGCGATAATTTTGCCCGAGAGCGCCTTTGCGATGCCGCTAAATTTAGAAAACGTGCTAGTTGAAGCCCTAAAGGAAAAATCGCGCGCAATTACGATCGTAGCGGGCGCGGAAGCGTATGAGAACGGGAAATTTTACAACAGCGCCTATCTCTTTGCAGGCGGGCAAATGAGCCGCTTTGATAAGCACATTTTGGTGCCGTTTGGCGAAATGGTGCCGCTGCCTGAATTTGCGCGAAATTTCATCAACCGCGTGCTGTTAGACGGCGCGACCGATTTTTCGACGGCTAGCGGTTTTAGCGACTACGAGCTTGGCGGCAAGAGCGTAAGAAGCGCCGTTTGCTACGAGGCTACGCGCGCAGAGCTTTACGAGGGCTCGCCAAAATACGTCGTAGCGATCAGCAATAACGGCTGGTTTGTGCCGAGCTACGAGCCCTATTTGCAGCGCCTCATAATCCGCTACTACGCGAGCTTGCACGGCACATTGATCTATCACGCCGTAAACGGCAGCGCTAGCGAGATAATCGCTCCGAAAAAGATCTGGATAAAGCGCCTTAAAGATCATCTAAAATAGCCTAAAAAGTTATTTTTAAACGACTTTTGGATAATATTTTAAAATTTTATTAGGAGCTAAATTTATGGCTAAATACAATCGCATACTCGTAAAATTTTCGGGTGAAGCGCTAGCGGGAGAGAACGGCTTTGGGATCGACAGCGAAATTTTAAAATTTATCGCTAAAGAGATCAAGCAGCTCGTAGAGGGCGGCATCGAAGTAGGCATCGTAATCGGCGGCGGCAACATCATCAGAGGCGTAAGCGCCGCGGCTAGCGGTATCATAAAGCGCACCAGCGGCGATCATATGGGCATGCTAGCTACCGTCATAAACGCAATCGCGATGAGAGAAGCGCTCGAATACGCAGGCATGGATGTGCGCGTGCAAAGCGCGATAAAGATGGAAGCGATCTGCGAGACCTTCATCATCGGCCGCGCCAAAAGGCACCTGGAAAAAGGTCGCGTCGTGATCTTTGCCGCAGGCACGGGAAATCCGTTCTTTACAACCGATACCGCGGGCACTCTCCGCGCTATCGAGATCGGAGCCGACGCCATCATAAAAGCCACGAAGGTAATGGGGATCTACGACAAAGATCCGCAAAAATTTAAAGACGCCAAATTGCTTTCCAAAGTCACTTACGACCAGGCTTTGCACGACAATATCAGGGTGATGGACGATACGGCTATCGCGCTTGCTAAAGACAACGCGCTTCCGATCATCGTGTGTAATATGTTTAAGAGCGGAAATTTATACAAAATCGTCGAGGGCGGAGATCTAAGCTCCTGCTCAATCGTAAAAAACTGAAATTTTAAATTTAAGGAGAATTGATGAGAACCGAACAAATAGTAGCTAAGGCCTTAAAAGCAACCGGCGGAGACAGATATAAGCTATCTTTGATGATAAGCAAACGCGCCGAGCAGCTAGCTGCGGGCGAACCGCCGCTGATAGAGAACGTAGATACTCGCAAGATGAAATTTGCCGATATAGCAATCTTGGAACTAGCCGAAGGTAAGATCGCATTAGATGGAATCGTTGACAAGGATTAATGATAACTTCCTAGAAAGTCTTATCGAAGACGTTGTCGATACCAAAGATATACAAAGCGCCAAGCAGCTGCTTTATAATCTAAAAGAGCCCACTCCGCTGCTGGTGGATGCTATAAATTTATGCATCGCGCAGCACGACGGGCAGTTTCGCAAAAGCGGCGAGCCGTATGCGATCCATCCGATTTTAGTCGCCTGCTTCGTAGCCTTTATGGGCGGAGATTACGCGATGGTGATCTCCGCTCTTTTGCACGACGTGGTCGAAGATACCGATTTTAGTATAGAGCAGGTGGAGCAGAGATTCGGAGGCGAGGTTTCTAAGATCGTAGAGGGGCTTACTAAAATTGTAAACATCAGAGAGGATAAATTAGCCCCATCCAGCGATAGTAACACCAAGCTACGCACCACCGCGCTTACTTTCCGCAGAATGCTGATGATCTCCATTAACGATCAGCGCGTTTTGGTAGTCAAGCTCTGCGACAGGCTGCACAATATGCTAACCCTAGATGCGCTTCGCCCGGATAAACAAAAACGCATCGGCGAGGAGACGCTTTTGGTTTACGCGCCGATCGCGCACAGGCTTGGAATTTCATCGATCAAAAACGTGCTTGAAGATCTTAGCTTCAAATACGTAATGCCTAAAGAGTACTCGGCGATCGCCGATTACGTCGAGGAGCACAAGCAGCAGCTCCAGATGAATCTTAGTAAATTTAGCGAAAAGATCAAGGAGTATATGCTTTCAAACGGCTTTAATGAGGGCAGCTTCGATATCCAGAAGCGAATGAAGCACTACTACTCGATCTTTTTGAAGATGCAACGCAAAGGAATTTCGATCGAGGAGGTGCTCGATCTTTTGGCTATCCGTATCATCGTGCAAAAGCCGATGGATTGCTATTTGGCTCTAGGTATAATCCATACTAAATTTAACCCGCTCATATCGCGCTTTAAAGATTATATCGCGCTGCCAAAGCAAAACGGATATCAGACGATCCATACGACCGTTTTTAACGAAAGTATGATCGTAGAGGTGCAGATCCGCACATTCGATATGCACAACACCGCGGAATTCGGCGTCGCCGCACACTGGAAATATAAATATAGCGGCTCGATCAATCCGAAGCTTGATTGGCTAAACGACATCGGCATGCAGGAAGAGGACGACGCCAACGCCGAAGATCTTTACGAATACGCCAAAGATAGCCTCTACGTCGAGGATATCGCCGTATATTCCCCCAAGGGCGGAATTTTTACGTTGCCGCGCGGCGCTACGGCGCTTGATTACGCCTACGAGATACACTCTCAAGTGGGCTTAAAAGCGACCGAAGCCTTTATAAACCGCGTCAAAGTGCCGCTGCTAACGGAGCTTAAAAACGGCGACATCGTCCATATCATCACGGGGAACGAGCCGCATTACCGCTGCAGCTGGCTAAGCTCAGTCAAAACGGGCAAGGCGCGCGCGACGATAAAGGCGTTTTGCAAGCAAAAGATCAGGGACGTAAATTACGAAGTGGCGATTAAAATTTTATGCGCGATCTTTACGACGAGCAAAGAGGGCATAATAAGCTGGCTCGAGAAGGAAAATTTAAGCAAAAAGATCGGCAAAGCCGCGTATGATTCGGTATTTTTAAAAGACGTCGTAAACGCGCTTAAAAAATACCCGCTCAGAGAAAAATTTTTCAATATGAAATTTCGCAACAAATACGAGATTGAAAAGCAAAAATTTGATAATATAGTGGTGTATTCAAATTTTAAGATCGATGAGGTAGAATTCGACTACTGCTGCAATCCGAAGCGCGGCGACGACATCATCGGCTTTCGCAACGGACACGGCGTGACGGTGCATCACAAACTGTGCGAAAGAGCGAGCAACCTCATCAAAAGCGATGAGATGATCTTTGTAAAATGGACGCGCAACGCGCCGCACCGCTACAAGATCCTCTTAAATTTAGAAAATAAGCGCGGCTCGTTGGCGGCGTTTTTGAACTATTTAGTCAAGCTCGAGATCGATCTGGTATCGATAAGCCTCAACGAAAATAGCGAAACGACGTCGGATTATTTTGAGATCATCATTGAGCTGAACGAAAATTTAGACTCCGCGCAGATCAAAGATAGGCTTAAAAACCGCTTTAAGATCGTGGATTTCGTATCGCTTACGGACGTATATAAAAACTAATAATAAGGGAGAGCAGATGGCTGACATCACAGGCATTATGGAAAATTTCAAGCGCGGCGTCGCAGAGATCATAGACGAAGAGCAGATCGAGGCACTGATTAGGCGCTACTACGACAGCGGCGAGAGCTTCTACGTAAAGATCGGAATGGATCCGACCGCTCCGGATCTGCACCTAGGACACACTGTCGTTTTGAATAAGCTCGCATTTTTACAAAACCACGGCGCGATCGTGCAGTTTCTAATCGGCGATTTTACGGCTCAAATCGGCGATCCGAGCGGTAAGAGCGAAACGCGCAAAAAGCTTCCGCGCCAAGTCGTGCTGCAAAACGCTAAAACCTACGAGGATCAGGTATTTAAAATTTTAAATCCCGCCAAAACCAAAGTGATGTTTAACTCCGAATGGACCAACCGCCTGGGCGCCAGCGGAATGATCGAGCTATCCAGCACTTATAGCGTCGCTAGAATGCTTGAGCGCGACGACTTCGAGAAGCGCTACAAGGCCGAGCAGCCGATCAGTATCAGCGAGTTTATGTATCCGCTGCTGCAAGGATACGACAGCGTCTGCATGAGATGCGATATAGAATTTGGCGGCACCGATCAGAAATTTAATCTTCTAATGGGTCGCCAGCTGCAAAGAATTTACGATATCGGCAAGGAGCAAAGCGTCGTGATGATGCCGCTTTTAGTAGGCACCGACGGCACGAATAAGATGAGTAAGAGCCTGGGCAACTACATCGGCGTAACCGACACGCCGCACGATATGTACGGTAAGGTGATGAGCATCAGCGATAATCTAATGTGGGATTGGTATAATCTGCTTAGCCAAAAGAGCAACGAAGATATCGAGCTTATAAAAGGCTTCGTAGCCGAGGGCTCTATCCATCCTAAGGCGGTCAAAGAGGAGCTTGCTTCCGAGATCGTTACTAGATTTTACGACGAAAACACAGCCTTTGAAGCCAAGCAGGAATTTGACCGCGTCCACGGCGCCGGCGAGCTTCCTACGGAGATCAAAGAATATCACGTAAGCTCGCCTGCATGGATCGTAAAGGCGCTAATTAGCTGCAAGCTCGCCATATCCAGCTCGGATGCGCGCAGGTTGATAAAATCAAACGCCGTCAGCATCGATCAGAGTAAAATTTTAGACGAGCAGCTTCAGCTTAGCTCGGGCGAATATACGCTTCAAGTAGGGAAGAAAAAATTCGCCAGATTAAAGGTAGATTAATGAGTATAAAAATAGGCAAACACGAGATTAAACACCCGATAATTCAAGGCGGGATGGGACTTGGCATCAGTTGGGACAATCTCGCCGGCAATGTCAGCCTAAACGGCTGCCTAGGCGTGATTAGCTCGGTCGGCACAGGCTACTACGAAAATCTTAAATTTGCCAAAAAATCGCTCGAGGGCAGACCCTATACGAGCGAGAATTTTTATAGCAAAGAGGCGCTTTTTACCATCGTGCAAAACGCCCGTAAAATTTGCGGCGATGCGCCTTTGGGGATGAACGTAATGTGCGCGGCGAACGACTACGAGCGCATCGTAAGGGATTCGTGCGAGGCTGGCATCGACATCATCATAAGCGGCGCAGGGCTTCCTACCAATCTGCCGGAATTTACGGCCGATTTCCCAGATGTCGCGCTCGTGCCTATCGTCTCATCCGCCAAGGCCCTTAAGATCATCGCCAAGCGCTGGAAGCAGCGCTATGACCGCATCCCGGACGCCGTAGTGCTCGAGGGCCCTCTTAGCGGCGGACATCAAGGCTTTACCTACGAGCAGTGCATGGATGCGGAGTTTAGTCTGGATAATCTGATCCCGCAGGTTAAGGAAGAGATCGCTAGCTGGGGCAGCTTCCCGCTATTCGTAGCAGGCGGGATTTGGGATAAAACCGACATCGATCGCGTAAAAGTCCTGGGTGCAGACGGCGTGCAGATGGGCACGCGCTTCATCGGCACCTTTGAATGCGACGCCGCGGAGGAATTCAAGCAGGTACTTCTTAACGCCAAAAAAGAGGACATCGAGCTTCTAAAATCGCCCGTGGGCTATCCCGCGCGCGGAATTCATACAAATTTACAAGATATGATCGCCGCAGGCACGGCGCCTAAGATCCGCTGTATCAGCAACTGCGTAAGCCCTTGCGAGCGCGGCAAAGGCGCTAACGCCGTAGGATACTGTATCGCAGACCGCCTAAGCGACGCATATCTTGGCAAAACGCAAAGCGGTCTATTTTTTACCGGCGCAAACGGCTGGCGACTGAACGAGATCATATCCGTGAAGGAATTGATAGAAAAACTTGTAAATGGCGAAGATAGTTAAAATTTTTCTAATCGCGGCTTTTAGCTGCGTATTGGCGTTTGGAGCTTCCAGCGAGGCGTTTTTTGCGAAATTCGATAAGGATTTCATCGTAGCGACGCCGAATTACAAGCGCTCGCTGCACAAGGAGCTAAAATCGCTCTACGAAGGCGCGTCGCAGAAGGAAGTCCGAATAAAAGCGCTAAAAAGGCTGGTTTATAGCTCGAAAAATTTAGGACTCGACTCCTCCGCCTACGAAAAGGAGCTCGCGTGTATAAACACAAAGAGCGAAGATAAAGCAAAGTCCAAAAGCTCTAGCGACGAGAGCAAACAAAGCTCAAACTCCGCCGAAAAGAAAAGCTCGAAAAATTCTAAAAAAACAAGCTCCGCTAGCAGCGAGAATTCTCAAGCTTCGGGCGATTCCAAAACAAAGTCCGCAAAGAGCGAGAAAAGCTCCAAAACGGAAAATTCCAAAAGCTCTTCAAATTTAGCGGATAAAAGCCCCAAAGCTTCAGCCTCGGAAAATTCTAAAAGCTCCAAAAACTCCTCCGCCAAAAAAACGCAATCTGCAAAAAACACCGATCTAAGCCCGCTTTCTAAAGAGGATTTGGAGTTTCTACGCTCGACTAGACCGATCGGCGCTGACGAAGCCGTAAATGCCCAAGAGGACGATAGCGGCGAGGATACGACCGCGCAAAACGAGGATGACGAGGAGGTCGCGGATCAAAGTAGCGAGCTTAGAAAAAGCAG
>NZ_CALHIK010000036.1 GCF_938030785.1 uncultured Campylobacter sp.
TTTTGATCCTAAATTTTATCTTTTTGCCGTTTAAATTTATCGCGCAAATTTAAACGCGCGGCGCCTTGCATCTGCGCGAACATAGCGCGCACTGATTGCGGTATTGCGGCGCGGTTGCGGCAGAAATCTGCGCGGCTACTACGCACCGCGCAAAGCTCGCACGAGCTGCGACGCAAACTAGGCGTACCGAGCGCATCGCACGCGATTTTTTTGATCTGTAAATTTCATCGTGCTTTTAGCGCGTAACGTTTCAGCTCCTGCGCGCATTGCATCCAGCCAATACGTCGCGTCGCATGGGCTTCGTACGGCACGCGCAACACAATCAAATCCGCTAAATTTAGCGGATTAACCGCGCTTGTCGGTTAAATTTTAAGTCGCGAAGCGCTAGAGCGATCCGCCGAATTTAAAAGCCGCTAAACGCCCGAATAAATCCGCGCTACGGCTAAATTTAAAATTTTAAACCCAACCGACGAAAAAACGGCACACCGCAGCATACGTCTTAGCGTGCACAACGGCAGAAATCTCGGGGTAAATTTTAAAAACCTCGCGCCCAAACCCCACAACTTCGGCGTAAATTTAAAGCCGTGCACTCAAGCTCGCGGCGGCGGCACAGTTTACAGCTCCACACCCAGTCGCCGCGACCGGCGACGCAAATTAGCGTTCCATTACCGCAATAAAAATTTAAACTCTATCGCCGCGGAGCGAATTTTAAAACTCCTGCGTTCGGCTGCCGCGGCCTAGCTCGCTTTCAAAATTTAAAGCTCGCCGCAGGCGCCAAACCGCCCTGTCCTTCTAATAAATTTGAAAACCCAAACGCCGCTATCTCTCCGCTGCGTCTATTTATGCAGCTGCGACGCTACGCGCTTAAAATTTTAACGACGGGCGCGCAAATTTTAAGCCCCAGCCGCTGTGTCGCCGTATCGCTTAAATTTAGCAGCTTCAACGCGGATTTAAAACTCGGTCGTCGTAATTTTTAACGCAATTCAAAGCTCCGACCTCAACCGCCGCCTACGAACTCGACGATCTCATATTTTTTGCCGCTTGAGATCTGCGTGCGCTCCCACGCCTCTTTTTTTAAAATTTCGCCGTCGCGCTCGAGCGCTACTAGGCGCAGATCGTGTCCGCATCGGCGCAAAAACTCGCTCACGCTCATATCCTGCGCCAGCTGCAGAGGCTCGCCGTTTACGCAGATCTCAATCATCGCTCGCTCCCAAGCTCTCGCGGTACTCCTCGTAAGTGCCCCTAAAATCGACGATTTCGCCGTCTCCTTTGAGGTGTAAAATTCTATTTGCAAACGCGTCGATGAGCTCGCGGTCGTGGCTCACGCAGATCGCACAGCCCGCGAAGTTATACAGCGCTTCGCCAAGCGCGATGATCGCCTCAAGATCGAGGTGGTTGTTGGGCTCATCAAGCACCAGCAGGTTCGGGCGTTGCAGCATTAGCTTGCTTAGCATCACGCGGTGTTTCTCGCCGCCGCTTAGGCTGCCCACGCTTTTCTCCTGCTCGGCGCCGCTAAAAAGCATACGTCCAAGACATTTGCGAATTTCATCCAGATCCCTATTTTGCGGGCTTTGCAGATATTCGTAGAGCTTGAGCTCGCCTGAAATTTTATTATTCGTATCCTGCGCGAAGTACCCGGGCTCGATCGTGGCGCCCATGTGCACCTTGCCGCTAAGAGGCGCGAGCTCGCCCATGATGATCTTGCAAAGCGTGCTTTTGCCCACGCCGTTTCGCCCGATGATCGCGATCTTATCGCCGTGAGCGAGCTTGAGATTAAAATTTTTCAAAATTTGAACCTCGCCGAAGCTCATATCCACGCCGCTTAGCTCTAAAATTTCATTGCCGATCTCGCGCGCAGGCTTGAATAAAATGCTAGGCTCCCTACGCGAAGAGGTCGCAAGCTCGCTAAGATCGAGCTTGTCGAGCTGTTTTTGACGGCTCGTGGCCTGCTTTGCTTTGCTTGCGTTGGCGCTGAAGCGAGCGATAAATTTTTCAAGCTCAGCCTTCTCTTTGAGCTTTTTCTCGCGCTCGAACTGCGCCTGTTTGGCAATGAGATTGGACGCGATAAACCAGTCGTCGTAATTGCCGCTAAATTCGCGCACCCGCCTAAAATCAACGTCGAGGATGTCCGTGCAGACGCGGTTTAAAAAGTGGCGGTCGTGGCTGATGACTACGAGCGTGCCCGTGTGGCGATTTAGCTCAAACTCGAGCCACGAAATGGCGTCGATATCGAGGTTGTTCGTAGGCTCGTCCAAAAACAGCACGTCGGGGCGCGGGAAGAGCACCTGCGCGAGCAGGACCTTAAATTTATCGCTCGTCTCGATCTCGCTCATCTTTTTATCGAAGTCGTTCAGCCCCAGCGAACTTAAAATTTTCTCGATCCGCGTTTCGTACTCGTAAGCAGGATCCTCCTCGGCGCAGATCATCTCAAGCTCGCCGAGGCGCTCGTTTATCTCATCGTTAAACTCGCCCGCTTCGTAAAGCTGCGTCTTTTCGCGCACGGCGTCATAAAGGCGCTTGTTGCCGTAGAGTACGGCGTCTTTGACGCTGAAGCTTTCGAATGCGAACTGATCCTGCCCCAAAACGCCGATTTTAAGCCCGCTTTCGATCAAAATTTCGCCGCTGCTAGATTCGATCTGCCCGCTTAAAATTTTAAGCAGCGTCGATTTGCCCGCGCCGTTTGCGCCGATGAGACCGTAGCGTCTGCCCTTATCGAGGCTCAAATTTACGTTTTCAAAAAGCAGCTGTTTGCCGAAGCGCATCGTAAGATCTTTGATTTCAACCATATTTTTCCTTTTAAATTTCTCTTTGCATTGCCTTGCACGCGGGCTTCTGCCGGGTTTTGCGCGCAAATTTCACGTCGCGGTTTATTGCGGCATTTTGCGCCGCGCGGAGCCGCGATAAATTTCTCCTATTGTAGCTTAAAATTCTAAAATTTCGCCGAAGGGGGCGCGGGCGGGCACGATTAAATTTAAACCGCTAGAGCAATTTAAATTTTAGCCGCTGTAATCGCTATCGCGAGTGATGATGAGCGTGTAGTTCGGATACGCGGCGCGCACCTGCTTGCAGACCGCGCGAAACGTCGCCTCCATATCGGGCGCTGCGAAATCGACGATGACGTCAAAGCTGATCGCGCGCTTGCTCTCGTCGAGATAAAATCCATGTATCTGCGAGACGAACTCGTGCGAAAGCGCCATCTGCTTGATATGCTCATAGATCTCGGCGGCGCGCGGATCATTCCTATTAAACGCGTAAATTCCTACGGCGTCTAGGATGATATTAAATTTCGCAAAAACGGCGTTTTGGATGCGGCGCGTAAGAGCGTCGATCTGCGCCGCTGTCGTATCGCTTGCGACCTCGATGTGGATGCTGCCGACCATCTTGTCGGGCCCGTAGTCATGAAACATCAGATCATACGCGCCGATGACGCCCTCAAAGCCCCGCACGACGTCGTAAATTTCATTCGTAAGCTCCAGGCTCGGACGCGAGCCCAAAAGCTTGCTGATCGTGTCGCGTAGAATTTCATACGCCGTTTTGATTAAAAGAGCCGAAATTATCGCGCCCAGATACGCCTCCAAGCTCAGTCCGAAAATAAGCGAAACTAAAGCCGCGCCGAGGGTGGCTAGCGATACGAGCGCATCGTATTTGGCGTCCACGCCGCTAGCGATGAGCGAGTCAGAATTTACGCGCTCGCCCGTCTTTTGCGTATAGAGTCCTAAGCTAAATTTCGCCGCGACCGCCACGGCGATGATGGCGAGCGAAATTGCATTATAATTCGCCGCTTGCGGATGGATGATCTTTTTGAT
The DNA here is from genome assembly GCF_938030785.1 of uncultured Campylobacter sp. Taxonomy (GTDB): domain Bacteria; phylum Campylobacterota; class Campylobacteria; order Campylobacterales; family Campylobacteraceae; genus Campylobacter_B. Next base: position 3,807 of record NZ_CALHIK010000036.1, read on the forward strand.
CGATTCTACTAGCGAGACGCCGCCGGTGTAGAGGATGATGACGGCGATTACGATCGCGCTTAGATACTCGATCCTGCCGTGCCCGAATGGGTGTGCGCGATCGGGCTGCTTGCTAGCAAGATGCACGCCCACGATCGTAATGACGGACGAAAGCGCGTCGCTTAGGTTATTTACGGCATCAAGCACGATCGCAATCGAGCCTGAGATCAGCCCTACGACGCCCTTAAATGCCGCTAAAATTACATTTGAAACGATACCGATCGCACCGGTGCGAATGATGATTTTATCTCTGCTATACGCCGCTTGAGGCACTTCCATTATCTCTCCTTTGAAATTTTACTCTAAGCCGCAATCGCTGCGCGTATAGGTCAGATCGGCGATTTTTTCGCCGCTTTGCAGAAATTGTCGCACGCCTATGCGCTTTAGACCGCCCGCTTTCATCGTAGCGCAAACGTCCTTTTGCCTATCGGCACGCAAAACTCTCTCAAAATTTTGCTTGATCTTGGGATCTACTTTATCCCAAATTACGTTTTTTAGGGTCATGGAAACTATAAATTTATCGCCTTCGCACGTAGCCGCGCTCAACTCTATATTTTTAGTCGCGGGGTGACTGTGCCCATTTACGGCGTCCGCCAAAGCCTTGCAGCGCTCGGCATCGGCATCTTCCGCAAACGCCGCGCTGCAGATAAATACGCCGAACAGGGCGGGTATAAATTTTTTCATTTTCATCTCCTGATTTTATTTGAAATTTATCATATTAAAATTTTTGATCTCTTGCATATCCTACCTTTTAAAATTTTCGGAGTATAGCTAAAATCAATTTAAAAAGGAGTTTAACATAGACTTAAACAGGTAGTGTAAATGAGATGCGGAGTCACTTCAGGCGCAAATTGGCATTTTCTTCTGCAAGATTTTGAAGCTCATTTAAATTCTCCTGCGCCTGTTTTAGCAACTCATCAAATTTAAATCCGAGCATTACTATACGATAAAGCTCGGGTTTATTCTTACGCCAGTTATACAGTGTTTTCGTATCAACTTTTAGAATTCCCGCGATATCTCTCTGTGATAGATTTTTTCTCATTTTCAGGCCTTTTTATGAGAATTGTCGAGAAATTTCGCTGTTTTATCAACTAAGTAATAATTACTTATTATTATTTTTTTAGGAGGATATATTCCTTTTATTTAATTAATATTTAAGAGCGCGGTGGATAAAATTATGTAAATTTTTAAAGGAGTTTAAGATGGGCTATATAGATAGCAATCTCTCAAAAGGCGAAGAAATCGTCAAAAGAGCGAAGGTTAGTTGGTGGTATGCGATTCCTCAAGTATTAATAGGTACATTTTTTCTATGCCTAGGATTGGTGTGGCTATTTAACAATCAAGGAATATTTGCTATAGCTGCAATAATACTAGGGCTTTATTTCATAGTGCCGTCGATTTTGTTGGTTTTGACAACAGAGCTAGCATTAACCAATAAGCGAATTGTTGCAAAATTTGGCTTTATCAAACGAGAGAGTATCGAAGTTAGGCTAGAAAAAGTAGAAAGCGTAAATTTTGATCAAGGAATATTTGGTAGAATTTTTGACTTTGGTTATATATTTATAAATGGCGCCGGAAATTACGCACCGATCCCCGCAATCGCGAAGCCATTAGAATTTAAAAAAGAAGTAAACGACTACCTAGAAACACTTCAGGACGAAAAGCGGCCCTAAAAAAATTATCTTAAATTAAGCCTCTTTGTCAATCTTGATCGTGAGGCTTAATAATGTTTTTAATATTAAAACCGCAATTTAAATTTAAGCCAATAACTAATTTAAAAACTCAAATTACTTAAAATAAAATTTCGTAAATCCTCTCACCTAAACACATCATCCATCGGCGTGCTTTCGCATTTCTTGCGATCGGCTTCGACGGCGGCGAGGCGGCTTTTGCTCGCTTCGATCTCCTTCGGCGTTATCGCGATAGACGGCAGGTTTAAAGAATTTGCGCCGTGTTTGCCCGCAAAGCCGCTCAGGCCCTTTCCGAACACGCCCAAAACTCGCTCGTTCATATCGTAAATTTCGCTGCCTTCGCAGTGAAAAACTTTACCGGAGATGCACTGGCATTTCAGCCCGTCCACCGCCTCGGAGTATCTGTAATCCTCGACGTAAAGCACGTTTTTACCGCCCTCGGCTCTACTTATCGGGTTAAAAACCAAAGTAGCCAGAATTTCGTTGTTTTGTGGATTCGAGATCTCCCATTCCACGGCGCGATATGAGCTAAGCAGTAACACGAGGGGCTTTTGCGACTTTTCTAAAACCACCTTGACCTTATTGTCCATCTGCGCGCTTTCGTAAACCGCGCCAAGCCAAACGTCGTAATCGCGATCCGTCGCTATTTTGGCCACGGCGTCCTTTTGACGATAAAACGGCACCACATCCTTAAAATCCACGAAAAGCCCGCTGGAATGCGCATCGTTGAGAAACCACGCCTCGATCTTGTGCTTACCCTTGCTAAATTTATAGGTAAGCGGGCGCTTTTTATTGCTCGACATCCCGCCAAGCACGTCCGTGCCGTCCACGGCGATGACGAGCGTCGACCAGCCGTAGTCTCCTAGCACCATCTTTTCGACGTCCGCATCGAAGTTGAACTCGCCGACCCAATACGCCATTAAATTTTGCGACGGTATATCGCGAAAGCCCTCTCCTTCGTAATTTACGCTGATTCTATCCACATTTTGCGAAAAAATCACCTTCTTCGGCTCATCCTTGTTGAGATAAAACGCTAAAAATTTATCCGTAGGGATCTGCGCGCCCGCCGTGATCTCCTTCGCCCATTTTTGCATGGCGGTTCCGTTTGCGGGCTTCTCTTCGCAAAATGCAGCCGTAAAAACCAGCATAAAAACGAGTAAAAATTTCATAATTCGCCTTTCGTTACGATTTTAAATTTAGAAGCGACGCCTCCGCTCAAAACGCTTGCTTACGGCGCCGTTTGAAGTGTTTTTAAATTTAAAAATACTTCGGCTTCAGACATTAAAACTTAAATTTAAAGCGAGCTTTTGCAGCGACGCCTTAAATTTAAATTTTGACTTTGCTGCGGGCGGTTTTAAATTTAGAGCGAAATTTACTCTGCGCGTTTAAATTTAAACGGCTTAAGAAGCCGAAATTTTAAAATTTCGCGCAATTCATAAATTTTGACCCCGACCGATCGTCCGCTAAATTTCACGCTGCGAACGGAGCATCTGAAATTTTTGCAAACGTCAAAAAATTTCGCCGCAAAATCGCAGCGAAATTTCGCGGCGGAATTTTAACGCGGAATTCCGAACTCTAAAATTTAGCCCGAAATTTTAGGCTGTGAAGCTTAGCGCAAAATTCCAAGCTGCGCAACCCGCGTGAAATTTTGTCCGCTAAATTTACTGGCAAAATTCTATGACGTAATTTTCACGCGGAATTCTAATTGCGAAATTCCGCGCGAAATTTGACGCCGCGCCCGTCAATGCCCTAATTCGAGCAGGCGCTCTTGCCGTCCATCACCGGCTGGATCGCGGAGTTATCCGCCAGCTCCTCGCGGTCAATCTTCTCGATCTTTTCCCACAGCTTGCGCGCGGCATCTTCGTAGCGCTTCGCGCTCAAAGAACCTGGCGCATAGAAGCTTACCGGCTTGCCGCTGTCGCCGCCCTCGCGGATAGCGATCTCGATCGGGATCTCGCCGATTACTTCGGTATTGTATCGCTGCGCTAGCTTTTGCGCGCCGCCGCGGCCGAAGATGTCGTACTCCTTGCCGTTATCGGGGCAGATGAAGCCGCTCATATTCTCGATAAGGCCTGCGATCGGGATGTGGAGCTTTTCGAACATATCAAGCCCGCGAGCGCTGTCGTCCAGCGCGACTGTCTGTGGCGTCGTAACGCACACGCCCGCCGTTACCGGCACGCTCTGAGCGAGCGTAAGCTGCGCGTCGCCCGTACCCGGAGGCATATCCAAAAACAACACGTCCAGATCGCTCCACGCCACGTCTTTTAGCAGCTGCTCGATCGCTTTCATTATCATAGAGCCGCGCCAGATGAGGCTCGCGCCCTCCTCCATCAGCACGCCCATACTCATCATCTCCACGCCGTGGCTTAAGATCGGCTTTAGCTTCTGCCCCACGACGCTTGCTTGCGTTTTATCTTCGCCCATCATTCGCGGCAAATTCGGCCCGTAAATATCGGCATCCAAAATCCCCACCCTCTTTCCGAGCTTTGCCGTGCTGATGGCTAAATTTAGCGTCGTTGTGCTCTTGCCTACGCCGCCCTTGCCGCTGCTGATCATCACGAAATGCTTGATCTGCGGCGCGATATTTTTGCCGCTGCGAGAGTTGCTCTTTTCCTCGGCGATCTTAGGCTGTTTGATTAAAATTTCGGCATCCGCCCCTAGCGCCTTTTGCGCCGCCGATCTGAGCTCTGCGGCGATCTCAGGCTTGGCGCTCGGGATTTCGATCCCTACGAAAATTCTATCGCCGATCTCGACCTCTTTTACAAATCCAAAATCCACGATGCTTTTAGAAAAGCCCGGATAGATCACGCTTTTAAGCAAATTTAAGACTTCGTCTTTACTCATTCTTTCTCCTTATTTTCGGTTAAATTTCTACTGATTTTATATGCGCAAAATTTCGGCCCGCACATCGAGCAAAACTCCGCGCCCTTGTAAATTTCATCGCCCAGGCTCTCGTCGTGCAGCTCGCGCGCATGCGCGGGATCAAAGCTAAGCTCAAACTGCCTGTTCCAATCAAAACCATACCGCGCATCGCTCATCGCGTGATCGCGCTCTATTGCGCCCGCTTTGCCTAGCGCGACGTCTGCGGCATGAGCGGCGATTTTGTGCGCGATGATGCCCTCTCTGACATCGCTTGCATTGGGAAGCCCCAAATGCTCCTTGGGCGTTACGTAGCAGAGCATGCTTGCGCCGCAATACGCAGCCATCGTCCCGCCGATAGCCGAGCTGATATGATCGTAGCCCGCGCCGATGTCGGTCGGAAGCGGTCCCAGTACGTAAAACGGCGCGTCGCGGCAGAGCTTGCGCTCTAGCTGCATATTTAGCTCGATCTCGTTAAACGGGATGTGCCCCGGCCCCTCGATCATTACCTGCACGTTTTTTTCATTCGCGCGCAGGGCCAGCTCGCCTAAAATTTCAAGCTCGCTAAGCTGCGCCCTATCGGTCGCGTCGTATAAGCAGCCCGGGCGCAAGCCGTCGCCTAGAGATAGCGATACGTCGTAGGCGGCGCAGATATCGCAAATTTCATCAAACGCTTCGTAGAAGGGGTTTTGCTTGTGAAATTTCATCATCCACGACGCTATCAGCGAGCCTCCTCTGCTTACGATACCCATCTTGCGACGAGACAGCAGCGGCATAAACTCGAGCTTAAAGCCCGCATGGATCGTGAAATAATCCACTCCCTGCCGCGCCTGCTTCTCGATCGTACTAAGAATAGCGCTCGTTTTTAAATTTTTAATATCGCCCAGCTCATGGATCATCTGATAGATCGGCACCGTGCCTATAGGTACGGGCGAGCGCTCGATTATCGCGGCGCGGATCTCGTCCAGATCGCCGCCCGTGCTTAGATCCATCACCGTATCGGCGCCGTACTTTAAGCAGGCTTCGAGCTTTTCCAGCTCGCCCTCGATATCGCTCGTCGTGCCCGAGGAGCCAATGTTGGCGTTGATCTTGCACCGCAGCGCGCGCCCGATGCCGATGGGCTTTAGGCTTTTGTGATTAACGTTTGCGGGGATGATCGCTCTTCCTTGCGCGATGAGATCGCATAAGGCCCGCACGTCCATGCGCTCGCTTTGCGCGACCTCTCTCATCTGCGGCGTCACTTCGCCTCTTTTTGCAAAATAGATCTGCGTTACGCAGCTTTCGGTCATTTTCGCCTCGCTTCTTAAAAATGCGCGTATAATATAACAAATTTCATTAATCCTTACTTTTCTTTTGCCGTTTATTTTCGTAACGTAAGCTGAAATTTCGCCGCCGCGCCGCGTAAATTTGCGCCTAAACTCAAGATATTTTAGCTCGCAAGCCGAGATTAATTTTGCTTTCATTTTTAATACGTATAATTTCGTAACAAAATTTCAAGGATAAAATTTGAAAGATATATCGCTGATTTTGCTCGCCGCGGGCGATTCGAGCAGGTTTGGTCTCCCCGTCAAAAAGCAGTGGCTGCGCGTGGGCGAGCTGCCGCTTTGGCAATACGTCGCGCAAAATATCGCGCGGGCGCACCCATTTAAAAAAATCATAATCGCCGTAAACGAGGAGGACGTGAGTTATTGCGAGCGCCTCTATGCGTGCAGCCTAGCCTCGTCGCGCGGCGAGAGTACGGAGTGCGACACGAGCGAGTATAAATTTCAAAGCGAGCAGGACGAGATCGGATGCGGTGCAGACGATCTAAACGACGCAAGCAAGCCGCAGAGCACGGAAAATTTTAAAGCTCAGGTCGAATGCGGCGCAGATGAATGCGGCTCTGCAAATTCAAAATTTCACTTCGCCCCGGGCGGCGCAAACCGTCAAAGCTCGCTAAAAAACGCGCTAAAGCTCGTAGAGAGCGAACTCGTGCTCGTAAGCGACGTAGCCCGCGCGCAAATTTCGCCAGGGCTGATCTCCTCGCTGATACGAAATTTAGGCGGCGCGGACTGTATCAGCCCCTATCTTGGCGTAAATGATACGACCTATCTCGGCGAGCGCATTTTGGAGCGAGAGGAGCTGCGCCTCATCCAAACGCCGCAGCTTTCGCGCACGGCGCTACTTAAAAAGGCGCTTGAAGGAAGCGAAATTTTTACCGACGATAGCGCGGCGATCGGCAGCGCGGGCGGGCGGTTGGAATTTATAAAAGGCGAAGCGGGCGCGCTTAAGATCACGCGCGTAAGCGATCTGGCGGCGCTAAATTTAAAACCCTGCTCGCGCGATATTTTTTGCGGTACGGGTTATGACGTACACGCGCTTGAAAAAGGCGCGAGCATCGTGCTCGGCGGCGTGCAAATTCCGTGCGAGTTCGCGCTGATCGCGCACAGCGACGGTGACGTAGCGATCCACGCCCTAATCGACGCTATTTGCGGCGCAGCGATGCTGGGCGACATCGGCGAGCTCTTCCCAGACGGCGACGCTCAATTTAAAGGCGCGGATAGCAAGGAGTTGTTACGAAAGGTAATGCGGCGCGTCAGGGGCTACGGCTACGAGCTCGTAAATGCCGATATTACGATCATCGCACAACGCCCGAAGATCGGAGCCTACAAAGCGCAGATACAAGAGGTTTTAAGCGAAATTTTAAACTGCGCGCGCGTCAATGTCAAAGCGACCACGACCGAAGGGCTGGGATTTACGGGCAGAAGCGAGGGTATCGCCGCGCAGGCTGCGGTAAATTTGAAATTTTACAACTGGCAAAAGCACGCAGCAAAGGTGCAGGACGTATGAAAATTTTAATAATCGAGAGCGAAAGCTATCTTGCCCAAAGTATCGCAAACAAGCTCGGCGCGCTGGGGCATGAATGCACTAACGCGGCGAGCTTGGCGGCCGCGGCGGGCCTTACGGAGGAGTTTGAGGCGGTGCTACTCTCTACGAGCTGGAGTGGCGCGAGCTTTTATCCGCTGATCGAGAAATTTAGGCGCTCGATCATAATTTTGATGGTCGCCTACGTCGATAGCGAAACGGTGCTAAACCCCGTAAAAGCGGGCGCTACGGATTATATCCAAAAGCCCTTTATGATAGAGGAGCTCATCAAAAAGATCGAGCACTACGCGCAGTTTCGCTCGCTAAAAGATACCAACGACGCTCTGAGCGCGCTTTTGAGCGAGGCTGCCGCGTCGTGCAAGATAGCGCCAGAGCGGATAGCGCGCATAAAATTCCCGTTGCTGATAAGAGACGGCGACGCGGCGACGCGGGCGGCGGCGATATTTAAGATCGCAAATTTTTTAAAATCCCCCATTAAAATTTTAAACGCGCAGAGCACGGCTCTTCTGCACGAGCAACCCAAAAGCATGGCGATCTTTTACGTGAAGGATTTTGGCGCCCTAAACGGCGCGCAGAGGGATGAAATTTTAAAAAAAGCCGAGAAATCAAAGCTAATCGCAAGCTCTGAGGGCGTGCATATAAAGGGCTTTGCGGATGAAATTTCACTCGCCGAAAGCGGAAGCGATAAAAAAATTTTAAGCATAGAGGAATACGTCAAATTCGCCATCTCGACCTATCAACAGGAGTATTTCGACTCCGATCTGGCCGCAGCTTTGGGCATTTCGCGAAAATCGCTTTGGGAAAAAAGGAAAAAATATGGCATCGCAAGAAAAAAATAGACGCGCGCGCTCGGGTAAAATTTCTAGTCCTAGCAAGATTTCTCGCGCAGGCACAAACTCTCGCGCGAGCGGAATTTCTCACGTATCCGAGGCTACGAGCGCGTCCGAAATTACTTGCGCGAACGACGCCTCCGATACATTCCAAACCACGCGTGCGGCGGGAACTTCGCGCACTGCAAAAACTACCGATGTGCCCAAAGCCTCGCGCGCGACAAAATCCGAGCGCATACCGAAATTTCATCGCATCATTGAAATTTCACGCTCCGATCTAAGCGCGCTAAGTCTCGTCGCAAACGGCGGCTTCGGCGGATCGCGCGCTCTGCTGCGCCCAAAAAAGCTAAGCGCGGCGGGGATAAATTTCGTATTTTCCTGCGCGGAGGCCAAAAAAGGCGAGACGCTCGCGCTGAGCCTAAAAGAGGAGGCCGCAGGCGGCAAGATCGTCGCGCTGATCGAAGTGACGGACGTTTATCTTCCGAGTGCGGACGAGATCAAAGGCTCGATCTTTCAAAACGCGCGCGCAGGCGTTAACGCGGTGGAGGGCGAGATCAGGATCGTGGAGGACGAGCTAAAAGACAAGGCTCTGCAGATCCGAAAGATCAAAAACGAGCTGCAAAGCCCCAAAATTTCGGCATTTTTCACCTGCGCCGATCCGATCCACCGCGTGCACGAGCGATTGATGCGCCATATGATCGACAAGGCCGATCTTACGGTGATCTTTCTTACCGCCACCGCAAAGCCCGACGCGCTGCCCGCCGCGCTGCGAAAAAAGGCGCTTGAGTATCTGCTTGAAAACTTCTTCGTCGCGCAGCGCGTGATGCTGATCGATCTTAGCGAACTTGAAATTTTCAGCGACCACGACAAGCCCGTTTTGGAGTGCATCATCGCTAAAAATTTGGGCGCGAACAAGGTCGTATTCGGGCAGAAACACAAGCATATCGAGCTGTTTTTCGACGGAGGCGGGATGCACACGATCCTGGATGAGCTTCAAAAGCGCGGCGAGATCGAGATCCTGCTCATGCCCGAATACGTTTACTGCGAAAAATGCAAGGTCTTGGTGAGCGTAAAAAACTGCCCTCACGGCGGGCACCATCACGTGCACTACCGCACGCAAAATTTAAAAACCCTGCTGCACGCGGGGATCCTGCCGCCGGCGATCTTTATGCGCAAGGAGATCTCGGCGATGATTTTAAGCGAGCTCTTTCCCGCGCGATTTGAAAACCTGCAAAAGCTCTACGACGAGCTATTTCCAAACGGCGGGATCTTGCAAAGCCACGATGAGAGCGAGTTTTACGAGCAGCTGATGCAGCTGTATCAAACCAGTGCGCTAAAGACGTAGCGTTTTTGTGGACGCTGCGCCGGATTAGTGCGAAATTTACGGCGCAACCCGCGCAGCAAACGAACTTAAAATTTTAAAGGCTCGGCGACCGTAAATTACGGCTCGCAAAATTTTAAAATTTCTGCGAGCGGATGAAATCTGCGAGCGGATGAAATTTAAAATTCCTCATGCGCGAGCGAGCGCAAACGAGCAGGTAAAATTTTAAAAAACGAAATCAAAAATTTAAAGGACAATTATGGATAAAATTTTCGTTACATTTTTCGGCGCGGGGTTACTGAAGCCCGCGCCGGGCACTTGGGGCAGCATCGCAGGCTGGATAGCGGGGCTGGCGATCTTGATGCTGGCAGGAGAGGTGACGCTGTTTTTGTGCGCCGCTCTCGTCTTTTTCGTCTCGCTTAAGATCGTAGGCGATTACGAGAAGCGGACCTGCTCGCACGATAACAGCGAGATCGTCATCGACGAAGTCGTGGGGGTGTGGATCGCGATGTGCGTCGCCGCGCCCGTGGGCGAGATCTTTTCGCTGCCGCTGCCGGAGCTGATCGCGGGCTTTGAGAGCAGTAGGATCTCGATCGTCGCGATGATTTTGGCGCTGCTGTTTTTCAGGGCGTTTGACATCCGCAAGCCCTCGATCATCGGGCGCGTGGATCGCGACGTACCAGGCGGGCTCGGCGTAATGCTCGACGACGTGCTGGCGGGCTTTTTCGCTGGGCTTGGGGTTTTGATAGTTATCTCTTTGGTGGTCAAGCTCGGTGCAGCGGGATTGATTTTTTAAGCTTTTTTGGGCGAGATCGCAGCAAACACAGCGCGATTGCGGGCGCTATCAAGCACCGAAATTTTAAAAACCGTATCTTGAGCACGGCTTATGAATTAGCGCAAATTTTAACTTCTGAGGCGCGAGCCCGCTTGGAATTTAAAATTTAAGCGGTATTTATTCGCGGCTAGCGTAGCCCTCAAATAAAGCATACGTAAAATTAAAATTTTATGCGAGTCGCGATAAAATTTGCGTGGCCTTAAATTTTAAATTTCGCAGCTTGCAGAATTCTACGGCGTGAAAATTTAATTGCGCTGCAAGAATCAAAATTATGCCGCCTGAAATTTTGTGCGGCTAAATTTAAAACAAAGCGGCAGGTACAGCTCGCGCGTAAAATTTTAAAATTTATCGCTAATCGCAGGCAGTCTAGAAGGGCGTGCTATTAAATTTTCAGCAATATTTATGGTTTTGCTTGTAACATTGCCGCAAAATGCGGGTATCGACGCAAAAAATTTAAAGGAACGAAAAATGCAAAAGAGCGCGATTGAGATCCATGGCGTTCCCGCCGCCGTTTGGGGGAGCCGCTCGAAAAAGGTTTATATCTACGCTCACGGGCAAGGCGGAAGCAAAGATGATGCGGAGCTTTTGGCTTCCGTCGTTTGCGAGCAAGGCTGGCAGGTAATTAGCTTTGATTTGTCCGGGCACGGACAGAGGCGGCACGAGCCCGCTTCTTGCGAGTCTATTTTTTATGATCTGCGGCGCGCTATTTTGGAATTTCGCGAAATTTTATTGTATGCAAAGAAGTGCTGGGACGAGGTCGCGCTGTTTGCCGTTAGCCTAGGGGCATGGCTCGGCCTGCAAAGCTTCCGCGACGAAAAGCTTAGCGACTGCTTCTTCGTCTCGCCGATACTTGATATGAAATACGTTATTTCAAATATTATGCGTAGGGCTGGCATTAGCGAGGAGCGATTGAAGCAAGAGCGGATGATTTTGACCCCTGCCGGGCAACCGCTTTTTTGGGAATATTGGAGTTTTGTTTTGAATAATCCGATCACCCAATGGGAAACGCCGAGCCGGATTCTATACGCAGAAAACGACGATATGACGCCTCTGAAGATCGTCAAAAATTTTGCGCAACAATTTGGCTGCACCTTAAGCGTTATGAAAAACGGCGAGCATTGGTTTCATACGCCGCAGCAGCTAGATTATTTACGCAGATGGATCAAATTAGCGGTTGAGAATCGGCGATAAAATTATGTGAAAAATTTAAAACCCGCGCCGATGAAATTCCGCGCACTTTCGGGTCGCAAATTTCGTAAATTTAATTATGGATTGCGCCGCCGCACACGAAGTCAAATTTTTAAAACGCAAATTCTTAAATTTAGCCGGTGCCAATGTGTATAGAGATAAAATTCTGCACGCTTTTAGTAAAGTCGATGAGTCTGGGGCGGTGGCTATCGCGTTCCGCAGATATTTTCGCGCTCCACGATAACCGTGTGATTTTAAATTTTAAATAACTATTTGCCTATCCTAAAGCCGTTTAGCCCTTTGTAGGTAGGGTCTTTATGAAAAGCGGCGCAGCGCTCTCTAGCGCGGTTGATATTTGACGTCTCGAAAAAATACCCCTCACCGTCTTGGCGCAAGGTGATCGTCGCACAAAATATCATATCATTTTTTAGCTTCGGTCCTACTCCGTAGTCGAAGGATTGGTTTAAAGTGACGGTTTTTTCTAGATCAACATCACTAAACTGCCTAGAGCCGGTCATACTTTTAAGCACTCTAAATCCGCCTTGATTGAGGTAGTCTCTTTGAATATCCTTAAATGCTCCTTCAAGCTCAACCGCATACGCCTTAACCAAAACCTCATCTTTCGCGCCCGTGAGCTTCGGCATCACGATCTTTACTATCACTAAGATTATGATCGCCAAAAATATTATCCCGCTCACGCCGCCGCCTACTGCCGCACCTTTTCTCATTTTCATTATTTTACTCCTTCATCGATATCTTTTGCCAATGCATCTATTTTTTTGTTCAGCATAAAATTTTCATAGCTCTTTCGGATATAGGCTTCCAGTAGCTCGCCCGCGTCCAGATGGTCTCCGCCGCGAGTTAAAATCCGCCACTCTCTGCCGAAAACACCAGCGAAATCATCGTCTAAATTTATCACGTATTTTTTCGTCAAAGATTTGCTGGTTAGCTGAACGGAAATTTCTTTCATTTTTCGCCCAAATTATCGCCCGATAAAACGTCGTCGATCTGCTTACTCAGATCCTCGTCGCTCATCTTGCGATACGCCAGATCGTTCTCTAGCGTGCCGAGCTGCATCCCCAAGGCCTCATTTTGCGCCTTGATCGTCGCTAGCTCGGTGCGTAGCTTTTCGTTTTCGTCTCTAGCCTCGGTGTATCGCCTAATCAGCTCAGCTACTTTATTGCTTAAGCCCTCGACCTTTTTCTCTTCGTCAAAGATTGATTCCATTATTTCGCCTTTTTCTGATATAATTTTAAGTAGAGATATTACCCAAATTTGGCTTTAAAAAAGGAAAAATTTTGCAAAATTTTAAAATTGAGAGTAAATTCTCCCCGAGCGAGGATCAAGAAAAAGCGATCGAAGGCATCGTCGCGGGCTTTCAAAGCGGCAATAAATACCAAACTCTTCTCGGCGTTACCGGCTCGGGTAAGACTTTCAGTATGGCAAATATCATCAAGCGCCTCGGAATTCCCGCGCTCGTAATGACACATAATAAATCTCTCGCGGCGCAGCTTTATAGCGAATTTAAGGGCTTTTTCCCGCAAAATCACGTCGAGTATTTCATCAGCTACTACGATTATTATCAGCCCGAGGCCTATATCCCCAGGCAGGATCTTTTCATCGAAAAGGACAGCGACGTAAATGCTGAGCTCGAGCGATTGCGACTAAGCGCCACTGCGAGCTTGCTAAGCTTCGACGATGTCATCACCGTGGCGTCAGTTTCGGCAAACTACGGCCTGGGCGATCCCGCCGAATACAAAGGCATGGTGCTGTTTTTTGAGATCGGATCAAAATTTAGCACTAAATTTTTACTTCGTAAGCTCGTCGATATGGGCTACAAACGCAACGACGATTTTTTTGATCGCGGGAATTTTCGCGTAAACGGCGACGTGATCGACATCTACCCCGCGTATTTTAACGACGAGGCTTTTAGGATCGAGTTTTTCGGCGACGAGATAGAGGCGATGTATCATCTGGACGTGCTGGAAAACAAAAAGACGCAGAGCGTCAAAAAATTTATTCTCTACCCGACGAGCCAGTTCATCGTGGGCGAGCAGCGCCTGAAATCGACTATCAAAGGGATCGAGGAGGAACTTGAGCAGAGGTTGAAATTTTTCGAGGACGCGGGCAAGCTCGTCGAGGCGCAGCGGCTGAAAGGGCGAGTGGAATTTGACCTTGAGATGCTGGGCGCTACGGGGATGTGTAAGGGGATCGAAAACTACGCGCGCTATCTGACCGGTCAAAAGCCGGGCGAGACGCCCTATTCACTCTTTGATTACTATGAGAGCAAGGGCAAGGACTACCTCGTCATCGTCGATGAAAGCCACGTGAGCCTGCCGCAGTTTCGCGGGATGTTTGCAGGAGATCGCAGCCGTAAAGAAACGCTCGTAGAATACGGCTTCCGCCTGCCGTCAGCACTCGATAACCGCCCGCTGATGTTTGATGAGTTTATCAATAAAAAAGCTAAATTTCTATTCGTCTCCGCAACGCCCAATGATTACGAGCTGGATCTTAGCCGCGGAGCCGTATATGAGCAGATACTGCGCCCGACGGGACTACTCGATCCGCAGATTATCTTAAAAGACAGCGACAACCAGGTCGAAATTTTACACGATATGGCAAAGGAGGTCATCGCGCGCGGCGAGCGGATTTTAGTGACCGTGCTAACCAAAAAGATGGCGGAGGAGCTGAGCAAATACTATCTGGAGCTTGGGCTTAAGGTCAAATATATGCACTCGGACATCGATGCGATCGAGCGCAACGAGCTCATCCGCGGCCTGCGCAGCGGCGAATACGATATGCTAATCGGTATAAATTTGCTCCGCGAGGGGCTCGATCTGCCCGAAGTAAGCCTTATCGCGATCATGGATGCCGATAAGGAGGGCTTTTTGCGCTCGCGCACCAGCCTCATTCAGACGATGGGGCGAGCCGCGCGAAACGTGAACGGGCAGGTCGTGATGTTTTGCAAAAAGATCACCGCCTCGATGCAAGAGGCGATCGACATCACCCAAAAGCGCCGTAAATTTCAAGATGAATACAACCGCACCCACGGCATAACCCCGCATTCTGCGAGCCGCAATATCGAAGAGAGCCTAAAAATCGAGGATGGAACCGAAATTTTAAGAAAGGGTGCCAATTTAGAGAAGATGCCTGCCGCCGAGCGCGCCAAGATCGTAAAGGAGCTTCGCAAACAGATGCTCGATGCCGCGGCAGCGCTGGAGTTTGAAAAGGCCGCAGCGCTGCGCGATGAGATCGCAAAGCTTAGGAAGCTGTAAGTTGCAAGGCCCGAAACGTCGTGAAATTTCGTGGTGAAATTTGCGCGTTAAATTCCACCTGGCGGAGCGTGAAATTTGCGCGCATAACACAGAGCAAAATTTGCGCGCCAAATGCCGTCAGGCAGAACATTAAATTTGCGCGATCTACGCGTCAAATGCTGCGAGACAGAGCGTAAAATTTAGTCGTGAATTCTGCGAGGCGGGTTTTAAAATTTGCTCGTTAAATTTAAGATGGCTTGCGCACGAAATTTATAGATCGATTTCTCGCCAAATTTGCGCTCCGCGCCGTTGCCATCGCATACGCCCGATCCGCAATTTGCGAGCCAAATTTGCTCGCGCTTAAAATTTCTACTTTCAGCTTGCTTTGATCTCAAATTTTACTCGGCGGCGCTTGCGCGGCGATCTGCTTCATAAATTTCAAAAAAGACTGCCAAGAGCTTTAAAAATTTCACGGGCAAGCTCTGCAAGCAGAATTTTAAAAAGCGTAAATTTTGCGGCAAAATTTCGCTGCGCGCCTCTTTGCTTACGGCGCTTTTTAATTCGCGTTCTGCGCGCCAAATCGCTAAATTCGCGGCGCGCGTCCCGTCCTTTCCTAGACGCGCGATCCGTAAATCTACGCGCCGAGCTTTTGATTTCAGCCCGCTTTCGATCCGCAATTTACGAGCCCGATTTGCGGCAGTCGCACTACCCCACTCTATACCGCCGCGCGCCTTTACGCTTTTTTCTCACTTTTTTTGCATCTCTCCGCACCTATCTTCGACTTTTTCCCGCGCGCACCCCGCGTTTAAATTCTGTCGCTTCGCTCGCCCAATCCGTAGCGGCTATGAGCGGCTATGCGCCCAGACGCCGAATTTTCGCGCGCTTTTTACTCGCCATTGCGCGCGGATACTTTCAAAATTTTACGTAGAATTCCAAGCCTGCCTGCACCTAAATTTGCGCCGTCGTCATAAACGCTAGCTTTTAAGGGCACGAACGAAGTATTTGCACGACACAGCGCAGGAAATGAAATTTAGACGCTACAAGTGCGCTACAAAATTTCAAAACGACAACGAGCCGAGATTTAAATTTATCTGTGAGAGTGCGCCATAGTGCGCAGATTTGCGCGCTGTATAAATTTTAAAATCGCCTCTAAATTTAAAATTTTATCCGCGGTTAATACT
>NZ_CALHIK010000037.1 GCF_938030785.1 uncultured Campylobacter sp.
CTTCATTTTTTCACAAAGGAAACCTAATGTTAGAAGGTATCGTTAGAGATAGTATCGGTAAAAGGGCTTCAAAATCCCTAAAACGAGATGGTTATCTAATCGCTAATATTTATGCGAAAGGATTTGACAATATTAACGCAGCGTTTAAGGTAAACGAATTTATTAAAGCTACGCGCGCAAAAAAAACCCTTCCTTTCGAGGTTAGCGTAGGCGGCAAGGTTTATAAAGTCGTCATTCAAGAATACCAAAAGCACCCCGTCACAAACACCCTAACTCACGTAGATTTGCGCGTAGTTCAGGATGACGTGGTAAGCAAATATCTAGTGCCGGTTAAGGTAACAGGCATCGCCAAAGGTTTAAAAAACAAAGGTATTTTGGTGCAATCCAAGCGCCGTATCGCAGTAAAATGCGCCGGCAAAGACCTACCGAACGCTTTTACGTTGGACGTGAGCGATCTTGACGTAGGCGATTTTCTTTTGATCCGCGACATCCCTGTAAAAGAGGGCGTCAACATCATCCTAGAAGGCTCGGTAGCGGTAGTCGGAGTTACTTCGGCTAAATAGGGGCGCCTATGATACTGATCGCAGGACTTGGAAATCCGGGTCAGAAATACGTAGACACCAGACACAACGTCGGATTTATGCTAATCGACGAAATTTTAAAGACGGGCGGCTTTAGCGAGCTCGGCTCGTCTAAATTTCAAGGCGAGCTCTTTAAAAAGGGCTCGCTTCTTCTTTTAAAACCCCAAACTTTTATGAACTTAAGCGGCAACTCCGTAAAGGCTGTGAACGATTTTTACAAACCGGAGCGCATCATCGTAGTGCACGACGATATAGATTTGGATCTGGGCGCCGTTAAATTTAAAAAAGGCGGCAGTAGCGGCGGGCACAACGGCATCAAATCGATCGACGCGCTAATCGGCGCGGATTACGAGCGTGTGCGTATCGGCGTGGGTAAAAAACAGCAGGGGCAGGACGCGGCAAATTTCGTACTCGGAAATTTTAACGATAGCGAGCGCAAGAGGCTGGGCGAAATTTTGCCCTACGTCGCGCGCGCGGTAGAGGCGCTACTTAGCGGCGACATAGAGGATATCGCGCAAAAATTTACGATAAAAAGGGGCTGCTCGTGGAGCTTTACGTAAAATACGCAGGCCTTGTTTATTTTAAATACTTCTTTATTTTGCTCGTGGCGCTCGAGTTTTTCTACGTCGGCATCGACGTGCTGACCAATCTAAAAGACTTCCCCTCAAGCGCAAACACTGCTCTTTTGTATATCGCCCTAACCGCCGCGGTCGCGCTTAGCTACACGCTGCCGCTAAGCCTCATTTTCGCGCTGATTTTAATGATGTTTAATATGATTAGAAGCAACGAGCTAGTGAGCTTCTACGCGCTTGGAGTCAGCAAAAACGCTCTAATCGTACCGCCGTTTTTGATCGCGCTTTTTATCACCGCGGGCTTTATATCTTTAAATTCCACCTCGTTTGCATACGCGCTGAAATTTCAAAAAAACCTGACCGATCTTGCGCCCGCTAGCGAAGATATGTTTTTAAAATTTGAAGGCAAATATATCTATATCAAAGCCCTTAACGGCAAAGGCGCAAGCGGCATCACGATCTTTGATATCGGCTCAAATTCCCTTTCTTCGCGCTCTAGCGCTAGCTACGGCGAATACCGCGGCAAAATTTGGCATCTGCGTGACGTAAACACCACTTCGCTGCCGCGCGATATTACGCTTGGAGGAGCCGGACTAAGCTACGCTTTTAGCGGTGAGAGCGAGGCGCTTAAGGGCTTTGATCCCGCCTCGATCGAGAGCATTTACGCTACGAGCAACGTCTATTCGATCAAGGACGCGATCCGCTCCATCCGTACCTTCGCAGATCAAGGCGTCAACGTCGCTACAATCAAGGCAAGCCTTTATAATATGCTTTTCTTCCCGCTATTTGCGCCTCTGATGGTTTTGATACTTTATTATTATCTGCCGGTTACGGGGCGATTTTTCAACCTCGCGCTGATGAGCTTCGCCTTTTTCATCGTCACGCTGTGCGCGTGGGGGGTATTTTTCGTGCTGATCCGCTTCTCGCTAAACGGCGTAATCGTCCCCGAGCTCGGCGTCATAGCGCCCATAGCCGCGCTATTTTGCTTCGCCTCGTTTTTGGTTTTTAAGCATCGTTAAGCCTTGATTTGTTAGAATGGCGCAAAATTTATCGGTGGAAATTCTATGGATTATTCAAGCTTAGCCCGCAAATACGGCACTCCTTTATACGTTTACGATTTTAACGAGATACAAAAAAATTTCATAGCGCTCAAAGAAGCCTTTGCAGCACGCAAATCGCTCGTTTGCTTCGCGATCAAAGCAAGCTCGAATTTAAGCATTTTAAAATTTTTATCGGATCTGGGCAGCGGCTTTGACTGCGTCAGCATCGGCGAACTACGTCGCGCGCTGTATGTCGGCGCAAAGAGCTATAAGATCATATTTTCAGGCGTCGGCAAACAAGATAGCGAGCTCGAGTTTGCGCTAAAGTCGGACATCTTGCTGATAAATTTAGAAAGCGAAGCCGAGATGCTGCGCCTCGAGCAAATCGCGCAAAAGCTAAATAAGCCCGCTCGCATCAGCATCCGCGTAAATCCGAATGTTGACGCCAAGACCCACCCCTACATCTCCACGGGGCTAAATGAGAACAAATTCGGCGTCAGTATCGAGACTACGCGCAAGATGTATATCTACGCCAAAAAGAGCAAATTTTTAAATCCCGTCGGCATCCACTTTCACATCGGCAGCCAGCTCACGGAGATCGCGCCGATCTGCGATGCCTCAAAGATCGTAAGCGATCTACTGCGCGAGTTGCGAGCCCTTGAGATCGATATAAAATTTTTCGACGTGGGCGGCGGCATCGGTATCCGCTACGAGGATGAAAAACAGATCGTGCTCTACGACTACGCGCAAGGAATTTTAAAGAGCCTAAGCGGGCTAGACGTCACGATCGTGTGCGAGCCCGGGCGCTTTATCACGGGGGCTGCGGGGGTATTTCTTACCCGCGTGCTTTACGAAAAACAAAACTGCGGCAAGCGCTTCGTCATCGTTGACGGCGCTATGAACGATCTCATACGCCCGAGCCTCTACGGCGCGCACCACGCCATTGAGATCGTTAGCGCTTCGGAGTGTATAAATTTAGACGAATCCGGCGCGAGCGAAGTAAATTTAGGCGGCAGGGGCTCGGATCAAACAAACGGCTCCCGCGCAGATAAAAAAAATTTGGGCGGCGTAAATTTAAGCGAAGCTAGCCTCTGCGATGTCGTGGGGCCGATCTGCGAAAGCGGCGACTTTCTAGCCAAAGGGGTGAGTTTGCCCTGCTTGCAAAGCGGCGATCTGCTCGCGATCAAAAGCGCCGGCGCCTACGGATTTTCGATGTCGAGCAACTACAACACCCGCCCCCGCGCCGCAGAGGTCGCGGTTTACGACGGGCAGGACCGCCTGATTAGAAAGCGCGAGAGCTTTGATGAGCTAATCGCGCTCGAAAAGGATTTCGTATGAGCCGCGCGGCGAGCCGTCTAAAACAGGGCGCGATCTTAAATTTCAAACCCGAGCGCGCAGCGGCTTTAAATTTTAAACGCACCACCGCTTTAAATTCTGAGCCAGGATGTACCGTCGCTTTAAATTTCAAATCTAAACAAAATACGCCTCTAAATTTTACGCCAGAACAAAGCCCCGTTTTAAATTTTAATCGCGGCTCTTTAAATTTAAAATCCCGTCGCGACGAATTTTATAGCGCCTTCTTAGCGCGCAGAAGTTGCGACGCGGCTATTGCAAGCGATGAAATTTTAAGATCGCGAGGTAAAAATTTCAAAGCGCAAAGCAGCAAGAGCGGCGGCATGAAATTTCTAAAACCGAAATTTAGGGGCGAGCAGAAGGAGGGTTGTGATGCAAAATATCGATGATCTGCGCGTT
Organism: uncultured Campylobacter sp.; assembly: GCF_938030785.1. Lineage (GTDB taxonomy): Bacteria > Campylobacterota > Campylobacteria > Campylobacterales > Campylobacteraceae > Campylobacter_B. The sequence goes on from NZ_CALHIK010000037.1 coordinate 3,946, forward strand.
TGTATCGACAGGCTGGATGATGAAATTTTGCGCCTTATCGACGAGCGCATGGGGTTTGTCAAAAAAATAGGCGAGCTAAAGCAGACCGCGGGCAGCGCGATCTACCGCCCAGAGCGCGAGCGCTCGATCATCAGCAGGCTGGACGGCGGAAAGGCGCGAAATTTAAGCAAAGAGGCGATCGAGGCGATATTTTTTGAAATTTTCTCGGTTTCGCGAAATTTAGAAAAGCCGCAGATCGTCGCGTTTTTAGGGCCTTTCGGCACTTATTCGCACCAAGCCGCCAAGAGCCGTTTCGGCGCGGTAAGCTCCTATCTGCCGCTCTCAAACATCGAGGCGGTCTTTAAGGAGCTTGATAGCGGCGAGGCCAAATACGGCGTCGTGCCGATCGAAAATAACACCGAAGGCGCGGTGGGAGCGACGCTTGATTGCTTGCGAAAATACGAGGGCGTCAAGATTGTCGCCGAAATTTATATGGATATCCACCACTGCTTTGCGAGCCACTGCGACGACGTAAGCACGGTGGATCAGATATTCTCGCATCCGCAAGGATACAATCAGTGCCTTAAATTTTTAGACGATCACGGCCTTAGCGGCGTTAAATTTACCGCGACCAAATC
>NZ_CALHIK010000038.1 GCF_938030785.1 uncultured Campylobacter sp.
CCCGCCGCGCAATCTTGCCCGCCAGCTCTGCAAAGTGCGGCAATCATCGCCTCACCCATATTTCCGCCGCCGATAAATCCTACTTTCATTTTCGCTCCTTTTAAAGCTAAATTATGCCTCAATGATAGCTCAAAATTTCTTTATCCGCCCTTGCGGCGCGCGGTTTATCTACGTAAAAGCAAATTTTAGCTACAATCTCGCCTAAATTTTTAAAAAAGGATGCGTTATGGCAATAAACGTTTTTTACGACAAAGATTGCGATTTGGGCTTGATTAAGGCTAAAAAGGTCGCTATGATCGGCTTCGGCTCGCAGGGGCACGCTCACGCCGAAAATTTGCGAGATAGCGGCGTAGAGGTTATCGTGGGTCTTAAAAAAGGGGGCGCGAGCTGGAGCAAGGCCGAGGCGAAGGGCTTTAAAGTAATGAGCGTCGGCGAGGCTACGAAGGCCGCTGATCTTGTGATGATCCTAACGCCCGATGAGTTTCAAAGCGACATTTTCAAAGCGGAGATCGAGCCGAGCTTAAGCGAGGGTAACGCGATTGCGTTTGCGCACGGTTTTAATATCCACTTCGGACAGATCGTCCCTCCAAAGGGCATCGATTGCATTATGATCGCTCCGAAAGCTCCCGGCCACACTGTTCGCAACGAGTTCGTAAGCGGCGGCGGCGTACCGATGCTGATCGCCGTTTCGCAAAACGAAAGCGGTAGAGCCAAAGAGCTTGCTCTAAGCTACGCAAGTGCGATCGGCGGCGGCCGCACTGGCATCATCGAAACGACCTTCAAAGCAGAGACCGAGACCGATCTTTTCGGCGAGCAGGCTGTGCTTTGCGGCGGACTTTGCGCGCTCATCAACGCGGGCTTTGAGACCCTTGTAGAGGCTGGATATGAGCCCGAGATGGCGTATTTTGAGTGCCAGCACGAGATGAAGCTGATCGTGGATCTCATCTATCAAGGCGGCATGGCCGATATGCGCTACTCGATCTCAAACACCGCAGAATACGGCGATTACGTAAGCGGCAACCGCGTTGTAAACGAAAGCAGCAAAGCGGCGATGAAAGAGGTGCTAAAGGAGATCCAAAACGGCAAATTTGCAAAAGACTTCATCCTTGAGCGCAAAGCTGGCTACGTGCGAATGAACGCCGAGCGCAACATCACGGCAAATAGCTTGCTTACCAAAACCGGCGATAAGCTTCGCGCGATGATGCCGTGGATCGCCAAGGGTAAGCTCGTAAATAAAGATAAAAACTGATTTCGGCTGAGCTTTGGCTAATACAAATCCACGCGGGCGCCGCAAAAAGCGCCCGATCAACTACGCAACGATCGCCTTTGTCGTAATCTTATGCTTTTTAAGCGGTGCGGTTACCTACGCGGTTTTGGATCTCGTATTTTCGGGCAATAAAGCCGCGTTGCAGCAAAGCTCGCGCAAACAAACTCCCGAGAGCCCTTCCGATTCTCGCGGTAAAAAGCCTCGTTTAAGCGCTGCACAGAAGGAAGTATTGATTCAAAAGGAGCTTGATAAGATCGCCGAGCAAAACGTAACTACGCCTAAGATGAGCATCGAGCCTGCGCGGCAGAACTCCGCAGTACAAAATTCCGCAAACGGCGATTCGCAAAATTCCGTAAATTCTACGGCTTCCGCAAATTCCGCCGCCGTAAATTCGGCGAGCGACGGACCTGACGTAAATTTTACCGCGGCAAATTCCGCACCCGAAAATTCCATAAATTCTGCCGCGCAAAGCTACGTTTCTAGCGGTGCGAGCGATCTTTCTAAATCGCCGCGCAAGGCCCTGCCTGCAGGCTCTCGCGCAAAGCTTGCGATCATCATCGACGACGTAGGCACCGGCGAGCAGGCGCAGAAGATCGCCGCGCTGCCCGTGCGCGTGACGCCGTCCATCTTCCCGCCCGAGTATCAGCGCAAGGACACGCGCTCGCTCGCTCGCGGCTTTGAGCATTACGCGATCCACCTGCCGATGGAGGCGAGCTCGGCCAAAAATAACTCCGCGACGCTTCGGACTTCGGATAATTACGAGAAGCTAAACGGCGTCATAGCCAAGCTGCGCGCGGACTTTCCGAACGCTAAATTTATAAACAACCACACCGGTTCTAAATTTACCACCGATGAGCGCGCGATGCAAAACCTGCTGCGCGCGATGAACGAGCATGGATTTTTATTTATCGACTCGCGCACGAGCCCCGCTACCAAGGCTAAAGCGGCGATGAATGGGCTCGGTATGCGATACGTGCATCGCGACGTGTTTTTAGATAATCAAAACAGCGTCGCTGCGGTGCGCAAAAAGCTGCGCGAAGCCGTCGCGCTTGCTAAAAAGCAGGGTTACGCCATCGCTATCGGCCATCCCAAAAGCTCCACTCTGCGCGCGCTTGCAAACAGCGCCGACATCCTAGGCGAGGTCGATTTGGTCTATTTGGACGAAATTTATGAGTACTACGAGTGAGCTCGGTTTTAAAATTTCAAGCTTAAAAAGGCTCGGTGCGAGCGAGCCCGCGCGGCTGTATTTTAGGGGCGAGCCGGCGATGTTACAAAAGCGCCGCATCTCGATCGTGGGCTCGCGCAAGATGAGCGTTTATAGCAAAAATTTGATCCTGCGGCTTGCGCGCGCTTTGAGCGACGCGGACTTTTGCGTCGTAAGCGGCGCGGCGATCGGCTGCGACATAGCCGCGCACGAAGGGGCGTTTCCAAACACGATCGCGGTTTTTGGCAACGGCCTTGATCAAATTTATCCCGCGCAAAACGCCGCTATGATCGGCAAAATTTACGAGTGCAGCCTCGCGCTTAGCGAGTATGAGGACGGCGTGAGCGCGCGCGGATTTCAGTTTTTGCAGCGCAACCGCATCGTCGTGGCGCTGTCCGAAGCGCTGATCGTCGCTCAAGCCGAGCCTCGCAGCGGTTCGCTGCAAAGCGCGCGCCTGGCTCGCGAGATGGGCATACCCGTATACGTGCTGCCGCACCGCATGGACGAGAGCGCGGGCACGAACGATCTGCTCGCAAAATCTCAGGCGCGGCTGATCGCGGACTTTGGTGAGTTTGTGGCTTCTTTAGCTCCGCAGACGCCGCAAAACACTGAGCGCGCGAAGGATGAGGTGATGGAATTTTTAGCGTTAAATTCCGATCTGCAAGCGGCAATCGAGCGCTTCGGCGATAAAATTTACGAATACGAGCTTGAAGGCAGGATCGAAATTTTAGGCGCAAAGATCGTAGCAAAGTAGCTGGCGGCGGGCGCTTGCTTGCCGTGGTTTGATTGGCGCGCTCGCCGGTACGGCTTGTTTGCACGGCGCCAAGTCTGCGCAGTCGGAGTTTAAATTTAGAAAAAAGGCGGCTCGGTAAAATTTTACTTTCCGCAAGTAGCACTTGAGCTTAAAACAAACCCGCGCGGCTTGCCAAAGCCGAACTAAAAAGGATAAAATTTGATAGTTGCGATCGATCTTGGGCTTAAACGTATCGGCGTGGCGGCGGCACCGGATGATAAGACGCCGCTTCCGTGCGAGCCGATCCTGCGCAAAAACCGCACCCAAGCCGCGCGCGAACTAAGCGAGCTGCTGCGCGAAAAGGGCGCTGGCGTGCTAGTGCTTGGCGTGCCGCGCGGCGGGGCGAGCGAGGAGGAGATGAGCAGGCGCATACGCCACTTCGCCTCGCTGCTGGATTTTGACGGCGAGATAAAATTTCAAGACGAGAGCTTTTCGAGCGCCGA
>NZ_CALHIK010000039.1 GCF_938030785.1 uncultured Campylobacter sp.
AGAATTTCAAATAAATTTTAAAATTCCAAGAGAATTTCATCCCTTGGAATTTTAAATTTAATGCTTGGCTAGGTAGTTGGTATCGTAGTTGTTGCTCAAGAAATCGGGGTTGTTCATCATCATCAGGTGAAAATCGCGCGTCGATTTTATGCCGCCGATGATAAGTTCGCCGAGTGCAACCTTCATCTTCGCGATCGCGCGCTCGCGGTCCCTGTCGTGGACGATAAGCTTGCCGATCATGCTGTCATAGTAAGGCGGCACCGAGTAGCCCTCATAGACGTGGCTATCCATACGCACATTTCTGCCGCCCGGAGCGACGTATTTTGTGATTTTGCCCGGATTTGGCATAAAGCTTTTAGAGTCCTCGGCGGTGATGCGGCACTCAAGCGCGTGTCCGCTAAATTTTATCTCGCTTTGAGGCAACAGCTTCTCGCCCTGCGCGATGCGGATCATCCACTCGATCAGATCAAGCCCGCTTCTCATCTCGCTTACGGTGTGTTCAACCTGCAAGCGAGTATTCATCTCGATGAAATAGAATTTTTTATCCTTGCTGTCGTACAAAAACTCAAACGTTCCAGCGCTTGCGTATCCGATCGCCTTAGCGGCGCGAACCGCAGTTTCGAGCAGGCTCTTGCGCGTCTCCTCGTCCAGGATCACGGCAGGGCTTTCTTCGATTAGCTTTTGGTGGCGGCGCTGCATCGAGCAGTCGCGCTCGCCGATATGCACGACGCGGCCGTGCTCGTCGCCCAGGACCTGAACCTCGATGTGGCGCGGATTTGTGATATATTTTTCCATATACATCGTGCCGTCGCCGAACGCGCTCATCGCTTCGCTCTCGGCAGACCAGAAGAGCTTTTCGATATCCTCTTCGCGCTCGACTATGCGCATTCCGCGTCCGCCGCCGCCGGCTGCGGCTTTAATGATGACGGGATAGCCGATTTTAGCGGCTAGCTTGCGCGCCTCCTCGACGCTTGCGATAGCGCCGTCGCTGCCTGGCACTACGGGGATGCCTGCGCGCATCATTACTTGCTTTGCTTTGCTTTTATCGCTCATCAAGGTCATCGCCTCGACGCTCGGGCCGATAAATTTAATGCCGTGTTTGGCGCAAATTTCGACGAAATTTTGACTTTCGCTCAAAAAGCCGTATCCAGGAAAGATCGCGTCGGCTTCCGTTAGCTCGCAGGCCGTGATGATTGCGGGGATATTTAGGTAGCTATCGCTGCTGCGCGGTCCGCCGATACAGACCGACGCGTCGGCGTATTTTACGTAAAGCGCGTCTTTGTCGGCGGTAGAGTGCACGACGATAGCCTGTTTACCCATCTCTTGAATCGTGCGAAGCGCGCGCAGGGCGATCTCGCCGCGGTTTGCAATGAGGATCTTTTTAAGCTCTCTCATAGCTTCTCGACCTCAAACAGCGCCATAGCGTATTCGACGGGCTGTCCATCCTCGACGAGGGCTTTTTTGATACGGCAGTCAAACTCCGCCTCGATCTCATTCATAATCTTCATCGCTTCGATTATACCGATAGTATCACCCTTATGCACGACCTGACCTACGCTTACGAACTCCGTCGCACCGGGGCTCGGCGCCTTATAAAAAGTACCCACCATCGGGCTGTCGATCGTATCCATCGAGCCCTTGCTTACGGGCTTTTCACTATGCGCAACGCTCGGCGCGACGATCGTCATCTGAGGCGCAGGCATCGCAGCCTGGGCTTGCGCGGCCGCAGGAGCGTTCGCGCCGTATTTTTTTATCTCGATTTCAAAATCTTTATCTTTAATTTTTAGCTCGTTAATGCCTTGTTTCTCGCCGAAAAAGTCCATTAACTCTTTGATTTCTGCTTTTGTCATAAATTTTCTCCTAAAAAATTTTGCGAAATTTTAGCTAAATTTTTATAATTGTTTCTTTAAACGAATTTTTAAAGGCGCTCGCGGCGCCTTTAAATTTAATGGGTAGCGAAGAATTCTTTGATCTTGGCTTTGTCGCTAGACTTGCTAAGAGCCAGCATCAGTAGCACGCGAGCCTTTTGCGGATTTAGATTATCGGCGGTTAAAAAGCCGAGCTTAGCGTCGTCCACCTCTGAGCCTACGCTAGTTGAGCCGCTACCGGTGCGGCTTGAGCGCACGACTATCACGCCCGCTTCGCTAGCTTTTGCAAGCGTAGCCTCCGTATCGGGGTATAAATTTCCATTTCCCATGCCGGCGACTACGATACCCTTAGCGCCCTTTTGCACGGCAGTCTCTACGAAATCGCCCACGTCTTGCGGATGTGCGTAGATAATATCGACACGCGGCAGAGCCTTGATATCTTTGATATTAAAATCGCTGCTTATCGTGTGTTTGCGAAGCGGCGCCATATAGAAATTTACGACTCCGTAATTCACGGTGCCGATCTTGCCGGAATTCGGCGAAATAAAAGTAGCGACATTGGTGGTATTTGCTTTCGTAACCTCTCGCGCGGCATGGATCTCGTCGTTCATCACCACAAGAGCGCCCTTTTCGCGAGCGTTTTTATCTGCCGCGACGCTGACGGCGTTATAGATATTCAAGGGGCCGTCCGCGCTCATCGACGTAGAGGGTCTCATCGAGCCCACGAGAACGATCGGTTTTTTGGATTTTATGACTAGGCTTAAAAAATACGCCGTTTCCTCCATCGTATCGGTTCCGTGCATTATGACGACTCCATCGACGTCGTTTTTAGTAAGCAGCTCGCTCACGCGGTTTGCGAGCTTGAGCCAAATTTCATCATTCATCTCCTGCGAGCCGATATTTGAAATTTGCTCGCCTTTGATCGTGGCGATATCGTTTATCTGCGGCACCGCCGCCAAAAGCTCGTCCACGCTCTTCGCCCCAGACTTATAATCGCCGCTAAGCTCGCTCTGCCCGCTTCCCGCAATCGTGCCGCCGGTAGCCAAGATATAGATATTGGGTTTTGCCGCCGCTAAAGAAGATGCTATAAAAAGCGCCGCCAGCGTAAATTTACTAAAAAGATTCATAATTTCTCCCTTGCAAAAACAAACTAAACTAGGGCTCATTCTAGCACAAAATTTGTTAAATATTATGTTTTGCTGCTATAATGCGCGAAAAATTTTGATTATTTTAAGGAAATTTTATGGGACTGAAAAGCGATAAATGGATCAGACAGATGTCGCAGCAGCACGATATGATAGCGCCCTTTTGCGAAGAAAATATCGGCCGCGGCGTCGTTAGCTACGGACTTTCGAGCTACGGATACGACATACGCGTAGCGCGCGAATTTAAAATTTTTACAAACGTCGGCGGAACGGTCGTCGATCCTAAAAATTTCGACGCAAAAAACGTTGTGGATTTTGAGGGCGATGTCTGCATCGTGCCGCCGAATTCCTTCGCTCTAGCGCGCACTATCGAATACTTCAAAATGCCGCGCGACGTACTTGCGATCTGCCTCGGTAAAAGCACCTACGCCCGCTGCGGCATCATCGTAAACGTAACGCCCTTTGAGCCGGGCTTTGAAGGACACATCACGATTGAAATTTCCAACACCACGCCGCTGCCTGCAAAAATTTACGCGAACGAAGGGATCGCGCAAGTTTTGTTTCTGCAAGGAGACGAGCCGTGCGAGGTGAGCTACTGCGATAAAAAGGGCAAATACCAAAGCCAAAAAGGCATCACGCTGCCTAGAATTCTGAAGGATTAAACAATGAAAAATTTAATCATCGTAGAATCCCCCGCAAAAGCCAAAACGATTAAAAAATTCTTAGGCGATGACTACGACGTCGTCGCTTCAAAAGGACATATCCGCGATCTGCCGCAGAAAAAATTCGGCATTAAAATCAAAGATAAAAGCTTCGAGCCCGAATACGAAATCAGCGCCGATCACGATCAGATCGTAAAGCAGATAAAGACGCTCGCCAAAAAGGCGGATCAAATTTATCTCGCGACGGACGAGGACCGCGAGGGCGAGGCGATCGCCTATCATATCGCCGCTTCGATCGGCAAGCAAGCGGAGGATCTGCCGCGCATCGTATTTCACGAGATCACCAAAAGCGCGATCTCAAACGCGCTAAGCTCGCCGCGCAAGCTCAATATCGCAAGCGTAAACGCCCAACAAGCGCGCCGCCTGCTCGATCGCATCGTGGGCTACAAGCTAAGCCCGCTTTTAAATTTAAAGATCCAGCGCGGCTTAAGCGCGGGTCGCGTCCAAAGCGCCGCGCTTAAGATTGTCGTCGATCGCGAGCGCGAAATTTTAAATTT
>NZ_CALHIK010000040.1 GCF_938030785.1 uncultured Campylobacter sp.
CCGATTACGATACGCTGCGAATATTTCAGCGAATTAAATGTGTAAATCACGATAGAATCAAGCTGCGTAACGCACTCTTTTTGCAGCATTGCGCTTAGTTTTTTAAAATCGCTCTCGCGAATCTCGCCTTCAAAAACGGAAAACTGCACGCGCGGCAAAAACTTCTCGACCGCCTTTCTGATGCGGTTTGCGTTGTTTTTCTCTTTTTGCTCGGCGCCGGCGATGTCGTAAAATAAAATCACGTACATTTTTCTAGCATTTCTCTAAATTTCAACTTGCACAATATCCGTTATAAGCGCAGTTTGCGCAAAATTTGCCCTGCGTAAATTTCGGCGGCCGCTCCAAGTTTGCGAGTGCCGTTATCTCGCTTAAAATTTGCTCGATTAGAGCGAAATTTTCGCTGCTATCCTCCACTAAAATCACCTTTTTACCGCTGATTAGTTTGCCTTTTACCTCTTTTAAATTTAAGCCCGTTTTTAAAAGATAGATGTAAAAAAGTAGCTGCATCTTGCCCGCAAGCTCGTTTTTTAGGCTCTTTTTGTATTCGGTGACGAGATAATGTCCGCGCTGCTTGGAAAGTTTGTCAAATTTCAAATTTGAAAATGCAAAGTCCTGCAAATCGCGCTCTTTGATTTCCGCTAGCGCCTTGCCCATCAGCACGTTTTCATCCTCTTGATCGGCGTGGATATGGTGCGCGTAAAGCCACGCCTCGCGCTTGCAGGTGACGTAATAATTCACAAGCGTACCGGTGATTTGGTCTTTGCAAAACATTAGTCAAATACCTCGTCCGTGATGTCTAAATTCGTATCTTTTTTAAGCCCGTAATCCGCGCTATAAAAATAATACGAGCCAAACGGCAGATAAAACATATCTTTTAGCCCGTTTATTTGCTTTAAATTAGGCATCAATTTCTCTTTATCTTTAAACGTTACATTTATGCTAAATTTCGATAACTTTCTGATGTGATTTTTTAAAAGGTCTCGTATCGTAAATTCGCCATTTGAGCTATTTTTAATTTCTAAAATTTTAGCTTCAAAATCCTTAATGAAATTTTCTTTGGCTTCTATTATTAGCGTTTGTTTGCAGTTGTCGTCCATAACCTTTTTGATCTCTTCGTTAATGTCTTCAAACTCAAGCTTTTTTATTCTCTTTCCTATGTCGCTTTCATCCGTATCTTGTTCCAGCTGAGCGCTAACTTTTTGAAAAAATGAATTTGAAATTTCCAAAATTTCGCTCTCTCGCACCTCTTTTCGTCTAAAATCCTCCAAAATAGTTCCGCTTACTTTATATAAATCGCCATAAATCAAATTTGTAAATTTACTTATTTCGGGAAAGACGTATAGCTCGCCGCGGATTTCTCCAAAATGCCTATTTACGCGGCCTGCGGTCTGTATGATCGAGCTAATGGGCGAGACTTCGCGAAAACCCACGTCAAAGTCAAGATCTACTCCCGCCTCAATAGACTGCGTGGAAATTAGTAAAATTTTACTCGCAAGCGGATCTTTTTTGCTCTTACTTATTCTGCATCTCACCATTCTTATAATCGCCCGCTTATGCCTATCATGCATATATCCGTTTAGGCAAAAGCAGTTAAATTTATCTTTTAGTTTTACAAATAGCTCCTGCGCTTTTTTGATCGTATTTACGACGACGAGGGTATTTTTATCTCTTGCGGTTTCGCAAATCTTTTCCAAAAGCCCATCTTCGCCGCTTACGTCAAGCCATTTTATGACGTATCTATCCTGCTTTGAAAAATACTCTAAATTTGAAATTTCTTTAAAATTTTCGCTTTTAATAACCGGCATCGTCGCCGACATAAATATAAAAATAGTGCCGAGCCGCTGCGAGATGATCTCGCAAAGCAGGATAAAATCTTTTCTAAAATTATATGGGATCGCTTGGGCCTCATCGATGATAACGACGCTATTTTTGAGCTGATTAAATTTGACGTTGTCTTTGTTTTTATTGCCAAATAGCGCAAATATCAGCTGATAAAGAGTAGTTATATTTATCTCGCCGCTAAAAGATTCCATCAAAAATTTGATCTTAGAGTACCTGTCATCTTCGGTTAGATTTTCTTCATCTATCGTCGTTTTGTGATGAGTCTTGCTAACCGAAATATCGCTATTTTTATAAATTTTCGCGATAATATCGTAGGCTTGATCGATTATCGAAGTGAAAGGAAGCGCATAAATTATGCGAGATTTGTTAAATTTCAAGGCGAAATTTAGAGCGGTCAAGGTCTTGCCGTAGCCCGTAGGCGCAGTCAAAGTAAAAAGTTTGAAATTTTTGTCAAAGTTGTTTAAAACAAAATTTCTAAATGTATCTCGCTTATTTGGTTTTTCGTCGTCCGATTTTTCCGCTAATTTTGAAATATACTGTTCTAGCTCACAAAGTGGAATTTGCTTATTTTCTTGCCTTGGCTCATTAAAGATAGCTTCAAATTTATCGCTATAAACCAAATTTGAATATAGGCTTTTGAAATTTATAAAATCACTATAAGTAAATTTGTATCTGTACTGCAATAAAATTAAGTATTGGTGAAGCTTTTCCGCTCTATCTAAAAACTCATCCTTTTTTGTAGATAATCCCGAATAAATCTTGATATTTTTAGCGGCATTAGCTACTTCTTCCCAATATTCTAGCTCTTTTGAATTTTCAAAATTATCGCCCAAGAATTTGTTATCTTCGCGCACTAATCTATCTAAATTTAATACGTCGCCGTGGTGCGAAACGATAGCCAAAAAGCCAAATAGAGTCGGTATATCATCAAATTTTGAGTTTAGCAAGAAAAAATATGCCGATAAAAACGAATGGTTTTTATCCAGCTTATCGTTTGAGGTATCTCTGATGTAAATTTGAAAATTATTTTTTAGTTTTGCGATGTCGTGATAGAGTTTGACTTGCTTATCCAGCTCTTCATCGCCAGCAGAGATCATATTTTTTATATGGTTTTCTAAAAGTTTATTTGGATGAGACCAAAATTCGTCAAATAAAATAGACTCTTTCATCGTTTATCTTATATATATTTCCGCGATTTTTAGATTTTATAGCTTCTTTGCCGTTTATTTCCATTACAAAGTCTTTAAAATTTTTAAAAATTCGTCCATTTTCGCAGTCACAAGGCATTCTAGCCGTAGTTAATTTCGCATTTTCGTTAATTCCCTCAAAAATAAAGTCGTCCATAAGCGTAAATGTATCTATAAAGCTTTCATCTTGCGATATTTTTTCGCATATTTTTATATCGATCCAACTAAAATCGGCTATGCAAAAATTTATCCCAAGATACGGCGTAAAGGCGGTTTTGTGCTCTTTTAAATTTGAAATTATTTTATCCCGGTATCTTTGCTCTAAATTTTCTAAATTTAAAAATACAACATAAGACGGCGAGCAGATGAGCTCTCTGTAAAATTGCTTTTTCTCCTTGGCGTTTTGATAGCCTTCCTCTATGTGCATATTGCTTGAGAGGGCAAATTTTATGCCGTTAAAAACAAAACTCTTTTTTAAAATTTGCCTATCTATTTTTACGCTGTATTTGATGCTAGATAGCTTAAAATACTCCTCCTCGCCTATAACGGCGCCTAAAAAGCCCATTATAGCTGTCTTTGGCGGTACCGGATAGGTTAGGCTAGAATAAATCGTCGCCGGATGCGAAAAATGAGCGTAATCGCCGAATAATCTAAAAGCAATAATGCTCATTTTATGCCTCTATCTTTTTCCAGCTACTGTCAAAATTTTCTTTGTTTATCGCTTCAAAATCATAATCGCTCATATACTCTATTTTTTCTATATTTGCGGCATATCTTGCGAGTTTATTTTTTAAATTTGTAAAGTCGATAACGTATTCGTTAATATTTCTTATTGCCCTATCTTCTTTTTCACTTTTTAGGCTTATGCTATTGTTTAGATCGCCAGCAAACGTATCGTCTTTATACGTGATGATTAGCATAAACCTTGGAGTCTGGCCGATTTTGGAGCGAGTCGTTAAATTTTTAGTGCCGTGCCACAAAGCTTTTAAAATTTTAGCCTCATCGGCTTCGCTAAAGCCGGTTTTTGCCGCATTATAGTTATCGATAACGCCGTAAGTAGCAAAAATAGCGTATTTTAAAAATTTTTCCTCTCTAAAAGTCGCTTGATCTTTTTGTTTTTTAGGATCGTTTGGATCGTAATCGCTAGCAAAAGCGCCGGTTCCTCTTACGTGCTCTATCTCAACCTTGTTTAGGGATTTGCTTAATCTAAACTGCACCGGACCGGTAAACCGAACTCCTGCGGTTTTTATCTCTTTATCCTGCTTCATCTCGTCTTTATCCGAAATCGGCAAGACGCCGCCAAATGCGCGAATATCGATAAATTTAGAGAGAATTTCTTTTTGCAGTTCGCTTTTGCTTTGTTTTATGTTTATACTTTGTCTGATCGCCGTTTTAGCGTCTAGTACGGCATCTTCTATCCTATACTCCTTTATAAAAATCGACGCCTCGTCTTTTTTCATAATCTCGTCTCTGATAGTTCTTTTTATGCGCACGTCCGTTACTTCGGCTATGCCAGTCTCGTCATCGCATCTTGGAGCGTTATCCTTTAGCATATCGCCGTTTGGATTCCAGTTCTCTCCGTCCCACAAAAAAAGTATCTCTTTTTTCTGCATCTTATTCTCCTTTATTTTGTCTTATCTTTTAGAAATTTGCGATAATCGCTTCCGCCCATAGCAAAAGCGAGAGTTGTATGCGAGCTTTTTACTATCTTGCCTTCTCTAGAAAAGACTTGCGGTAAAATTTCAATCAAACACTCTTTTATATTTTCAACATTTGGATTTGGTTTGCCAGAAGCCGCCTTAAGCTTTCTAATCATCTCGTCGCACTTAGTCCAAATTCGCTCCAAATTTTCCCTGCTTATCGAGCCGCAGTCATTGAGCCAGTTACTAAACGATACGCCGCCGTTAATGCCGAGCTGCCAGTTTATCAGGGCTGCGCTTAGCATACCGAGCAAATAAGCGCTAATAAGCGCATCGTTTTGATTCAAAAACTCGCTATTTTTGATTAGCTCTTTAATCAGTTCCTTTTTATCGGTTAAATTTTCCAAATCACACTCCTTTTGAAACACTAGTTTTTTATTTAAGACATCAATTTCATTAAAAAAATTTTGGTATTTTCTGATAACCTCGACCGTTCTTTGCCTGTAAAAATCGTTAAAATATTTGCTCCATTCCAATTTCTTTGCATAACTTTTATTGACGCTACCATAACAAATCAGATCGCTATATCTTTCTATCATAATTTCTAAATCAAATTTATTTCGCGACAACAAAAAGCTCATCACGCTTAGCCTATCTTCAAACAAATTTTGAAGATATATCGTCTCATCGGTTCCACTGTTTTTTTCATAGAAAGCTTTAATCTCAAAATTGCCCATTAAATTTGAAATTTTAGAGATAAAAGAGGGCAAAACGTCATCTATCGCAAGCTTTAAATCGATAGCGGCATTGCTTTGCGTATAAAATAAAATCGTATTTAAAACAGGTAAATTTTCCTGTTTTTTAGCGACGATTTCGAGATAATCATTTATGTTAAATTTTATGGCTTCCTCGGCGATTTCGATATTTTTCATATCGCTTTTTGAAGTTTCTTCTAGTATTTCTACAATATCTTCTAAATTTACCGAGCTATCTAAAAGCGTCGGCAAAATCGCCATCTTCATACCGTAGAAATTATGCGATAGCTTGTCTTTTGTCGCTTTAAAGCCGTTTTCTACCTTTTTTGCGCTAATGGCGCTTAGCGGCAGGAGTTTTGGTTTGATAAATTGCATATTGGCGGGTAGCTCATTTACCGAGCAAAATGCTAAATTTGCATCGCCGCCTATACCTTTTTCATTTGTCAAAATATCGTATCCATAGGATGATTTTTGCTCTTTTACGCTGATACGATTTTCAAAAATTTGCTTAAAATAGGCAGAAACGGGCTTGCCCTTGTATGAGAGCGAGAAAAAAGTAGCGACTTTTTTGCCTTTTTCCTTTTTTAGCTCATCAAGGCCTTTAATCTCATCTATAATATCGGCAAAATATTCTTTATTTATACTTGATAATATAGACAAAATAGCCTCTTTTTCTATATCGCTCGACTCAAAAAACGAGAGCAAATTTGAAACCGATCTCAAAACGCCTTTTATAAATTTAGCTTCGTCTTTATTTACTTCTTTGGATAAAAATTGAGAATTTGGAAAAAGATTACCTGAATTTGCGCCTACGCCAAATCTACATATTATCAGATCGTCTTTACTTATGTTTAAATTCGGCTCTATTTGCTTGGTTTCTATGTCACAGAGATACGCTTTGATCGCGTCGTATTTGTAGGCTTCGTTTTTGAGACGCTTTTCGTCTTTTTGGTATATTTCACCTATGTCGGCGAAAATTTTAACTATATCGCCCAAAATATTTTCCTTAAACTTATTTCTCGTATTTTACTCTAATTTATTTTTAAAGTCAAGGTTATTGTAATTTTAGATGCAGAAATATTTTTATGGTTTGCTTTTTTATTCATATTTTTATAAAATAACTTATTGAAAAGCAAGTTCCTCTTATCCTTGAAGGATTTTAAATTTGTATTTTTATATGCCTTGCTTTTCTTCCATCGACTCCACAAACCCAGCTCCGCAGTTCATACACCCGCTTCCGACGCCGGCGTCAAGGATCAAATTTATAAGCTCCGGTTGCGCGCAAATTTTCCATTTCGCTTGCCAAGCCTGAACCGGCGAGCGGTTGTTGCCGTAGTAAAAATTAAATGGATTTTGCAAATTTTGCCAGAGCAAATTTAGCTCAAATTCTCCGTTGTATCTGCGCCCGGTAAGCGTTTCAAATCTTTGCAGCGCGTTTGTTTTCATCATCTCAAGATGCCTGGAGTCTTGCGGCTGCAGATAAATTTTATGTCCCAAAAGCCCGCCTACCGCGCATGCCACGCAGCCTTGCAGCACCGCTTCGCTTTGCGCGGTTCTGTGTTCGCTAACAGCCACCGTCGTATCGCACAGGCAAAGCTCGCCCAAATTTAGCCCGTCTTTTAGCACCGCAAGCGTGATTATTTTTTCAAATTCCGGCTCATAGGAGGTAAATCTAATCCGCAAATTTGCACCATTTAAGCGAAAATCAAAATTTGTTCGTTTAAAAATTTTGCCGCTGGGTTCGTGCTTATATCCTTCGTGCTCGGCGCTTGGCAAATAGCGGTAGATGTAGCCTTGTATGAGTTGAGGCAGCGCTTTTGAAATTTTTAAATTTTCGGTAGGCAGCCTCGAATTAATCGTCAGCATTTCATATCCTTTGAAATAGACTCTTAAAATTTTAAAACCGGCCTAAATTCCGACCCAGATCATCTAAAATCCGATCTCTTTTATATCGGCGATCTTTAAAAATCCTTCGTAAATTTGACCGATATTTGCGATGCGGTTTGCGCGCACTGCGGCATCCTCGGCATTTATCATCACACTATCAAAGAATTGATCGATCCTGCTTTTTAAATTAAATAGCGAGCGCAGATAGCCTTCGTAATCCGAGCCGTCAAATTTTATCGCGCCAAACGCCGCATTTAGCGCCCGCTCGGCGTCGTGCTCGAAGAGCCGCTCATCCACGGAGCCGATCTTTTCGTCCTTGATGATATTGGCTAATCGCTTGAAAGTGGCGAAATTCTCCTTAAAATCATCCGCCGACGCGATCTTGCTAAGCGCCGAAATCGCCCCGCTTAGGCGCAGCAGATCGTTTTCGCCGCTGCCGATGCACGCCTTGATCACGGACGGATTGACGTCCTCGTAGATGCCGTAGAGCCTATCTTTGATGAAATCGAGCAGCTTTTGCTGATCGAAATCTTTATAATTCGACGCGATCCGTTTTATCAGAGCCGCCGCATCGAAGCTCAAGCCCTCGTTCAGCACGATCTTGATAAGTCCCGCAGCGGCGCGGCGGAGCGCGTACGGGTCTTTGTTGCCGCTTGGAGCCTTACCGATGCTAAAAAGCCCCACGAGCGTTTCAAATTTCATCGCAGCGGCGATCACGCTGCTAAATACGCCGCTAGGCAGCGCGCTGTCCTCGCCGCTAGGCAGATACTGCTCGCGTATCGCGCGGCAAACCGGCTCGCAAAGCCCTGCGTGCTCGGCGTAGTACCCGCCCATAATACCCTGCAGCTCGCTAAACTCGCCCACCATCGTGCTGGTAAGATCGGCCTTGCTAAGCATCACGGCGTCTTTGACGCAGGCGTTCATATCGGTGCCTGCGAGCTCGCTTTGCAGCCGCGGCGCATAAGCCTCGGCTAAAATTTGCGCCACGGCTAGCTCGCGCAGCTGTTTATCATAAACCGAACCGAGCCCGTCCAGATATGAAATTTGCTTTAGCTTCTCGGCGCTAAATTCGGCCTTTAGATCGCTTTGCCAGAAAAACATCGCGTCGCTTAGGCGCGCGCGCAGGACCTTTTCGTTGCCCTTTACGATGAGATCGTTATCCTGCGTGACGGCGTTGCTTACGACGACGAAGTGATTGCTCAGTCTTCCCCCTTCAAAAACTGGAAAATAGCGCTGATTTTCCTTCATCGAAGTGATGATCGCCTCTTTGGGCACGCTTAAAAATTCCTCATCAAAGCCCCCCAGTAGCGCGGTCGGATACTCCGTGATCGCCACCACTTCATCGAGCAGGTCCTCATCCGCATCGATCTTAAAGCCGTGCTTTTTCTCTAAATTTGCAAACTCGTTTAAAATTTTCTCGCGTCTTTTGCGCGCGCTTAGGATCACGCCGTTTTTTTCCAAAAGCTCGAAATATTGCGCCGCGCTTTTAAATTTTATCTTTTCGTAGCCGAATTTTCGGTGCGGGAAAAACGCCGCCTCGCTGCGCACGCCGTAAATTTCAAAATCCACGTTCGCTCCGCCGAGCAGACACGCCACGCCTCTGATCGGACGGATGAACTCAAACTCGCCCTCGCCCCAGCGCATCGCGCGACCGAAATTTAGGGATTTTAAGAGCTCCTCTATCATCTCGCCTAAAATTTCACGGCTAGCGCGCCCTTTTTGCACCGCGGCGTGATACAGCACCTCTTTGCCGCCTACTTGCCGAAACTCCAACTCGCTTTCATCGATGCCGCATTTTTTGGCAAAGCTTAGCGCCGCGGCGGTCCACGCGCCGTCCTTTAGCGCGACGCTCTTTGGCGCGCCGGTGCTCACTACGGTGCCGTCGCTTTGGCGCTCGGCGAAGTCTTTGTGAAAAAACACGAGCCTGCGCGGGCTGTATTCAAACTCAAACTCGCTTTGTAAGCCGTGTTTTTGCAGCACGGCCTGCCATTTCGGAGCGATATTTGCGCGCTCTTTTAAAAACGGGATCGCGGGCAGCTCCTCGACTGCGATTTCAATAAGTAGTTCCATTTTAATCCTTTTTTCGTTGATTTCGTTTTTCATTTCGTTCAAGCATCTGTTTGTTAAATCCGACGATCAAAAATATCATAAATGCCACAAAAAGCGTCGCTATAACGTAATGTATCATTCGACGATAAACTCCCTTTGTCCTTTGTAAATCGTAAAATATGCGTTTTTAAACTCTAAATTTTTGCCGTTTTGTACGAGCGATTTTTTACTAAAAATTCTAAATTTACCGAAATTTTTTATATCGATCTCGCCGTCTTTTACGTCGCCTCTGATCGCGCTTACCGTATCGCCCGCACGCAGCTTCTCAAGCTCTTCAGGCTCTATTACGTAAGACGCGAGAGAGCCCACGTTGGCGCTTTTAGCGAGGATATCAAAATCGTAAATTTCAAAATTTTGCTTATAAAATTTAGCCTTTTTAACCCTGATATCAAGCATATCGCCGAGCCCAAGCCCCTCCGCATCGCCGTAGACGAAGACTCCGCGCCTGTTTTGCGAGATCGCAAAGCCGTGATTATTCAAAAACGTAACAACCGCGCCTTTTAAAATCACCGGCGCGTCAAAACCCGTTCGTCCGTAAATTTCATCCACGCTAGAGATTTTCTCCGCACCCGCCGCGCGCTCATCGTCCGCTCGCTCGTCTTTTACGCCGCCGCTTAAAAACGCCGTTTTCTCGGGCGCGGTTTTTAAAATTTCGCCCTGCTCGTCCGTCAAAACGAAGCTGATCGGAAAGTGATCGGAAGCGGCTGAGGAGCTTTTTACCTCGAAGCTAGCGTTTTTATAGCCGATCTTTGCGGCGCCGAACAGATCGTCGCTAAGCAGGATATGATCGAGTGCCGAGCCGCTTTCGTGAGAGGCGCACGAGCCGTAAAGCTCCGATCGCGAGCAGGGATGCAGCGCCCATAAATCGGTAAAGCCGTATTGCCGCACAAGCTCGCTAAGCAGGGAGTTTTTGCCGAAATTAGTATTGAAATCGCCCACAACGACCGCGGCCTTTTTATCTTTTAAAATTTCATTTAAAAAGCGGAAGTTCTTTTTACGCTCGCTAAGTGGGTTGCGCGCGGAGAGCGTATGCGTCACGTAGAGGCTAAAATCGCCGAGCCCAAGCGCGAAATCTGCCCGCAAAATATCGCGCGTTTTAAGCTCCTGCGCGCGGTAAAATTCCCACGATTTCATCGGCACGCGCGATAGCACAGCAATGCCTACGGGCGCAGTTTGCGCGCGCGAAAATTTATAAAAGCTATAGCCCGCCTTCTGCGCAAGCGCTTTTAGCACGGCTTCGTTTTCGATCTCTTGCAACCCCAAAATATCGGCATTAAGCGCGCTTATCTCGTCCGCTACCGCTTGCAGTTTGCGCTCGTATTTTTGCTCGCTCCAGCTTCCGCGCCCAATCTCAAAGTCCGCATACTCCGTGCCGTCGTTTACGCCGTCGAATAAATTTTGCACGTTAAACGATGCGATTTTCAGCTCCGCCGCACTCGCGCCGCAGAAAAACATCGCAAAAAGTAGCGCTAAAACTCGCAAACCGCGCTCCTAAAGTCGAATTTATCGATGTTTTGGCGGATCGCTTCGTAGGTTACGATGCCCACGCTAGTGGCTAAATTTAAACTGCGCCCCGCGCTGCTCATAGGGATCGTGATGCAGTTTTCGCGGTTTGTGTGCATGATCTCAAGCGGCAGTCCGTGCCCCTCCGAGCCGAAAATCAAAAAATCGCCCGGTTGAAATTCCGCCTCGTAGTAGAGCTTGTTCGTCTTCGTCGTCGCAAAAAAGAAGCTCTGCTTAAATTTCTCGTTCGCCGCCATAAACTCATCCCAATTTTCCCAAATTTTAAGATCTAAGCTCGCCCAATAATCAAGCCCCGCGCGGCGCAGATGCTTATCGTCTATGACAAATCCGAGCGGCTTGATCAGATGCAGGCAGCACCCAGCATTGACGCACATGCGCCCGATGGAGCCCGTGTTTGTGTGGATCTGCGGATATACTAACACGATATTAAACATCGCCACCCGCCGCTTTTGCGCCGCAAGATCGCGCGCGGATCTGTTTATAAACCGTACCGATTAGGCCGTAAATTTCATCGCTAAAGTCGCGAGCTTCGCCTTTCGGCTTATAAATTTCGTCGCTAGATTTACAAATATCGCCGCTAGGCTTGTAAATTTCGTCGCCGAGATCGCAAACCTCGCCCTTTTGCTTGTAAATTTCAATGCACGATTTGTAAATTTTGCCGTCTCGTCCGCAACCATCGCTGCGGCGGTAGAATTTTTTCATAAAATTTTAACTCCCGAATAAAGTGACAATTTTACAAAAATCTCTCTAAATTTACGCTTTTAGCCCCGCAAGAAACGCCTTTATCTCAGCTTCTTGCCGACTAGCGAGCTCTTTGCCGATCTGAGCGCCGCTAAAGCCCTCGCGCGCGAGCTGTGCGCCGCTTACCGCGCTTTTAAATTTAGCCTCGTAAATTCCAAGCCTTTGCGCGGCTTTTACGCGCGCCGGCGTATAAAGTCCAAGCCAGCGCTTAAGCGGCATTTTAAGCGCGATCTTGCATAAAATTTCATCGTTTACCTCAGCGTAAAACGGCTCGTCGATCACCCTTTTATAAAGCGCGTTCAGCCTGAGGTTTTTTAAAATTTCTTGCTTATTTAGCCGCAGTAAATTTAGCAGGGCGTAGAGGAAAAACATATCGCTTTGTACGAGCGCTTTGCCCTGATCGATAAAGGCTCCGAGCTGCGCGCAGCGCTCATCCGATATGCGTACGCCAAAAATTTTATGAAATAGCTCCAGCTTTTGCAGCGCGCCAAGCCCTACCGAGCAAAATTTCGCGCTGAAAAGCTTTATGAGCTCGCATTTTATGCGCTCCTTGCTTAGATCGTCGGTATCCATCGCACGCATGATTTGCAGCGTTTTCGGCTCAATTTGCAGATTAAATCTCGCCGCAAACTGCACCGCGCGAAAGACGCGCAGGCTGTCCTCTTTAAAGCTGCGCTCATCTACAAGCCGCAGCACGCGCGATTTTATATCGCTAATGCCGCCGTAAAAGTCTAAAATTTCGCCGCTAAGCGCGTTTAGCATAATCGAATTAATCGTAAAATCGCGCCTCTTGCTAGCCTCGCGCTCATCCGCGGCCAAAGCCACGCTAAAGCCCTTGTGTCCGACGCCCGTCTTGCTCTCGGTACGCGGCAGCGAAACGTCGAAATTTTTATATTTATAGACGAAGTAGCTTTTACCGACGCCCTGTGCGCCGAAGCTCTGCATGATTTCATCGAATTTCTGCGGGCTGACGTCGTAAAGCTCGATATCCAGATCCGCACTTTCGCCGCTTTTGCGGCCCAAAAACAGATCGCGCACGAAACCGCCCACTAAATAGATGCGCGAGCTAAAGCGGTTAAGATAGTTTAGAAGCGCCCCAAAATCATCGTTTTGATAGATGCTCAAGTCTGTCGTCGATACTCGCAAGTAAAAATTCCATAAATTTCAAATTTAGCTCTACGCGCGCCTCGATATCGCCCTGATCAAAGGCGTTCAGCCCCTCAAAAAGCACCAAAATGCGCTCTTTTAGTGCGTTTAAAAACTCCGCCTCGCTTGAAATTTCGTTTTCGGTTTTAGAATCGTCGGTAGCGTTTTTAGAGGTGCCGAAATTTTGCGCGGAAGCGGAATCTCGCGCGCTTGGGAAAGCGTCCGGGGCGCTAAATTTAAAATTCTGCGCGTTATGGTTTTTAGGACTTCGCATCTCACCGAATTCCTTAAAATCATCATCGAAGCTTTCATATCCAGATTCGCCAAGCTCCTTAAATCCGGCGAAATTTTGCGCGGAAATCTCTTCTTGCTCGGAATCGAAGCTATAATTTAAGGGCGAGCTTTTGATAAAATTTAAAGGCAGATCATACACAAAATCCTGCGCGTCGATCTCGCTTCCTAAACGGTCGTAAATTTCGCTCGCAGCATCGGCATAGGTCTTAAAATTTCCGCCAGCCGCGTCGCCCGAGCGCCCGTCATCTCCGCTGCTGCCCGCGGCACGTAAATATCTATCGCTCGAGGCGCGCAAGTGCTCGCTCTGCGCGGCTTGCGAGTTAAAATTTTGCCCGTCTAGCGCGTCTTTATCATCGCGCGACGAAGTAAAATTTAAAGAATCATCGTCGCTTAAATAATCGCCATTCTGAGTAACGGAGCTTTGCAAATTTTCCAAACTATCCGCGTCTGAGTCTTGCGTAGAATTTTCCTCATCTTGTAAAGCGAGTTTTTGCGCGTTTTTTTGCGCCTGCATCTCGCTTTTTACCGCCTTGACGATACCCTCAAATTCGTTTTTATAATCCATCTATCAGCCACCTTTTAAACTCTCGCCGCTCTCGCTCATCTGTGCTCATAAATCGCTGCAGCATCGCCATATCCACGCCTGCGCCCACTCGGTGATTGAGGTTTAGCCGCGCAAAAAGCACTGCGATATCGGCATTGCTAGGATCTGTGCGCAGTGCGGCGCGGCAGGCGCGAAGCGCGCCGTAAATATCGCCTCTTTCCTCAAGCTTCAAAGCATAAGCCAGCGCGCTATTCAAGGCCTACTCCTAGGCTTTAGCCGCGTAATCTGCGATGATCGAGCCGATCTCTGCAGTCGAGCAAATTTCTTTGGCATCGTACTGCGCGATATCCTTGGTGCGGTATCCGTCGCGAAGCACGGCGCGTACGGCAAGCTCGATCGCTGCTGCGGCCTCATTTTCGCCGAATGCGTATTTCAGCATCATCGCAGCGCTTAAGATCGTAGCGATCGGGTTTGCGATACCCTGCCCCGCGATGTCGGGCGCGCTGCCGTGGATCGGCTCGTAAATTCCTACCTTACCGCCGATACTCGCACTCGGAAGCAATCCGATCGAGCCGCAGATCATGCTCGCCTCATCGCTTAAAATATCGCCGAACAAATTCTCCGTCAAAATCACGTCGAACTGCGTAGGCGCCCGCACGAGCTGCATCGCGGCGTTATCTACGTACATAAACTCCAAATTTATCCCCGCATAATTTTTCGCTAGCTCGCTTACGACCTCGCGCCACAGCTGGCTTGTTTCAAGCACGTTGGCCTTATCTACGAGCGTTATCTTTTTGTTTCGCAAAAGCGCTGCCTCAAACGCGACCTTAGCCACGCGCTCGATCTCGGCGGCGTTGTAACACATCGTATTTAGCGCATCCTTTTCGTTTTTAACGCGCGGCTGCCCAAAATAAATCCCGCCCGTAAGCTCGCGCACCACCATTATATCGACACCCTTGATGATCTCCGGCTTTAGCGTCGAAGCGTTTATCAACTCATCAAAAATCATCGCGGGACGCAAATTTGCAAACGCTCCAAGCTCTTTGCGAATTTTTAGCAGTCCGCTTTCGGGGCGCAGTTCACGCGGCAAGCTGTCCCATTTAGCGCCGCCGATCGCACCGAAAAGTACCGCGTCGCTTGATTTAGCGGCATTTAGCGTCTCATCCGGAAGCGGAACGCCCATAATGTCGATCGCCGCGCCGCCCATCAAGCGGTAGTCAAAATTTAGCTCAAAATTAAATTTATGGCTTACGGCATCGAGCACCTTGATCGCTTCTTCGATGATCTCAGGGCCGATTCCGTCGCCTTTTATCACGCATACGTCGTATTTTTTCATCCAAATTCCTTACAAGTTTATCTTTGTTTTTGCGTAATTTATCGCTCCGCCTGCGTCGAGGAGCTTTTGCATAAACTCCGGTATCGCGCCGAATTTATACTGAGTTTTTTGAGTTAAATTTTTAATTACGCCGCCCTTTAGATCGATGCTAAGCTCGTCGCCCTGCGCGATCTTGTCCGTCTCGTCGCATTCGAGGATCAAAAAGCCCGTATTGAAGCTGTTTCGATAAAAAATCCTAGCGAAGTTTTTTGCGATCACGCATGAAATTCCAGCGGCCTTAAGCGCCATTGGAGCGTGCTCGCGCGAGCTGCCGCAGCCGAAATTTTTCCCCGCTACGATGATGTCGCCGCGAGTTATTTTGGACGAAAAATCCTTGTCCGCATCCTCCATAATGTGCGTCGCAAGCACCGCCGCGTCGGAAGTGTTTAGGTAGCGTGCCGCGATAATAATGTCGGTGTCGATATCATCGCCGAATTTCCATACTTTTGCCATATTTCCGCCTTAAATTTTAAAATAGATGCGCGATTTTACCGACAAATTTATTAAAATCCGCTCAATCGCTCCGATATGAGGGCGGAATTCCTCGCTTGAAATTTATGGCTAAATTTAAACGCGAGAGCGTAGAGATGGAAAGTGCGGAGGCGTTAAATTTTAAATCGGCGGCATAAAGGAAGCGGAATTTCGGCTCGTTGGTTTTGCATTTTTGGAAGTGCGAAATTTAGTGAGCAGTCTTAAATTTAGCTAAAAATATAACCTAAATTTTAAAATCTGGCCTAATTTTTAGGATTTGAAAAATTATTAAATTTAAACTATTCGCGCCGTATATAAGCAAAAATAAAGAGCGTTTCGGTATAATCCGTTTTTCCAAAACCAAATACACAACGACACAAGGAGATTTTATGGCGAGCCCAAAAGACGCCTTAACGCCCATCGAGCAGTTCTTCGACGAAAATCAAAAAAGCTACATCACATACGAAAGACTGATAAAATTTTTCGACAAAGCCCCCACCGCAACGGCCGTTAAGAAGGTCGAAGCGCTTACGAAAAAATTTGACGTCGAGCTGATCTCCGCCGCAGAAATCTCCAAAATCAAAAATTTAGAAGACGCGAAACTCAAAGAAGCCACGCAAAAAAAGCTGTTGGACGAGGGCTGGGA
>NZ_CALHIK010000041.1 GCF_938030785.1 uncultured Campylobacter sp.
TGCTCGAAGCGCTAAATCAAAGCGAGGTCGGCAAAAAGGTGCTGGATAAAATTTCAGGCGCCAAGGAGAGGGATAAATCCGAGTAATATTCGCACCGAGTAATGTTCGCAACATCTCGGGCGAGTAAAATTTTAAATTTATACGCTAGCTGCACTGCGGAGGAGGGTAAATTTGAGTAATATCTAGCGGCACAGCGCAGGCGAGCAAATTTGAGCGGTTTGCCCGTCCGGGCGGTTTGCCTGCTCGCGTCGGATAAAATTTAAGGCGCTAGCGGAATTTAAAGGTTGCGAAATTTCAAATACTCGCGAAATTTCGAATTTCGCTGGAATTTAAAACGTCGTGAAATTTCAAAATGCCGTGGAATTTTGAATATCGTGAAATTTAAATACTATGGAATTTCAAACGCCAGTAAAATTTCAAACTCTCTCGAGCGAGCATTTAAAGCGGCGCTGTATCGCAAAACATCGGTAGGGCGCCGAAACTGCGGGTAAATTTTATGAAATTCGCAAGTCGAGGGCAAAATTTCGGCGTTGATACATAACGCTCATAGACTACGCTTGGTGGTTATCATTTGCCGCCAAATGTTTGGGTTTTGCCATCTAACGGTCAAATTTTGCCGCCTGCGAGGCTAAATTTATTCGGTTCGGATGAAATTTAAGAAGCGCGAGCCGTTGGCGGCAGTGTAAAATTTAACCCGCCCGCATAAAATTTTAAGGAGCGCATAATGGCAAACGCCGTAAATTCCGCGCAGTACCAAGCGCGCATCAAGCAGGCGGAAGCTCTTTTCGAGGGGCAAAATTTTACCCGGCGTCAAACGATAAATTTAAGCGGCGGATATGAGATCGCAAAGGACGCATATAGGCTCGGCGCGACAAGCTTTAGCGGCGGCGAATACACGCTGTTTGATGCTCGCAAAACGCAGATAAAAAGCTGGCGCTGTATAGACGATCGGGCGGAATTTTTTAGCCTGATCCGCCACGCAGACGGCAAATTTTACCTCGTTTTTCGCCAGGATCTATACGGCTACAGCGTGCTTGATCTAGCCTCAGCGCAGATCATGCGCTTCGTGCCGGACGCCTGGCTAGACGGCAAGGAGAGCTTCATTTGGGACGGCGTGCACTATCTGCGGGGTTGGGACGCGCTGGCCGTGGACGGCTGCTACTGGGCGGCTCCAAACGGCGTGCATTTGGTGAGCTTTGCCGAGCCGATGAGCGAAGAGCAGAGATGTGTCGATGTTTTAGACTGCATGCAGGGCGGCTACGACATCTACGAGCAAGCTGATTTCGCGGGCTTTGAGGGTAATGAACTGAGCCTAAAATGCTTTCGCGCGGACACCTTGCGATATGAAAATATAAAAATTTCGCGCGAGCGCTACCGCGAATGGATGCGCGGAGCAAAACGACTATAAGCTTTAAATTTACTAAATTTCGCGCCTAAATTTAAACGCTTGCAAGCGGTAAATTTTAATTACGAGCCGCAAAAAGCGGAATTTAGAGAGACCAAATGGGCTGAAATAAGGAATACGGATGTTTTTTGAATACATTTTAATCGGCGTTGCGGTAGGCTTTATCAGCGGATTTTTCGGCATCGGCGGCGGCACGGTCGTGGTGCCCGTGATGATGCTCTTCGGCTACGACGTCAAGTACGCCATCGGCATCAGCATCATGCAGATGATCTTTAGCTCGATCTTCGGCTCGTTCGTAAATTTTAAAAGTAAAATGCTCGACGTCGCGCCGGCGCTGGTGCTGGGGCTCGGGGGCTTTTGCGGCGCGCTTAGCAGCGGCTTTATCGTAAGCTATTTCTCCTCAAAATTTCTACTTGGCACGCTCATTTTAGTGCAGATCATAAATTTAATCAAACTATTCAAAACCCCGACCGAGCCCACCGGCGAGGCTAACGAATCTAAAATTTTGCTCTTTATCGTGGGGCTGTTCGTCGGCGCCGTGGCGATCAGCGTGGGTATCGGCGGCGCGGTATTCGTGATGCCTATTTTGATCAGCTTTTTAAACTACGACATCAAAAAGGCCGTCAGTACGGGGCTATTTTTCGTGATATTTTCCTCAAGTGCGGGCTTTCTGAGCCTTTCCGCGCACGGGCTCGTGTACTACAAGATCGGCGCGTTACTAGGCATCGGCTCGCTAGCGGGCGTTTACGCGGGGGTCAAAACCTCGCACAAGATCGGCAAAAAAGCTCAAAAGCGCTGGATGATCGCACTTATCGTTACGATACTTTGTATAACGGTTAGAAAATTTTTGGCTTTGAGCTAGGCGTGCTTGCCGAATCGAAGCTAAGATCGGATCTAAATTTAGTCGCGGCGCCTTGCCGCTAAATTTAACTCAAATTTAAAGGCTCATCAATGAAGGAAGCTCAAATTTCGCTAGCGGACAAAATTTCGGACTCGCTAAAGCGCCTGATCGCTAGCAAGCTAGACTCGCAGTACAAGGGCGAGGCGCCGTATTCGGGGTGTCGCGTGCAGGAGGGGTATTTTGATTTTTTGGGCGTGGAGTGCCGCGGATCACGCATCAGGCTCTACCTTCACGACTTTGGCGCGGACAGCTTCAGAGCCGATGCGCCCGAGATAGACGAGCTTGAGCGCGAGGAGTTTGAGGCCATCGTCCCGCTCATCGCAAAGAGCGCGGAGGAAGAGTTTTTGGCTGAAACAAATCTGCCGTTTTTTGCGTATAAGCTGGATCTGGCGGTCAAATTTGAAGGCGCGGGCAGCAGCTTGGCGCAGCGCAGCTGCGAGCATAAATTTTACTTTGAAAACGCTGCGCGAAAAGCCGAGCTAAAGCGCAAAATAGATGATTATATAGACGAGCTCATCATCCGCCGCGATAAAAAGATCAAAGACGGCCGCGAGATTTTCGTGTTTATGGACCGCATTTTCGGCCTTTCGCTTATGGATTGCGACGAAACGGCGCTAATGGCGCTGCTTGAACGGGTAATTGATGCGGTGCAGGACGTCAAAAACAGGCGGCTTTTGGGGGATTTTATCATCGCGCTAGAGAATAATCTGCGGCGCTGGAAAGAGGAGAAATTCCTGCCGAAATTTTACGATATTTTAGGTGACGGCTGGAGTAAAGATTACGAGCTTAAAAAGGACTTTACGCCGCAAAGCGTGGACGCGGGCGAACTTGCGCTTTTTGTGCGTGCGGCGTTTTGGCGGATCAAATTTAAGCGCTATAGTTGGGACGTGGATCTTGCGCGTAAGGATTTGGAGTGCGCGGCGAAGATTTTCGGCTCGTCTCAGGCGCAAAGCTATCTGAATCACGGCACGGGCGAGCTTGAGGGCGAACTAGTAAAATTTAAAGATGCGGACGTAGAGTGTCTAGCGAACGACGTTTTCGCGCAAGTTCGAGTAAAAATCAAAAACGAAACGGCGGACGCGTATAAAAAGGCGTTAAATTTCATCATAAAGCTGCTGCAAGCGGGCTTTCCTGCGAGCTACGCCGTAAAGCTTAGCTCCAAAGCGCAGAAAACTTATCTGCCGATCAAAGGCCTTGCGCCTACGCCCACGCACCGCTTTTTCTCCGTCGCGCTCGCGCACGGGCTGGACGGGGAGCTTGAGCTTTACGCGAACGAGGCGCTAAAGCACAAGTTTGAGTTCTACACCGACACGGACGGCGAAAAGTGCCTGATGAGCGGCAGCTACGCAGTTTTCGGTCTCGCGCTGAAGAGCGAAAAATACTTTGCTCTCGCGCGGCGCTACTTTGAGACGGTGGATGCCGAACACCAGAGCGCGCATATAAAATTTATCGAGGCATTTATCGATCGCTACGGCATTAGCGAGCGTAGTTTAGAAGTGATCGTCGCGGGGCTGCTGTCATATCAAGAGGATAAAATTTACAAAAGCTTAAAGGCGCTAATGAAGGGGCCC
>NZ_CALHIK010000042.1 GCF_938030785.1 uncultured Campylobacter sp.
TCCTATATTTGAAGAAGAATACAATAAAATAAAAAAAGAATCTGAAGAATATATTGCTTATTTAGAAAGTAGAAAAGGTGAAATGGTTGCCTATGTACCATCAACAAGTAGAGTAGCTCCTCGTAGTGCATATTACACAGGAACTTCTAATAAAGGCGGAACAAGAGAAGATGCAAAAAAAGATGCTGAAAAAATAAAAGAAGCAGTAAAAAAATCAAAATAGTACTTGGGTTATTAGGAGCTATTACAAATTAACTAATTTGTAATAGCTCTTTTTTATTAAAATTAATATCCGCGCCTTGCTCGCCATCATAAACTGCTCGGCGCATAGATACTCATCGGCATCTACGGCAAAAGGCGAGCTCTGCCACTGCCCGAGGCAGGATTCGTCCGCGGCCGCATCCGGCTTGTAGAAAAATAGAAATTCGTGCGCTTCGGAAGAATTTATTAGCGAGGTTTTGTCGTATTTCGCGCTCCGTCGCGCTGAAATTTCATACAAACCGCCACTGCGTGTATGTTTTGTGTAAAATTTAAGAGGAAATTTTATAAAATTTAAATCCAAATTTTAGGAGCACTTATGGGATACTTTTATTTGGGCATTGCGATAGTTTTGGAGCTGGTGGGAACCAACTGTATGAAGCTCTCGGACGGATTTAGCAAGCTAAATTATTCGCTCGCTACGCTGGCGGCATACGGCGCCTGCTTTTATTTTTTGGCACTCGCGCTAAAAACGGTAAAGCTTAGCGTCGCCTACGCCACGTGGGGTGGGCTTGGCATAGTGTTGGCATCGCTACTTTCGGTGTTTTACTTCCACGAAAAACTCTCTGCGCCCGCGATCTGCGGCATAGCGCTCATCGTGATAGGCACGGCGATGTGTAATTTCTTCGGCGCAGGCCACTAAGGCCGCGCGCCTTTGCGAGCTAGCAATGCGTTTAAATTTGGGCGAGGAATAGGGTGTAAAAGCGGATCGAATGACGCAGTGGCTAAATTTTAAGCCGCCTAATCTCGCAAAAATTTCTTATCGATCAGATCGTAGTTTTTATACAGCCTACGCAGCTCGTCTCGCAACTCCATCAGCGCAAAGCCGAGCAGATTTTGCTCACGCCCTTTCCTTAAATTTTATTTTGAAGCATAGCTTGAAATTTGCCCAAATTTAACCTGCGAGTTGAAATTTAGGCAAAATGCGGCTAAGCTAGCAAAGCCCGCCCGACTAAATTAGCCGCAAATTTAGTCGCAGAAGCGCTCGTCTGTGCGGTATTTCTTACGCTCAGCGATGTAATCGGCTCTGTTTTTTGGATCGGCGAAATACTGCTTTTGCTTCTGCTGATCGGCTTTGAGCTTTTCTATTACTTCCTTTAAAGCCGCCTTGCGGTCGCTAGCCATGGATGGGAATTTATCCGAAAATATCGCCTTGTATGGATGATCCTTTACCCAATCGACCGCCTTTTCGACTATGATCTGTTGCTTGTCGATGTCGCAGAATGCGTAGGGGTTGATCACGTCGCCCGCAAGGTGCATGAAAGCGGAATTTGCCTCGACCGTCTCCATAAACATCGCGCCGCTGACGTCGATTACCGAAGCGAAGGAGATGAAGCGGTATTTGCCCGCGTAGAACCAAAATACGGCGTCGTCCTTAAGCCCCAGATCATAAGCGCGCGCAGCGACGGTCATCAGCGTAGTCGGAGCGACCATGTCCGGAGCGTCCTCGATGATTTTGATCGCTTTTTTTAGGCTCGGCACGTCGTTTTTCATCAACAGATCGTCGATCGGCTCGTAAACGTGCACGTATTCAGGTTTACCCTCCTTAGCCGAATAAAACGGCGAAACATAGATGTCGATCGAAGTGATTTTTTCCACCTTATCCTCGCCACCCTCGCCTTGGGCGCTCAAAGTCGCAGCCGCCGCCGCACAGAGCAGCAGTGAGCGAAATTTTTTCATAACCTCTCCTTTGGTTAAATTTTATGAATTCTCTTCGTAATTATACCTTGAAATTTAAGAGCGCGAGCTTGATTTTTAACGAATATATTTTTGCGGAATTTTAATTTTTGCAGCGGCTCTATTTTCTTTTTATTCGGCTTTACCGCGATGCTTTACGCGGCTAAATTTAAGCGCCGTTAGCTGCTAAATTTACATTTCAATTTAGCTCGCTCACGCAAATTTTATAAATTTTGGCGCCTTTTGAAAGAGCTAAATATTCGCCGTTCCCGTACGAGCCGTAGCCCTCATTTTTGTTATTTTTCGAGCCGTCTGCGCCGAGAAAATTTAGGCTGATTTTTCTGTCAAATTCTAGCGTTTCGCCTTTAAATTTAAACAAAAACAGCTCATCTTTGTCGTTATCAGCCAGGCAAAACAGCACGCTTCGCTCATCCAGCGCGAAGTCGCGGCTCGCAAAAATATAATCGCTCTTTGAAAATTCTAGCTCGCACGTTTCAATAGCCGCGGAGCCCGGTTTGTAAGAACTGATTTTCGGAGTATACGCCGTGGCTTGCCCGTCCTTGATACACACGAAATCAAAGCTACTGCAATAGTGCGCGTAGCACGCGCCGCCAAATAGATTTATCGCGTAGCAGTCGTGAATCCGGCTGAGGTCAAATCCATAGAGCTTTTCGCCCGCCTCGTTCCAAACGGCGAGTTCACACTCGTCTCCGCCGAAGTTGCCGAAGAGCCCGTCGCCAAAATATGAAACGTAGAGTCGCCCGCCCTGCGCTATGATCTTTGCTATGCCGTCGCCCACGCAAATTTTGCCTGTCCGGGCGCCCAGCTCATCGATAAATTTTAAATTTTCCTCGCCGCGTTTTAGCTTCTCATCGTAGCGCGAGCGAGCGTTTAGCAGCGCCCAACGGTTTGGAAAATCCACGGGCGCGGCGAAGTGGTAGCCGTTTTCGTCCGCGCCGGTTTTTATCTCGCGCAGCCGCCCATTTTGCATAAATTTTATGACGTATTCGCCCGCATCCTCGCATAGAAAATATATCTCGCCGTGCTCGGTGATACCGATGCTGACGAGCTCTCGCGCCTCTTTTGGCGTTAGTTCGTAGCAAGGGGTTAAATTTAACCGCGATTCTTTGATTTTAACGGACTTTGACATTTTGATTTTTTAAATTTTACCGCTAAAGCCCGTTTTCGCCGCGTCGCGGTAGAAATCGATCTGATCTTTTTTGATGATACGGATGTAGTCGGTGCTGCCGGGATGCCCGCTTTGAAAGCCCGCCGTCATCACGTAGGTGCCGTTCTCTTCGATGAGCCCGCGCTGCAGAGCCTCGCTTATGATACGTGCGAGCAGCGAGTTGATGCTCGTTTTTTCACTGACCATCGCGGGATTTACGCCCCACACGAGACTTAGCGCGTGCGCGGTCTGCTCGTCGTGTGCGATTGCGATGATGTCGATTTTTGCGCGGTTGCGTGCCAGTTTGATCGCCGAGCGTCCCGAGCCCGTGATCGAAAGTATCGCGCCCGCGCCCAGTCTTGCGGCAAGCGCTGCGGTGCTTGAGGTGATCATATCGGTCTCGTCGTAGAAATCGTAATCGTTAAATTTATCGTAAGGATAGATCTTTTCGGTCTCGCGGATCGTCTCGCTCATCGCGGCGACCACGGCTGCGGGGTTTTTGCCGATGGCGCTTTCCTCGCTTAGCATCACCGCGTCGGTGCCGTCGAGCACGGCGTTTGCGACGTCGCTGATCTCGGCTCTGGTGGCGCGCTCGTGCTCGGTCATGCTAAGCATCATCTGCGTGGCGGTGATGACGGGCTTTGAGCGGGCGTTGGCAAGAGCTATGATGTGCTTTTGGATGCGCGGGATCTCATAAAACGGCATCTCGATGCCCAGATCTCCGCGCGCGACCATTATGCCGTCGCTTGCCTCGATGATCTTTTCAATATTTTCGACTGCGTCGAATTTCTCGATCTTGGCGTAAATTTTAGCCTTTGAGCCCAGAGAGTTTAAAATTTCGCGCACGCGCAGGATGTCGTTTTGCGACTGCACGAAGGAGATGCCTACGAAATTTACGCCGTGCGCCGCGCCCCAGCGCAGATCCTCGAGGTCCTTTTGCGTAATAACGTCGATATTTAGGCGGGTATTTGGGAAGTTCACCCCCTTATTCGAGCTTAAAAAGCCGTCGTTTTCGAGCACCGCTCGCACGCCTTGCTCGCTTACCGCGACTACCTTGGCGCGGATCGAGCCGTCGTAGAGGTAGATAAACTCGCCAGCCTTCATCAGCGGCAAAATTTCGGGGTGGTTGATACACAGCTCGTATTCGCCCTCGCCGGTCTTTTTGCCGATGATTTCGCGAGGAAGGAAGGTGATTTTATCGCCTGTTTTTAGTTTAAAATTTTCCTCGAGCTTGCCGACGCGAATCTTTGGGCCGCTGATGTCCTGAAAGACGCCTACGCGCACACCCAAGCTCTTTTCTACGGCGCGGATTTTGTTTAAATTTGCCTCGTGATACTCGTGCGTGCCGTGGCTGAAGTTCATCCTAAAGGCATTGCAGCCCGCCTTTACCATCGCGCTCATCATCTCTTCGCTGTCGCTTGCGGGTCCGATGGTCGCTAAAATTTTGGTTTTTTTTAACATTTTTCTTCCTTAAATTTATTAAATTTAGCGCGGTTTTAAGGGCGTTTCACGCAAAGCCGCCGCATAAGATCGTTCGCCGAAGCGCTGCGTTTGTGTTCGTGCCAAAGCCGGCTGCTTAATTGGGCGCTGCACAAAAGCCGCATAATACGCGCCGCAAAAAGCCGTGCGGTAGCTGCGTCTATCATTGCGCCGTACAAAACGAGCCGTATAGACGGCGCTGTATAAACCGTACCGCGCAAAACTGCGCGATAAACACGTCTCGCAAAGCATACAGAGCAAAACGCGCCGAGCAAATTTTAAAATTTTGCGCTTAAGCTTTACTCTTGTTCGCCGAGCTGCGCGTTAAATTTTGCTTGATCAAAGCTTTTGCCGAGATATTCGCAAGCACTTTTGGCATCTTTTAAGGCGTTGTTTAGGCAGTTTGTGGCGCCCGGGCTCGGCGTCATCGTAAAGCTCGCGCCCGTTCCTTCGTTTAAGCAGGCTTCGCCCAAAAGCAGCTTCTGCTGCGATTTGCAGATGACCTGCGGGCGCACGCCGCCGAAGCCTTTGGCGTAGTAGA
>NZ_CALHIK010000043.1 GCF_938030785.1 uncultured Campylobacter sp.
AAATTCTTTTAAAGGATATTTATGGGTTACGTAGAGTCTAACCTTCTGAATGGCGAAAATGTAATTGCTAAAGCCAAAATTCACTGGGCGGTTTTTATCTCCGCTATCGTCATATTGATTCCCGCGATAGTTGGGATCATAAATAAAGACGATAGACTTTCATTCATATGCTTCGGCGGTTTTATAGCGGCGCTAATTCACGGGTTTATTGTTTTAAAGACAAACGAGCTTGCTATCACAAATCAGCGTATAATCGGCAAAAAGGGTCTTATCAGTCGCGAAACGGTGGAGCTAAAATATGAAAAAATCGAAAGCATATCCGTGGCGCAGAGTATTTTGGGGAGAATTTTAAAATTCGGCACCATAGTGGTGCGAGGTACCGGCGGCACGGCGGTTAGCTTCCAATTTGTCGCTAATCCAGTAGCGTTTAAAAACAAGGCGATGGAAAAGATCGGCTAGACTTTTTTCATATATGAAATTTCAGCCAAATCATAAAATTTACGTCGCAAATTTTATCTATGCCGCGCCGGCTTTTAAAATTCCAAGCAATTTGCGCTTGCACCGCCGCAGGCATTTTATCTAAAATTTTGTTTTTGTCGCTATAATGCGGCTTCTTGACCTTTTCGTCTAGTGGCTCAGGACGTTGCATTCTCAGTGCGAAAACGCGTGGTTCAAATCCCGCAAGGGTCGCCATTATGGACTTTCATACAAGCCATCCGATTTCAAATAATAGATTTTATCCGCGATTTTATCGATGAAATTTTTATCGTGCGAGACGATGATCTCGCTTACGTCAAGCCCTGCCAAAATCCCCGCTACACGCTCCTGCATCGCCTCATCAAGCGCTGTCGTAGGCTCATCCAAAAGCAGCATACTGGGCTCACATACCAGCGCGCCAGCAAGCGCCACCAGCTTTTTTTCGCCGCCGCTTAGATGAAAGGGCACCCGCTCGCGTAGATGCTCGATTCCCAAGCGCTGCAGCGTTTCAAGCACCTTGCGTTCGATCTGCTCCTCGCTTAAAATTTCAAGCTTTTTTAGATGATCGTTTTGCGCGCCCTGCCTTAAAATTTGCGCCTTGCGCCCAAAAAATTTAGAAAAAATTCCACGCCTTTTCTCCGCATTTTGTGCTCGTTTTAGCCGCTCATTTTGCGCACGCAGGCTAAACGCGACGTCCTCAAACACGCTCGCGCACAAAAACTGATCGTCGCTGTTTTGAAACAGAAACCCGATCTCGTGGCGAAATTTTACAAAATCCTCGGTGCACCCAAGCTTCTCGCCGAAAAGCTCGATCTCACCCTCATCGCATTGTCTTAGGCCGCCTAAAATTTGAAGCAAGCTCGTCTTGCCCTGCCCGTTCGCGCCCAAAATCGCCACTTTTTCCTTGTGCCCTACGCTTAAATTTACGCCGCAAAAAATCTCCCGCTCACCGTTTTTAGCGCTTAAACCCAGCGCCTTAAGCGAACAGCTCATAAGATCGCTCCGATTTTAAGAAATACGCACGCTAGTACGAACGCTAAAAACGCGACTTCCGAGACGCTTAAGCCCTTGCGCCGTTCGTAAAATAGCCTACCGCAAAAGCCTCGCGCATTCATTACTAGGCTTAAATTTCTTGCCTGCTCAAGCGCCGAAATCGCTAAAATTCCCACCAAATTTGCATAAATTTTATAGGTAAAAATTCCGCTCGTCCCTACAAATCCGCGCATCCGTAAAAGAGCTTGCAGCCTCGCCAGATCCGAGCGTAAAAAATTTACGAATCGCCCGCAGCAATACACCAAAAAGCTTAATTTTTCGCCGAGCCCCAGCCCGTAAAATCCGCGTGCGAAAAAATATTCGTCCTTGCCGTAAAATAGCAAAATCGCAAACGTCATTATCAAATTTGCGCGCAAAAATATCACGCCCGCAAGCTCGTAGTTTCCGACTACGGCGGGGCTTAACGCACTTAAAATCGCAAAGATATTTAATGCCCCAAGTCGCACTAAAACCGCGCGCGCAATCGAAATTTTAAGCGCGAAAAGAAGCATCGGCGGAGCAAAAAACGCCGCATAAAGCTGCCCGCTAATTCCGACGCCGAAGCTGAAGATAAAAAACGCGAGCAGCGATACGGCGGGGCTCATTTGCGTGCCCTTTTTGCAAGCCACGTTAAGCCGAAAAAGCCGAAAATTAGAGCCAAACAAAGCGCGATTTTAGGCGCCTCGGCGGACTGGCTTTGAAACGCCATGCTTCGAATGTCACTCTTAGGGTTTTCTTTCAGCGAGATACTTTGCGAGGCGGAATTTGTCAAAGGCTCGGAAGCGCTCGGAATTTTATCTTGTGGCGCGACATCTTTCGACGCACCGTCTTTTGGCGCGATATTTTCAGACGCGCGGGCTTTGGATGCGCTGTCTTCGGACGTGGAATTTTCAGAAACGTTAGAATTTTGCGACGCGGAATTTCCCGAGTCGCCGAAATCTTGCGCCGTAAAATTCTCGGCGCTAAATTCCATCCGCGCGCCGTGTCCTGCGCCTCCGTAAATTTGAATAGTAAAATTTTTAGCGGGAATTTTTATGCTCGCAAGCCCCTCTTTATCGGTCTTTGTACGCAAAATTTCGCACCCGTCCGCGCTAATTAAAACTTCGCACTCCATGCAGGGAGAATTTTTATAAAAATAGCTATAAATCGCTACCCTATCGCCCTCTTGCGTCGCAAAAAGATGCAACGCGTGCGAAAATGCAAAGCATGCCAAAACTGTCAATAAAAATAGCGCCCTCATCGCCTCTGCCCGCCGTAAAATTTCGCAATAAAGCTAAGCGCAAAAAGGGTGATGATCCCTTCTAAAACCGCTAGAGCCGCGCCTTGCAGTGAGATAAGCGTCGCGATAGCAAAAAACTCCCATCCGCTGATGAAAAGCACTAGATCAAGAAGCAGCATCGAGCAGACGATCGGCACGAAACCCGCCAAAAACAGATAAATTTTTTGCGTGCGCGCTTTTAGCTCTTGCGCTTTCGCAGCGGCGGTAAAAACTCCGCCCAAAACAGCCGGAAAGCCGATGACCGCGGTATTTACGCCAAGCACGCTAAGCCCTCCGAAGCCGAAAAATACCCCTTGCAAAAACAGCGCGACGAAAATCGCTAAAATCGCGCGCGGGCCCAAAAACGCGCCCACGAGCCCGCTTAGCATCAGGTGCATAGAGCTGATGCCCACTGGCAGGTGCACGAAAGACGCCACGAAAAACAGCGCGCTAAAACATGCGATCCTAGGGATCTCAGCCTGCCTTACACGCCATAAAATCGCCGCTACTGCAGGCGCCGTAACCGCCCAGCCGGCAAGCAGTACGGGCGCGCTCAAAACTCCTTCGCTAATGTGCACGGCTCGCCTCCTTTAAATCGCTCCCGTTTTTTAGATGCGCAAAAACGCGCGAAGTGGCTAAATTTAAGGCATTTGCGACCTTTGCGATAATCGCTTTGATTGCTATAGGTTTTTCCTTTGCAGCTTTAGTCGCGGCAAAATTTGCGGCTGTAAAACTCGCGGTTTGCGTCCTATCTGCGGCGGCTGTCAGCGTAAGACTCGGAGCGGTCTCGGAGCTGCTTGCGGAACCAGTAAATTTGATAAATTTTACAGCTCGCATGGCGCAAAAATTTTCGTTTGCTACATTTGCAGGAGCGGCAAATGGATTTCGCGACGCAAAATTTGAGGCTCCGAGCGATCTTGGTGCGACGCTCGCGCAGTAAAACAGAGCTTGCGAAATTTTAAAAGTCGGGGTTTTTAAAATTTCAAAAAACGAAATTTTGCGCGCGGGTATTTTACGCTCATAAATCCACGGATATGAAATTTTACGGCTCGAAGCTCCTAAGAGCGGATTTCTACCGAGCAAAATTTTACACAGCAGAGCTTCGTTACTTAAAATTTTACTCGGCGGAATTTTGCCATTTAAAATTTTAACTGCAGAATTCGATGGAAATTTTACATCGCCAAGCAAAACGTACGAAAATAAAATTTCAAAACTCCGCTCAAACGCAAATTTAAATTTATCCGCAGCCGCGCAAATTTTGCCCGAAAAAATAGATCTCACCGAGCCGCTCCCTTATTTTTTCAGCTCGTCCGCCTTGATCCAAAGCACGGCGCCCAGCTCATTTACGGGCTGCTCGCTTCCTTTGGCAGCTTCCTCCTCGCTAAGAGCCGCGAAGCCCCACCAGCCGGCAACCGGCATCACGAAGCTAAACTCGCCCGCGCCGTTGGTTTTAACGACCTGCGTAACGTGCGCCTCGCTAGGGGCCTTGTAGCCCTTATCGTTATATAGCTCGATCTCCACGTCCGCGCCCGGGACGGGCTTGCCGTGCAGCAAAAAAACTCCGCTAAATATCTCGCCCGCATACAGCGCGTAGGGGCGCACTAGCGGCACGATCTCCGCCTCTAGTCCGAGCGGCTTGTCCCAACCCTCGCCCGCGCCGTAAGCATCGACGTAGGTTTTGGTGATATGGCGGATCATCTTCTGCTCCGCCGGCTCGGCATAGGGTTTCGGATCGAAATAAAATGCCAAAAGCGATGGTTTGTCGGCTTTAAATTCCGCCGCGAAATAGGAATTTTCGCCCTTTTTCTGCTCTTTTAAGCTATCCAAGAGCGATTTTTTCTCGCCGTCAATAAAAACGCCGAATTCTGCGGGCTTTTGCAGATTCATAGACTCCTGCAAAAACGGATGGGAGAATTCCAAATTTAGCTTTACGATAGCGTCTTTTTGATCCTCTACGACATTTTTATCCGTCGTAAGAACGCCGAAATGCGCGAACGCAAGGCTCGCCGCAAAAATTCCCAAAAAAGCAAATTTTGCCTTCATGTAATACCTTTCATAATAAAATATTACGGAATTGTATCACTTTTTTTCATCCGTATTGCTTAAATGTGGGTTTATTTTGAGTATTTAAAGCAAACTTTGGTTAAAATGTCGCAATTTAAATTACCAAAAAGAGGCAGAAAATGATAAATTTAAAACTTATCGAGACAAATTTCGACGAATTTAATAAAAAACTCATCGCCAAAAAAGTCCCGCCGCAAACCCTGCAAACGCTGCTAGATTCCTACAACGAGCTAAAATCTAAAAAGAGCGATCTTGAAAACCTCCAAGCCGTGCAAAATGCAAAGAGCAAGGAGCTCGG
>NZ_CALHIK010000044.1 GCF_938030785.1 uncultured Campylobacter sp.
AATTTATATAAAAATTTATCTGGATTTTATGCCGATCAGCTATAATTCCGCTATTCTAATCCCGCATATTTTGCGGAATTTTCAAGGAGAAAAAATGCTTAAACTTCACTCAATCCTTCTTGGTACAGTGCTTTGCGCTAGCCTGGCTTTTGCAGATCGCACGATTACCGATCAGCTCGGTCGCAAGGTCACGATCCCGGATCAAGTAAATCGTATCGTCGTGCTACACCACGAAGCGCTCAATGTCTTAAACGAAATCAACGCCCAAGATAAGGTCGTAGGCATCCTAAAAAGCTGGGAGCAACGCCTAGGCAAAGAGTATAATCGTTTGGCACCGAGTTTTAAAAACCTACCTAATCCAGGCGATATCAAAGATGTCAATTACGAAGCTCTGCTTAGTCTAAAGCCCGATGCGGTCGTAGTGGTCAACTACTTCCCTAAAGAATATATCGCTAAAATGGAGGAGTTGAAAATCCCGGTCGTAGGTATTTCATTTTTCAGCTCTGCACAAGAGGAAAAAGCTAAGCTAAATCCGACCTTTAAAGATGAGCGCGATAGCTTCGCTGCTTACGATGAGGGCTTTTACGAGGGGGTTAAAATTCTAGGCGAACTAAGCAATCACGAAAAGGATGCCGCTGAATTAATAGATTTCGTTAAAAAATCGCAAGCTGATTTAAATGCCAAATTTAGTAATTTTATTGTAGATAAAAGACCTAGAGTTTATATGGCAAATCCCGATCTTACGACCTACGGTAGCGGCAAATATACTGGCGTAATGTTAGCAAGAGCGGGTGCGACGAACGTCGCCGCTGCAGATATAAAGGGCTATAAGCAGGTTTCGCCGGAGCAAATTTTAGCATGGAATCCGCAGATTATCTTAGTGCAAAACCGCTATCCTCAAGTACCTGCCGAACTTAAGGCAAACCCTGCGCTAAAAGGTCTTAGCGCCGTGAAAGAGGATAGAATTTATCTAATGCCCGAATTCGTTAAAGCATGGGGTCATCCGACTGCCGAAGCAATGGCGCTTGGCGAGGAATGGCTTGCGATGAAACTTTATCCGCAAAATTTTAAGGACGCAAACTTTGATAAAAAAGTAGAGGAATTCTACGAGAAATTTTACCGCGTCAAATATCAAAAATAATGCTAAACGTAATCCTGCTTCTTTTTTGGGTAGTGCTGGCGCTAATCTCGCTCGCTAGTGGGCAGTTTCATATACCGTTAGAAGAAATTTTTAAAATTCTCTTTAGCGGAGGCGGCGATGAAGCCGCCAAAAGTGTGATGATGGATGTTAGAATTCCGCGCATTCTACTCTCCAGCCTTTGCGGTGGAGCGCTTGCTATCGCGGGTTTGAGCTTGCAGGCGGTATTTAAAAACCCGCTCGTTGGTCCGCACATCGTAGGCGTTAGCACCGCAGCGGCATTCGGCGGCGCGCTTTGTATCTTGCTAGGATTGAGCGGCTTATGGCTTGCGGGTTTTGCATTTTGCTTCGGGCTTGCGGCGCTATTTTTGCTCTATCTTTTGGCAAAATTCGTAGCACGCGCTGATATTTTCTCACTCATTTTAGCAGGTATAGTCATTAACGGCGTATTTGCCGCACTTACGAGCTTGGTGCAGTATCTGGCAGACGATGAGGAAGTGCTGCCTAATATCGTCTTTTGGCTACTAGGAAGCTTCGTAAGCGCAGGATACGATAAAGTAATTTTGATGTGCGCGATCGCCCTGCCCGCTTCTGCAGTCTTAATCGCGCTGAGATGGCGGTTTAATCTACTCAGCCTAAATGATGATGATTTGCGCGTGCTAGGCGTGGATGTTAAGTTTCTGCGCTGCACGATCCTAGCGCTTTGCACCGCTCTGATCGCCGTACAAGTTAGCGTCAGCGGAAATATCGGCTGGGTAGGTCTTGTAGTGCCGCACGCCACCAGGCTCATCGCGGGCAGCGACCACGTGAAGCTAATGCCTGCTTGCTTCATTGCAGGAGCGATCTTTATGCTGGCAATCGACGATCTATCTCGCTCGCTAAGTAGCGCCGAAATTCCTTTAGGAATTCTATCCGCTCTCATCGGAAGCCCGATCTTTGCCCTACTTCTAAAAAGGAGTGCCAAAAATGCAAAATCTAATTGAGGTAAAAAATGCTGGCTTTTACTACGAGGCGGAAAAATTCTGCTTTCGCAACTTAAACTTCGAGCTTGCCAGCTCTCAAACATTAGCGATTTTGGGCTTAAACGGGCAAGGCAAAAGTACGCTAATGTCGTGTATGATGGGGATTTTGCAGCCTAAAGAAGGCGAGATCGTGCGCAAGGCAAAATTTGCTTTCTTGCCTCAAAGCTTTAACGTCGCGTTTGATTACAGCGTGCTTGACATCGTACTGATGGGGCGAGTACGCGAGATCTCGCTCTTTTCAAAACCGGGCAAAAAGGATATTCAAATCTGCCTTGACGCTCTGGATACGCTAGGCGTCGCCCATCTGCAAAAGCGCAGCTTTAACGCCCTTAGCGGCGGGCAGAGGCAGCTCGTGCTCTTTGCTAGAGCCCTAGCTAGCGGCAGCGACGTGCTGTTTTTGGACGAGCCTGCCAGCGCGCTTGATATCAAAAATCAAGACCGCGTGCTAAGCCTCATCGCAAATCTACGCTCAAATAGCGATGCGAGCATAGTTTTTACCACCCATCAGCCTAACCACGCCCTCGCAGTCGCCGATCGCACACTAATCTTGCGAAATGATCTTAGCTACAACTACGGCGCAAGTAACGAAATTTTAACCGAAGCCGCGCTTAGCTCGCTCTACGGCGTACAGATCAAAACGGCGAAATTTGACATAGAGGGCGAGCAGATAAGCAGCATCACGCAAATTTTCAGCGCACAGGTGAAATAGTGCGAGTGGCGCGACAAAGCAACTCGTCAATCGGCGTGGAATTTTAAATCGCGAGATTTTATCTTGAGTGGAATTTAAATCGCATAATTTTATCCTGAAATGCCGTCTTGAAATTCTGATTAAAATTTTATATCGAGGTTTTTGCCCTAGAATTCCAGTCTAAATTCCATAGCGGAATTTTACCGCGGAATTCCGAGCAGAAATCTCATAGCGGAATTTTCTGCGGCTTGTCGGTTTTCGAAGCGCGCAATGAAAGATACCGCGCTTGTGGTTTAAAATTTTTGTAATAGAATTCTGCCTGCAAATCCATAGGCTAAATTCCATTTTAAAATTCCACGACGGAATTTTATTCTCGCTCCTGTATAATTCCGAAATTACGCAGTATGCGCCCAATCGCGACAAAATTTTGAAATTTTAAATTTAACTGTTTAATTCCTGCTTTACATCGATTTATGTATACTTCTGGATAAATTTAAAAGGACTTAATATATGCAAGACACCGTATCTCAGGTAAGAAAAGAGGGAATAATCAGCACCGGAATCGACCTGTTTTTATCGGCGGTACTCGCGGTTTTTAAGGTGATAGGCCTTGCTTCCGGCGGAATGTTCTTAATAGTCAGCGGAATTTTTATCGCTCTTATCTGTTTCTCGGTGATTTATAGGCTAAGAGCGCTCCGCAAAATTTCAATGCTTAGCGGCATAAAAGCGGCGGCGCTTTACCGCAACTGCGTAATCATCGGCATCTGCTTCGTGGCGCTTTTATTATTTTATCCGGCAGGTTGTTACAGAGAAGTAACGATAAAAGAGATGATAGAAGAGACTATATGGAATTTAGCAGCGCCCGCAGCCGCAATCTACATAATCGTAGCGTGGCTTCGCATAAATTTCTCTTTAGCGCGAGTAAGCGGCGTGAGCGCTTTTCGCACCTACGTGTGGCTCTGCGTGGGGTTTTTAGCACTAAATATACTGTGTGGCGCGGGGCCCTTCGGTTTGACTAACTCCAAGCCGCAAACTGACGATACGGTTGCGGCTTTAGTTATCACATCGTTGAAGGAATTTCTACCGTTTGCCGCCCTCATAATAACCGGTAT
The DNA here is from genome assembly GCF_938030785.1 of uncultured Campylobacter sp. GTDB lineage: Bacteria > Campylobacterota > Campylobacteria > Campylobacterales > Campylobacteraceae > Campylobacter_B. The sequence continues at coordinate 3,961 of NZ_CALHIK010000044.1, forward strand.
CGTGCACCTGCTAGCCTGGAGCAAAATAGAAAATATAAGCGCAGAGGTTTAAATTTTAAATTTCGTAAACCTCTCGTCGCTATGAAATTTTAAAATTCCTCAAGTAGATTTAAAATTTAAAACCCACCGCGCCTTTCAAATTTTAAAATTTTGCGCACCGTGTATTTTGCGCTGCGCACGACCACCATAATTTTAGTCCAGCTTATTTCTAAAAAGCGACGCCGCAAAGCTCAACGTGCCGATCCCGATCAGCAGCAGCGGCACGATGAGATGCCACAGCTCGCCCAGGCTCGCACCCTCCAGATAGATCCGCCACATGCAGTTGTTAGCATAATACATCGGATCTAGGTGCGCGATGTAGTAAAACCACCGCGGCATCGCGTCCGCAGGCGTTATCAGCCCGCTTATCATAATGCACGGCAGCAGGAACAAAAACGAGCTCACGACCGATTGCAGCGAGGTTTTGCAGACGGTCGAGATCACGAGCCCGATGCCTACGTTGCAGGCGCTAAAGATCGCGATGATCGCAAAAAGATCCGCAAAGCGCCCTCGAAACGGAATTTCGAAGTAAAACACGCAGATCAAAAACAGCGCGAGCCCCTGCGCGATCGCGATCAGCACGGGCGGCACGGCTTTGCCGATCAGCATCTCAAGCGGGTTCGCGGGCGTCATCAGCATCATATCGAAGCTCCCCTCCTCGCGCTCGCGGGAGACGCTAAACGCCGATAGCATCAGCACCTGAATCATCGAAAGCCCCAAAATCATCCCCGTCATTATCGTGTAGCGCGTGATCGTGTTTTCGTTAAAAACATAGCGCGGATTTATACTGATTAAATTGACAAAATGCTGCGCGTTGTATTCCCCCGCTATGGCCTGCACGAAGCCGATGACGGTGTTTGCCAAGGTCGTATTGCGCGAATCCGCGATGATCAAAAGCTCGTGCGTATCCTTAAAATCGCTGCCGAAATAGATCCCGATGATCGCCTCGCCCTCGCTTACCGCGCGGCGCAGGCAGGTTAGGTCTTTGCAGCCGAGATCTGTTTTAAACATCGGCGTAGCGGCGATCTGCTGTACCAGCGCGGTGGACGTCGCATCGCGGGCGTCGTCCAAAATCGCGTAGCGCACCTGCTCGGGGGTGAAATTCGCGCCGTAGCCGAATATGATCGCCTGCACCAGCACCGGCACGATCAGCACCATACGCGTGCCCTTGTCGCGAAACATCGCCAAAAATTCCTTTTTTATCAGCGCGCGAATTCTAAGCAGGGATTTTCGCAGAGCATTCATCGCGCACTCCTTTCAAATTTAGCGGCGCCTTTAAATTTAACGCCATTTTCAAATTTAAAGGCGCTGGCGTGCGGAGTGAAATTTGAAATAAAATTTAAAAGCGGAATGGGCGCGGGTTTAAATTTATGCGGCGCGAGCGTAAATTTTAAAATTTCAAACCGATTACTCAGCTTGGGCGTAAAATTTAAAATTTCAGATCTATCGCGCGGCACCTCGCGCGTAAATTTTAAAAGCTCAAGTTTAAATTTACGCGGCAGCAAGGAGATGAAATTTAAAAGCGCGTTTGTGAGGCTAAATTTGCTAAAATTTTCCACGCGCCCTACTTCGTAGCCGTGTCGTGCAGCTGCGCCATAAAGTCGCACTATGCGGCACTGCGCGGAATCCAAACTGCTCACATGATTAGACTTAACCGCATGTCGTTTTTCTATCGCGTCGTGCGCATGCTGCGAAGTAAGCCGCGCCGCGCGCCCTGCTTCGGCACTATCTACGCGCGACAAAGCGCGGCGCAGAGCGCGAAGCGGCGCGCAAATAAATTTTAAAATTTTAAATCTATTCCGCGATATGAAATTTTGCGCTGTGTCCGCAAGACGCGCTGAAGCAAGCGTAAATTTTAAAATTCCAAACCGATTGCGCAGCGGTTCGGGTGTAAATTTTAAAATTTCAAATCCATTGTGCGACGCTGGCGTAAAATTTAAAAACTCTGTCGTCGCTGTTCGCAAGCTAAAGCGTTTCGCGCCGAGAAATTTTAAAATTTCATATCCACATTCTGTTTGCTTACGCGAAAATTCTAAAAATTTCATCGTGCGCCCCTTTTTACGCTAAGCACGCACAAGCTGAAAAACAAAACCGCTCCGAGCGCCTGAATGGCGAGGTTTACCCACAGCGTCGCGCTCTGTCCGCCCGAGAGGAAGCAGATGCGAAAGGACTCGACCGCGTATGTGGGCGGCAGCAGGTGCCCGATGAAGTTGACCGCCGCGGGCAGTCCGCGCAGATCAAATATCATGCCGCTAAGCAGCGTCACGGGCAGGTAGCCGATGACGATGGCGTATTCCTGCGCTAGGAATTGATTTTTGCAGATCGCCGAGATCAGCATGCCTAGGCAGGTCATCTCCAGCACGAAGACGCAAAGCGTCGCCAGCAGCATCGCCACGCTGCCGCGGATCGGGATGCCCAAAAGCGTCTGCCCGTAAACGAGTGTCATCGCGCCGCCTAAAAGCGCCAGGAAATAATACGCGCCGACCTTGGCAGTGACGATCTCAAGCGCGCTTGCGTTGGAGTTGTAAAGCGAGGCGATCGTGCCGCGATCCCATTCGCGCGAGATCACGACCGCGACCATAAATAGGCAGATGAGCCCCAAAATCCCCACGTACTCGGCAGATACGAGATACCACGTCGATTCGTTGGCTTCGTTGAACCAGCTGCGATAATTCACGCTGAGCGGCTTTGCGGCGGCGTTTAAATTTGCATTTAAAAAGCCGTAATCTTGCGCCAAAACCTGCTCGATTACTCCTGCTACGTAAACGTAACTAAGAAGTGCTAGCTGCGACTGAGTGGCGTTTTGGATAAGGAAAATTTCGGCGCCGTCTTTATTCGAGCCGCCCGCGCTACCGCCTGCACCGCTTGAGCTGTCGCCGTTATTTACAGCGCCGCCCTCTCTGCCAGTGCCGTTAGCGTAAGGGCTTACATTGACGCCGCCGCTCGTATTTTGGAGATCGTCCGCTCCGCCCATGAGGCCTGTATTCGTATCGCCTGCGCCGCCTATTAAATTTACGCTGCCTTGATTTGCGCCTATGTCGCCTGAATTTACTCCGTTGCCGCCCGTTTCCGAGCCGTTGCCGTATAAACCCTCGCCGCTTGCGCCGGTGCCGCCCGCAGAGGTGTTTATGCCGCTCTCCGTACTAGCGCCCGCGCTGTCGTCCTCAAGCGGACGGACATTTTCGACGCTGCTCACGTTTTGGATATCGCTTGTGCTGCCCGCGAAAGAGCTTTCATCACTAGAAAGGTTTAAATTTACGCCGCCGCCCGCGCCGCCGAGTCCGCCCAAAGTGCTTTGAAATTTCGCCGCAAAGCGCGGATCAAAATACAAAATGCTCTCGATCTCATGCGCCTTAAAATCCCTCCTCGCGCTCTCTAGATCCGTGTAGACGCGGGTTTGTAGGTATTTTGAGCCCAAAAACCCGCCGAGCAGATCCCGCTCGATTTTGGAGCTCAGATCGCTTACGAAGCCCACTTTGACGGGCTTTATGTCCATTCGCATCGCATATCCGTAGATCACGACCAAAATTAGCGGCATCAAAAACGCGATCACGAGCGCCGATCGGTCCTTTGCGATCTGCGCGAACTCCTTTTTTACGAGGATTTTTAAAAAGGTAAAGTTCATCCGCCCTGCCCCTGTGCTCGGATTTTGCAGCACTGCGCTGCGCGCGACGAGCCCTTAAATTTTGATCGCGCAAATTCGGCGACTACCGCGCTTTGAAATTTACGACGCGGACGGAGCGGGCTCGTTTTGCCGCAGAGCTCGCGCAGTACCCATCTAAAAAATCCGCGCTGTGTCCCGCTGCGCGACATCTCATTCAAAATTCCGCTGCCGCTTGAAATTTCGCAATCTCTTAAAATTTCGCCACCATTTAAAATTTTACTATCGCTCCAAATTTCGCCGCTGCTAAAAATCCCGCTGCCGCTTAGAATTTTACCGACGCCCAAAGCCCGGTCGCTCAAAATTCCGCCGCCGCTTAAAATTTCATCGCCCCGCAAAACCCTTTCGCCGTTTAAAATTTTACCGCGCGGGTACGCTGGTTTTCGCCAAGTTCGCATAAAATTCGGATCAAAAATCCTCGCCGCTCGGGTAAAATTTAGATCAAAAGCCCTCATCGCCCGCCTCGCTTCTAAATTTTTGCACTTCGTTTATAAAGGCCTGCTGCACGCTAAGCCGCCGCCCGCTCTGCACGCAGACCTCGTCGGGGCTACCCAGCGCCAAGATTTTGCCGCGATCTTGGATCAAAAACCGATCGCAATACTCCGCCTCTTCCATAAAATGCGTCGTCACGACCACGCTCACGCCGGTGCGCGCGAGCGCATTTATGCGGTTCCAAAAGAGCCTGCGCGAGAGCGGATCGGCGCCGCTGGTGGCCTCGTCGAGAAACAAAATCTCGGGGCGGTGGATGAGTGCGCATGCCATGCTGAGGTTGCGTCCCGCGCCGAACGGCAGGTTCTGCCACGTCTCGTTTCGCAGCCGCTGCAAGCCAAACTCACTCAAAAGCTCCTCTATGCGCCGCTTCAGCGCTACTCCGCCGATACCGTAGCTGCGGCCGAAATACTCTAAATTTTGATAGCAGCTTAGCTTTTTATAAAGCGAAAATTTCTGAGAGACATAGCCGATGCGCGATCTGATCGATGATTTGGCGTGGCGCAGATCCTCGCCCATGACCGAGATCTCGCCCCCGCTCATCCCCAAAAGCGCGCAGATCATACGAAAGGTCGTCGTTTTGCCCGCGCCGTTTGGGCCCAGAAGGCCAAAAATCTCGCCCTTTTTGACCTCGAAACTCGTATTTTCCACGGCGGTAAATGAGCCGAATTTTTTACTCACGTCGCGCACTTTGATGACGGTTTGAGCCGCATCGAAGCTCCTTTTTTCGTAGCCGAAGTTTGCCGCGCCGATCTCCGCTTTATTTAAAAAAATATACGCATCCTCTAGGCTCGCCTCGCGCGGGCTGAGTTTAAATTTAGCGCTTCCGTTTTCATTAAATTTGACATCTCCGCTTTCACTAAATTTAACGCCCTCATTTCCGTTTGAAATTTTAAAATTTTCGTCGCGCCCGTCTTCGGGATCCGTGCCTTTGTCGTGCCCGTTTTCGCGCTCTGTATTTTCGCCATCACCCTCTAGGCTCGCGTTTAAAAACTCCTGCAGATCGCGCAGGCTTATTGGCTCATCGCTTAGCAGATCGACGCTGCCGTCTCTGGGGCAGATGTCGATGAGCGGGGAGTTTTTTAAAAATCTCTGCGTCTTAAACATCAAGCGGCGCGCCAGGCGCTGATAATCCTCGCCGTCAATGCGAAAGGTATGCTCCCGCAGCGCCGCGGTGATCTTTACGGCGCGCTCCTGCGCTATGATCTTGCCGCCGAGCAAAATCAGCGTCAGATCGGCATCCGCCGCCTCGTCGAAATACGCCGTCGAAAATATGCATTTCGCGTCGCTTTGATCCAGATACTCGCGCACGATCGCCCACAGCTCGCTACGCGAGAGCGGATCGACGCCGACGGTGGGCTCATCTAGCACCAAAAGCCGCGGTTTTGCCGCAATCGCGCACGCAACGCCGAGCTTTTGTTTCATCCCGCCGGAGAGCGAATCCACGGCGTAATCTTTAAATTTCAAAAGTCCCACGCGGCGCAAAAGCCCGCGCAGATACTCCTCGCAGTCTTTTAGATCGAGCCCTTTTAGGCCTGCGAAGATGTTTAAATTTTGCCAGACGCTAAGCTCCTCGTAAAGCCCCAGGCTCTGCGACATATAGCCGTTTGCGCGGACGAATTCTTTATTTTCGCCGCTAGGGACGAAACCTGCAAATTTTATCTCGCCGCAATCGGGCGCGATGATGCCGCAGATGAGCTTTAAAAGCGTGGATTTGCCCGCGCCGTCGGGGCCCGTGAGGCTGATGAGCCGCGGCGAGGCACCAATTCGCAGATCAAAATTTTCAAAAACGACGTTTTTGCTGCGATCCTCTCGCAGGTAAAATTTCTTTAAATTTACGATATTTAGTAGATCCAAGCTTAGCTCCAAATTTTATTGCTCGCCCCGTCGCTTGGCGCGACGAACGAGGCCTATGCATGCCGAAAAGACGCTCTTTGTCGCGACGCCCTGCTTCTGCAGCCGCCGAGACGTCTTGGTTTTGCGACCGCTACGAACTTTAAAATTTTGCGCCGCACGCCGCACGCTTTAAATTTTGCGACGAGCGACGAAAACTATCCGCGCATAAAACGTCGCGATCCTAAACATCGAGCGCTCCGTGAGTGTCTGCGATAAATTCGCTTCAAAACGCAAACGCAAACGAGTTTTCAAACACCTGGCGACCTATGGGCGCCGAGCTTTCTATCTGCGTCGCGCCTCTTGCGGTGAAATTTTATCGCCGCGCACAATCGGTATTTAATCGCGCCGCTTGTTTCGTAGCGAAATTTTACTGCCGTCCGCAGTCATTACTCAACCATCGCTCGTTTATCGCAAAACGGTCTGCTAGAAACAAAGCCCGCTCCCGCTCTACCGCCCGGCTTTTACCTATTCTCCGCCGAGATGCAAATTTTAAAATTTAACTCGCGCTGTTTTGCGCCAAATCTTTCGGCAAAATTTTACTCGCCGCCGAGACGATCTATTTTAGGCGCAGCAAAAATTTATCGCCCTACCCTGCGAACAGGCACCGTTAAAATTTCACCTTGAAGCGCACTTTTAGAATTTCATCAAACCCACGCCGCATGTCTCGCTCGCCGGGTATCGCGTAAAATTTGTCGGGCAGCGAGCTTTGTTATATAAATTTTGCCCGCAGATGCCGTCAAAATCGCTCATAAATTTCGCGTCGTTATGCCGCCAAAATTTTATCGCTAAGGCAACCGTTTAAATTCCAACTCGCCGCACCTGATAGCTTTGGGCATTGCGCCGCGATAAAATTCCATCCGTAGTGTTCCTGCCACCCACACCACGCTTTAAATTTCGCCCTCGCTAGCGATACTTATGTGCTACCCGCCCGTCAAAATTCTACGCTGATCGGCTGGCCTAAGCGAAAGTTGCCGTCCTCGTCGCTGAAATCGGCTCGCGCCTCCCACACGAGATCGGCGCGCAGCTCCTCGGTCTGCACCGTGCGCGGCGTATACATCGCGGTTTGGCTCACGTAAGCGACCTTTGCGCTCGCGCTAGAGCCGTCCGCAGCGATGATCCGCACGCTCTGTCCAGCACGCAGGAAGCGGAGCTGATTTTCGCTCAGATAAAATTTCGCGCGCTTGTTTTTTACTTCGCTGAGCTCAAAAACGCCCACGCTTGGCATGCTAATGTCGCCGAGCTCCTTAAGGCGCGCTCTGATCTGCCCGCTAAATGGCGCTTTTAGCACGCTTTGCGTCTCGATTTGGTAGTTCAGATATTTTAAATTTTCCTCGCAGCTTGCCAAATTTGCGCGGGCGGCGCCGACATCCTCGCCGCGGTAGCCGCTTTGAAGCTGACGTAGATTAGCCTGCGCGCTTTGCAGCTGGGCTTGCGTGCGCTTCATCGAGTAAAACGCCTCGTCGATCTGCTGCTTGGACGCAGAGTTTGTTTTGCCTAGGCTCTTGAGGCGCTCGTTCGTCAAAGTAGCGAGCTGTAGGGCGTTTTGCATCGCGCTTACGTTCGCCGCCGCCATCTCGATCTCCTCGCTACGAAAACCGCTTTGCAGCTTTTGCAAGCTAAATTTAAGCCCGTCGCACCTCGCGATCTGAACCTGTCTTTGAAAACTCAGATCCGCCGTATCCAGAGCCGCCAAAACATCGCCAGCCTGCACGAAATCGCCCTCGTCGCGATAAAGCGCGCTAATGCGGCCGCTGCGCTCGAAGCTAAGCGAGCTCTGCCTGATGTCGATGATGCCGTAGGCCTTGTGCGCGACCTCTTCGCGCCTATCGAGATTGAAGTAGATCGCCGCGGCGAGAGCGGCCAGCGCAAAAATGACGAAAATTAGAAGCCTTTTCATAGATCGCCTTAAATTTTGATATGCGGTTATTATAAAATAACTTTTCTAATGCGGCGCTGATATTTGAGGTTTGGGCGGAGATTTTGTAAATTGATCGCATAAAATTGCCGTATTGAATTGACCGCCGCGCGAGCAGAATTGAAGCTTGGGCGGAAAAATTTAGCCTATCTGCGCGATTTTAAGCGGTACGGCTTATAAAATACGCGACTTTTTGAATTAAAAATTTTAAAATTTTGACGAGGAGACCCCGCTTTCAAGCGGAGCGTGAAATTTTAACGTGCGGGCGATACATAGGTGCCGTGAGCGTAATTTTGACGCGTAAGTAAAATTTTAATATGAGATTAGAATTTTAATGCACAGGTGCTACACTGACGCTGTGGGCGGAAATTATAGTGCATAAACGAAACATCGCAAATTAAATTTTTGCGATGTTTATAGTAATCTACGCGGCAAGTTGGAATTTACAGCCTCCGCTAGCGATAAAATTTTAGCAGCATGAGCTGGTGAAGCTTGGATGCGGTGGAAATTCTAACAGCGCAACGAGTAAAATTTAAGAGGGCGCCGCTTTCAAGCAAAGCGTGAAATTTAATGGGGAAATTTAACGAGCTTTAGGCTCGATGAGCCCAGAGCTCGGTCGGTCGCACAAAAATTGAAATATTTAAAACTCGCCTTTAACTGCGGCGATCCATTTATCGGCCCTCGCCTGCCAGTGCTCGTCGCCCTTAAAATCGATCGTAAGACCTACAAATTTGCCGTTTATGAAGGCGCGCGAATGTTTAAATTTATAGCCCTCCGCGCCCCAAGCGCCGATGAGATCGGCCTTTTTAAGCACTGGCAAAAACGCACTCATACCGCTGCAAAAATCGCTGCCGTGGCGCTCGACGTTGCCAACGCCTATGAGCGCGACCTTGCGTCCGTCAAAATCGGTTTTATTCAAAAGCTCCAATTTGTCGTCAAATTTAGCCTGGATCTGTCCGTCGCCGTGCGTCGAAGCCGCAAAAATAAACGCGCCGGCTCCCGTCAAATCCTCCTCGCCAAGCTCTTTGGCCTCCTTGATCTCAAAGCCGAGCTTTGAAGCGATGTATTCGCTCACGACTTTCGTGTCGCCGCCTTTGGTGGCGTAAACTAATAGTTTTTTCATTTTTTCTCCTTAAAAATAAGAATGATTCTAACAAAATAAGATAAAATCTCAGTTAAAATAGATTTTGCGCGGCAGGTTCGGCATAGTCAAATGCAGTAAATTTTAGAATTTTAAATTTATGAAATTTAAAAGGCAGATTAAAATTTAGCGCGGCGTATGAAGTATTAAATTACGGCGGAGAAAGCATTAAATTTTATGAAGCGTTAAATTTACGAATCAATGAAATTTTATCCAAGAATTTTATAGCGGCGAAAAGTATTTTAGGATAAAGTAAGCGTAGGTCGGATGATTTTGTGAAATACTCGCAAGGCGCACTATGTGTGCGCCGCAGCGAAGTATTTTTGTAAAATCATCCATAAATTTTAGAAAATTCTAAATATCTCTCAAAGATCAGCTTACCAGTCTCGTTGCATCTTGGATATTGATATTTAGTCCAAGCTGTTCGTTGCTTAGCCCAAGAGCAAGGCCTACCAGCTGAGATAGGTGGATGATCGGCTTTCTTGCCTTGGAGTTCATCGCTTCTTGGTATCGCTCCTGATAGATATCTAGCTGCATCTGACATAGCGGACAAGGAGTAACTACTACGTCCGCTCCGTTTTCGCCCGCATTATTTACGATCTCGCTTGACATCTTTTGAACCGACTTTACCGCAGGATAGCTAGCATGAAAGCCGCAGCAATCAAGGCGTTTTTCAAAAGGCACGATCTGAGCACCAAGTGCGCTAACTACCGTTTCAAAGCTTTTCGGATTGGTTGAGCTTTCTTTTTTAAGCTCGCGCTCCGGTCTTAATGAATGGCAGCCGTAAAATAGAGCTACTTTTAAATTTGTTAGCGGTCTCGTGACCTTAGCTTTTAGAGTGTCTAAGCTTTGATATAGTACCCAAAGCAGACTTGTTATCTCGGTGCTTCCCTGATACTGCATACCGCCCTCTTTTAAAAAGGTATTGATATAGCTTTTGGCTCCCTTATCCAACGCAAGCTTTGCTTTAGTTAGAGTTAGCATACAGGTGGAGCAGGTAGTTAGCAGAGGCATATTCATACCCTCGGCTAGCGCGATGTTTCTAGCATTGGCTACCAAGCTTGCCATGGGATCGACGCATTGAGCTTGACTAGCCCCGCAGCAGCTCCAGCCCTTTATCTCGTGAAGTTTAATACCCAGTACCGGAGCGATCGCTTCAAGTGAAATTTTAGATTCCTTTGCGGCTTGACTTAAAACGCAACCCGGGAAAAATGCAAATTCGTTATTCATCTTCTCCTCCTTATTCTATCTCGCCGCTAGCTTGAGCTTTGCGTGCGGCCTCTATCATCTTAACGAGCTGCGCATGTCCCTCGATCTCCTCTTCGCCGAAAGCATGAAGAGGATTCATCTTGCCTGCCATCATCAAATTTGCCGCTACATCCATCTTGCCCATATTGGCAAATACGCCTTCGCTTCTTAAAGCGAGCTTGATCTCGTTTAATCTTCCGCTTCCTTCTACGATGTCTAGCAGGAACGCCTCCGCGTGACCAGGGCCGCTTCCTGCGGTTAAGCCCTTTTTCATCGCTAAGGCGCGAAGTGCGGTGATGTCGCTTTGAGCGCTTATGCCTTTAGGACAGCGATCGGCGCACTCTTGGCAGTGCACGCATAGCCATAATCCGTTTAGCACTGCAGGCTTTAGATGAGGCATAGCGTCCCTGCTTCTTGAATCAAACGCGGCGCGGTTAGCATGCGTGAAAACAAAGGGCTGCATATAATCGCTCGCGTCCGCTTCTAGCTTATTGCATTCGCTAGCGCAACATCCGCAAAGGATACAATCCCACTGCTTTTTGACGCGCTCCATCTGCTCCGGGCTTTGCTTACAGCCCTTATCGGCGCTAAATTCTTTCTTAGGAGTAATAGTAGGCTTGATCTTTCTTAAATTCTCGATACTAGGCTCCCAGTCCACCACCAGATCCGAGATCACTCGAAAATTATTTAACGCAGAGATCGTAAAGCTATCGGGGTTTTCATACTCCGCAAGCAAAGCCTCCATCTTGGTATCGCAGGCAAGATATGAGTGTCCATTTACCCTTACGGCACAGGCTCCGCATATCGCCATACGGCACGCTGCGGTAAAATTTAAAGTGATGTCTAAATTTTGCTTTATAAATTGCAAAACTCCAAGCAGGGTCTTTCCTTTGATCTGCTCCAAACTAAGCTCATAGGCTTGCTTATAATTTTTGCTTCCGTCGAAGCGGTCTATGATAAATTTCATTGAGGTTTCCTTCCGTCAAGAGAGAATTCCGTAACGACGACCTCTTTGTAGCCCAAGCTTAGCTCTCCTGCGTCGTTCATCGTCACGATACTGTGCTTTAAGAAATTTTTATCGTCGCGCTTCGGATAATCCTCTCTGGTATGCGCGCCGCGGCTTTCAAGCCTCTTTTGCGCAGCCAAACACGCACAGCGCGCAAGCAGGATTAAATTTCCAAGCTCGACGTAGTCGGTAAATGCGGTATTCATAACCGGATTTGCATCCGCGACGCGTAGCTCGTCGTAGCGCGCTCTGATACCCTCTAAATTTTGCGAAAGCAGATCAAGCTTTTCGCCGGTTCTAAAGATACCCATATTATCCCAAAGCTGCGCGCCTAGCTCTTCGCGCAACTCATACATCTCGCCTGCCTTGCCCGAGCCGTTTGCGATCTGCTTAAATTTAGCCTGCCATTTTTGCGCCAGCTCGCTCGCTCTTTTACCCGAGCCGAAGCCATCCTGCTTCGCAGCATAATCCGCTGCGCCGAGTCCTGCGAGCTTGCCCGTTACGACGGCGTCGGTTAAAGAATTTCCGCCCAAGCGGTTTGCGCCATGGATCGAGATACAAGACGCTTCGCCAGCAGTGTAAAGTCCCGAAATTTTAGTACTCATATCGTCAAATTTAGACACTTCGATACCGCCCATAGAATAGTGCGCCGTCGGACGAATCGGGATCGGCTCCTCGATTAGATCGATACCCTCAAACAAAATAGCGGTGTGTCTGATCTTAGGAAGGGCTTTTAAAATTTTATCTTTTCCGAGATGTCTTACGTCAAGCAGCACGTATGCGCCGAGCCCCTCGCCGTATCCCCTGCCCTCGCGGATCTCAGTTTCGATCGCGCGAGCTACGACATCGCGCGGCGCAAGCTCCATCTTTTCGTGGTAGTTTTTCATAAAGCGCTCGCCTTTGTTATTGAGCAGATATCCGCCCTCGCCGCGCGCCGCTTCGGTAATGAGCGCGCCGCCGCTTTTGATACCTGTGGGATGAAACTGCACCATCTCCGGATCGCTGAATCCAAGACCCGCGCGCAGTGCAGCCGCGATACCGTCGCCGGTGGCGATATAAGGCACCGAGGTGCGGTTGTAAAACATCCTCGTGTATCCGCCCGTAGCAATTACCAAGGCTTTGCAAAGCACCGGATAAAAATCGCCGGTTTGGATATTTCGAAGCACGACGCCCTCGCATTTGCCATCAGGCGCGCTGATCTCAAGCAACTCGTGATCGATTAGAAATTTCACGCCGTTGCTAACCGCATCGTCAAAACAGGCGTGCATCAAGATATGACCCGTCTTATCGGCGGAGTAGTTGCATCGTTTTTTAGACGCGCCGCCCATAAAGCGCTGCGCTACGCCGCCCGGGACGCCGTTTTCTTTGCCGTCCACGCCGCCGCTGGCATTTCTAGAAAACAGCGTGCCGATATAATCCATCTCGGCAATCGTAGGGCCCGCAAGCTCGCAAAATTTAATCGCGGCGTCCTGATCTACGAGATATGCGCCGCCCTTTACGGTGTCGTAGGCGTGAAGCTTGTATGAATCGCCGCCACTGAAACTCGTAACGCCGTTGATACCGCCTTCCGCCATACAGGTCGCGTTACGCGAAGGCATCATCTTCGTAGCAACGACTACGCTAAGATTTGGATTACTCTTTCTTACCGCTACGGCTGCACGCAAACCCGCGCCTCCCGAGCCGATAACGAGTACGTCCACACTAGGAAGGCCGCCTTCGTTGCCGCCGTCCGCGCTTTTAGCCTTGTCGGTATCCACGCAGCCGCTAAGGCTAAGCGCGCCGACGCTGATACAGGCCGATTTTAAGAAATCGCGTCTGTTGAAATTTGATTCACTCATTGTACTTCCTTGAAATTTCGTTGAATGGCGGAGCCAAAACAGAATTTTGATTGATTTTATAGATTATATATTATCAATTCTTTAGGTAAATTGAAATTCTTAAATATTTTTTAGTAAAAAAAGCTAATTTTATCTTTAAGTTAAAACAGATGGTTTTTGTATATCTTACTTTATGAGATATGATTTCAAGGGTGTTTTACTTTGATATTTAATTTTATTTAATTTCATAAAATTTTGAATTATCATATCATTTTGATAATACCGCCGCGCGATAACCGTCGGTATAATCTCACGCTGTATAATAGCGGAAATCCATTTTAAGGAGGATATTATGCGAAATTTCACATTATGTTTGATCGCAATGGTAGCACTTTGCGGCTGCGCGACTCCACAGGATCGATACGGCGGCGACGTTTATAATGCAGGCGAAACAAACCGAATGAGGCAGAGCGATCAGATCGAGATCATCGACGTCCTGCCCGCCAAAATCAACGTAGAGCGCTCCGAGGGCAATACGGGTAAAATTTTAGGCGGCGTCGCTGGCGGAACCACGGGCGCTATCATCGGGCATAAGCTCGGCAAACATAGCAGCAGCAAGCGCTTAGCCGAAACCGTAGGACTCATAGGCGGCGCAGCAGTGGGCGCGGTCGCCGGAGATGCGATCGAAAACTCCCAAAAAACGGTGCAAGGCTCCAACATCATCTATAAATTTAAAGGCAAGGAGTACTCATCGGTGCAAGCCGATCCGCCGTGTAGATTTAGGCGCGGCAAGGCCAAACTGATCCACATCGGCAACGAAACGCGGGTGCAGCCGAACTCGGGATGTTAAATTTAAAGCCGCCCAAAGCTTGCGGTGGAATTTTAAAATTTCACCGTGATGTTTAAAATTTCATCGCGGCGTTTAAAAATTTAGAAGCGATGTTTTAAATCCCAAAGCGGCGCGATCTTTGAAAATGGCGCCGCCGAATTTAACGGACGATCGAAATTTTAACTCTGCAAAATTTTAAGAGCCCGCTAAAATATTTTAATATATAATCGCCGCTTAAAAACATGGAGCGGCGATGAAAACATTCTATCTTAAAATTTCAGTGCTCGCGTTTATAATGGCGTTTGCAGCGATCCCCGCTGCTGCAAAAGCAAGCGTAGATCATTTAGAGACGCAAGAGGAAAAAGATTTAGCGATTGCTTGCGATAGCGGCAACGGAAAATATAGCGCATGCACGAAGCTAGTCGAAATTTTATCCAAAAAGTGCGACGACGGAGATTACGAAAGCTGCGGGACTGTCGGAATAATATTTACGGATTTGGGTCAATATGAATTCTCATCCGCTCCTTTGATTAAGGCATGTGAAGCGAACATTATGTCTTACTGCTCTCATCTTGCCATTAGTGATATACTTTTTACGGGAAATCTTGAAAGAGCCGCTAAGGTTTTTGACAAAATTTGCAAACAGGGAATTTCAGAGGACAAAAGGCTTGCTTGCAGCATCAAGAAAGAGATTGAAGACTGCTCTAAAGATGCAAAGTGCGATCCGCTAATGAAAGCCAAAGATACTATTAAAGGACTATAACTATGAGAAAAATTTTATCATTAGCACTACTTTTATCTATGCCTTTGCTGGCAAAAAACGATATAGACATTGATATCTCTGCCGCAATAAACGATACAAACTTAAAAAATTTAGCGAATAAATGCGATTGGAACAAAGGTGATTATGAAGCTTGCTCGATATTAAAAGATACTTTATCGGCAAAATGCGACGAAAAAAATTTTGAGAGCTGCGGTGCATTGGGAATTTTATTAATATATTTGCGCAGAGAGGAAGACGCGACAAAAGCGCTAAATAAAGCTTGCGATACCGGATTATTAAATTTTTGCCTAAATGCAGGAATGCACGATTTGTACTATACGGGCAATATAAAAAGAGCATTTGTAAATCTTAAAAAGGTATGCGATGCCGCAATAGAGCCTTCGAAGAAAAAATTAGCTTGTAAGATGAGCTATGGTTTGGAGCCGTGTTTAAATGATAATGAATGCAATCCGGTAAAAAAAGCTAAAGAACTTTTAGATCAAGATTAGTTTAAAAACATAAAATTTTGGAATAAATTTTAAATTGCGGCAGCGTTAAAGCTCAATCCGCTAGCCGTTAAGCTCAAAACTCCGTCTTAAATTTTATTCCTCAAGGCTCCGCCGAGGCTTAAAATTTTAAATTTTCCACGCTTGCTCGCATCCGTTCAAGCTGCGCGTAAAACTCGCCCGAGTAGGCGAAATTCCTCTCTATCGCGCCCATTTTGCCGACGCTTACGAAGCGCCCCAAAGGCACTCCCGATCTATCCGCGACGCAGCAAGCGAGCGTGCCGCAGGTATCAAAAAGAATGTATTTTATGATCTTTACGATCCCCGCAGCAGGCGCCAAATACGCCGACGTGCCCAGCAGTTCGCCGATCTGCGCGCCGGCGCGTTTGGTATTTTGCACCGCGCGTTCGAAAATTTCATCCGAAATTTCAAATCCCAGCTCGTTTTTAAGCGCGATCATCTCTTCGCTATGCGGGCCCACGATCGCGCTTCTCATCGATGAAATTTCCTTGCCGCTCGCTCGCGCGAGTTCAAATTTAAGCCGCGCGCCGTCTAGCTCGCCCGCCATGCCGATGACTCGCTCCTTTGTAAACCCGCTGGCCTGCAGCGCCGCATAGACCATCATATCAAGCGGATTGGTTACGACGATGATGATGGAGCTAGGCGCATATTTTGCGGCATCTCGCGCGCATTGTGCGACTATGACGGCGTTTACGCCAAACAGCTCCTCCCTACTCTGCCCCGCCTTTCTTGCGTGCCCCGCCGTGATCACGACGATGCCTGCGTCCGCTATATCGCTAGGCTCCGTGCTAGCGCTTATGCGCAGGTCGCGCTCATAAACCGCCGCCGCATGGGCTAGATCTAAAGCCTTGCCGCTCGCGATCCGCTCTACAGCATCCACAAGCGCGATACTATCTACCTTTTCGCTTAAAGAATCGCTTACGATAAGATCGTTCGCTACTGCCGCGCCGATGTTTCCGGCGCCGAATATCGCTATTTTCATTGTTATCTCCCAAATATCGGCCCGCATTTTTATAACTGCGGGGGTTAAATTTTAAAATTTAAAGACGAAACCTCGTTTTTTAAATTTAATGCCGAAACGGACTTAAATTTTACCTCTGCGCTTTTACGTTGCGCTCGTGCTCGGCTTGCGTGCGCGCAAAATCGTGAAGCCCCGTCTTTTTATTTCGCATAAAATACAGATACTCGCTCTTTGCGGGCGCGAAAACGGCGCGTATCGCATCGCGAGAGACCACGCACACCGGCTCTTTGGGAAGTCCGTCGTTGAGGTAGGTGTTGTAGTGGCTGGTATCGGTGCGGATGCGCTGCGGAGTGATTTTGACGTGCGAAAACTCGCCGTAATTCAGCGTGCCGTCCATCTGAAGGCGCATATTTTTGGCTAAGCGGTTGTCGATGACGGAGGCTACGAGCGGCATCTCATCTGCGTTTGCGGCCTCTTTTTGAATGACCGAAGCCTTGATCAGCACCTGCTTCCACGCCGTGGCGTTGTAATCGCCGCTAAGCTCGCGCGACAATCCTTCGTGGAATTTTTGCGCGCTTGAAACAAGGTGGTCGATGATATTTTTTTCGCTTTCGTTTTTGCTAATTTTGTAGGTTTCAGGCACCAAAAAGCCCTCGTAAAACGGCGCCGTGGCGTTGTATTCGCGCTCAAGCTCGCTAAAGCTTAGCCCGCGATCTTTCGCAAGCTGTTTTAAAAAGACGATCGTAGTCTCGCCCGGGATCAGCTTAATTTCGTTCATAACGGGCTTTGCGACGCTTAGCTCATACAAAAATTGGTATTTGGGCAAATTTTCGCCGCTAAGCTCCAGCTCGCCGGTTTTTGCGCCGCCGTAAAAAGAAAGCAGCCTCGCGTCGAATTTGCTAAATTTAGGATAGCTCTTTGAGAGTTCGGATAAAATTTTCGTTGAGCTGCCCTGGCCTATCTGCACGGTTTTCGCGTTGCCGACGCGTTCGTGTAGATCAAAGCCCACGGCCAAAAGTAAAATAGCCGCAAGCTCGATACAAATGCACGCCGCTTTGATGAGCTTTATAAAGAATTTCATGCGTTCCTTTCAAAATTTAGCTGAAATTATAGGCAAATAAGCCAAAATTTTGAATAAATTTCATATTATAAGCGCAGTTTTTCGGCACGCTCGATTTGGTTTTGGGCGGAGTTTTTTGATGGGGCGATGATGTTTAGAACTTTGGCTAGATTTTTTTTGTGCATAACCATACTTTTTATAATCTGTGCGGTAGGCCTAAAGCACGGTATAACGATTTCGCAGCTGGACGTGGGCTTTGCAAAGCTTGAGGGGTTTTATCTCAAGCTAAATAAAGGTCTCGTGCTGCGTATCAAAAATCTTGAAATTACGCAAAATAATACACAAAATTTAGAGCAAAATTCCACCGATCTGCGTACGCAAAGCGAGAAAATTTTGGAATTTAGCAAAAAAATCTCGCTCATCAACTCCTTTTTTGAAGAGATCGACGTGCAAAATTTAAAGATCAAAGGCGAAAGTCTAAAGCTAAAATACAAAAGCGACGTTTTTTACGCCGACACGCGGTTTTTTAGGCTAAACTCGAAGATCACGCCGAGCGCAAACGGGCTGAACTTCGATCCGATCGAACTTGAACTAAATGATTTTAATCTCACTCTGCACGGCACGGCGCGAGCAAATTTCAGAGCCGATACGTATGATTTTAACGGCATCTTCGCTTCGCACGAGATCGCGGGCGAGCTTGACGTGCACAATATCGGCTCGGAGCTAAATATCGAGATAAACCGCGCCTCGGCCTTGAGTCTGAAAAATTTTATGAATGAGCTGGGTGCGCTTACGGGACTAAATCCTCTTGCGAACGAGTGGATCTACGGCAAGGCGGTCGCGCAAAACTACTATATCGAAAATCTGCACGCCAAAATCGATCTGAAAGACCCGCGCCAGATCGCAGAAAATGTTAGCGCCACGGCCTACGCGCAGGATCTTACGATAAAATTTCAACCGCAAATCGAAGCCGTAACGGTAAAAGACGCCAACATCACGCTTAAAAACGATTTTCTAAGCTTCACGCTGAATGAGCCTAAATTTAAAGGCAAAAGCCTGGAGGGAAGCGGCGTGCGTATCGGCGGGCTATTTGAAGAGAGGCCGATCGTATATCTGGATCTGCGGACTAAAGAGAGCTTGGGCAAGGACCTTGTAGATATTTTGCAAAGCTACGGCATAGACGAGCCCGTATATCCGCTAGGCGGCGGGATCGATGCGCGCGTGCTGATAGACGTGGACGTCGAAAAGGAAAGCGCCAAGGTCGATGCGAACGTGACGCTAAAAGACGCCGATCTGATGATCTCTAAAGCGAAATTTCACTCCAAAGCCGCGCGGGTGCACATCACCGAGAAAAAAATCGACATCAAAGACGCGAATCTACAAAATGAAATTTTTAACGCCACGGCAAGCGGCAGTATCGATATCGCCACGCGCAAAGCTAAATTTAACAGCGTTATTCATAGCTTCAATCTCTCCCCGAACGGCAAAGAAATTTTAAAATTTGGCGACGCGCGAGATAATATGAGCCTTGATTTTAGCGGCAAAGCGCCGGTGCTGAGCTCGCAATTTTTAGGCGCGAAGATGAGCTTCGGCGAGCGGATCGAGATTAGCTCGCCCGATATTAGCGGAATTTTGCCATTTTCTAAGACGCTTAAAAACGCGGGCATTAGCGGCGGAGATCTTAAAATTTTAACCAGCGATTTTACAAACTTAGATATCAGCAGCAGCAATCTCATCTTTGATTTCGGTCTGCTGAACAAGGACGGAAGCCATTATAAAAACGACTCTTTCGCGCTTCGGGTGCGCGGCGGCGATCTGGAAGGCTCTAGCGGAAGCGGTAAAATTTCTCTTAAAATAAACAAAGGCGGTAACTTCGTCGCTCTAAAAGACGTGGACGTCGCGATCAATACGAGCGTGCAAACCAGCGAGTTTAATAGCGGCACGAAGGAGCGCTCGCCGATAAATTTCAGCGGGCAAAATTCTTCTATCGTGCTATCCGATCTTAATAAGACGCTGAAATTTACACACTTTAACGGCGTACTGGACGGCAAAAATATGAACCTGAACGCAAGCTTTAAACGCGGCGACGTGAAGTTGATCTTTAAAAAGAGCTTGCTTCAAATTTTTGCGCAAAACATCAGCGGCGAGGCGCTTAATCAATTCCTGGGCTCGCAGAGCTTCGACGGAGGGGTATTTACGCTGAAAGCAAGCGGCATCGATCCGCGAAACTACCGCGGCGAGATCAACGTGCAAAACACCTATCTGAAGGACTACATCATCTATCAAAGGCTGCTTAGCTTTATAAACTCGGCGCCATCGCTGCTTACGTTTAAGACGCCCGATTTCAACGATCGCGGCTTTAGCGTGCAGAAGGGTAAAATTTACTTTCGCCGCAGCGGCGATAAAATTTACATAAACGCGATGAATTTTACCGGCAGTAGCGCAGATATCGCGGGCAACGGCGAAGTTGATATAAAAAGCGGCGCGCTGAATATCGATCTGGAGCTTAAATACCTCAAAGACGCAAGCTCGATAATCTCAAAAATTCCGCTTCTAAATCATATCATCTTGGGCGAAAACAACACGATCTCCACGATCATCGAGATTCGCGGCACGACGAAAAAGCCCACCTACTCGACCGCCGTTGCGACCGACGTGCTAAAAACGCCGTATAATCTCATCAAAAACACGCTGATGCTGCCTTTTGTGATCTTCGGCGACAGCGAGGAGAGCAAATGAAATTCCCGCTCGATTATAAGGATAGCTTTGAAAAATCGCTGCTGTTTTGGCTCGTAAAATTCGTACGCTACAAGCTAAGCGCGCTATCGAATAAGGAGCTGAAAAACGACGCGTTGTTTCGCCGCGCGAGCCTGGCGCTAAATCACGAGGTAGCAAATATCAATGAACTCGAGCGACTCGCAAAAGACGCACGAAATGCAGGCCTTACAGGCATCAATACCTATTTTAACCCGCTTAAAAAATTTTACGAAGCTATCATGCAGTACGGTCTTGAGAGCATGAAAAATATCGACGAAGAGCTTTTGAGCGAAATTTTAGCTTCCATTACGGGCGGGCTGAGCGATGCGAGCAAAAAAAATTACCGAATCGCGCTGATAAATTTTTTCGGCTTCATCGACCGCCAAAACGAGCAGGACGGCACCTCGCACAACTACGGCATCGAGCTTAAGCACTGGGGCGGTATTAGCGGCAGCCGCGGCACGAAGCTTCCTGAGTTTATGAGCGAGGAGGAGTTGAAGCGGTTTTTGGACGCGATAAATCTAAGCGAGTTTCCCTCCTTTGCTCATCGCAACCGCCTAATCGTAAAAATCATCGTCTACACCGGCATCCGCGTGGGCGAGGCGATAAATTTAAAGCGCAAAGATATCGCGCCAGAGGGCGATCTTTTCATCATCCGAATCCGCGGCAAGGGCAATAAATACCGCATCGTGATGATCAAACGCCACCTAATCGAGGAGCATCTAAACGCTCTGGAGACGAATTTTGCAAACAAAGAGGGCTATCTTTTCGTCACCAAAAACGGCGCGCCGCTTACTCAGGCCTACGTCAGCGGCATCGTGGAGAAAATTTTAATGAGCGCGGGCATCCGCAAGGAAAAAAACGGCGCTCACATGCTGCGCCACACCTTCGCGACGATGCTTTACAAAAAGCAAAAGGACCTCGTGCTCGTCCAAGAAGCCCTCGGCCACGCGAGCCTCAATACTTCGCGCATCTACACCCACTTCGACAGCGACAAGCTGCGCCTTGCGGCGAAAGTTGCGGAGGAATTCGAAGAGTGAAATTTTAAAATTTGCGGCGGAGCGAGGCTTGGTTAAGCATGAGTTCTTTTACGCTCGCGAAATTTGGCAGATTTGATATGTTTGATGCGAGAAGTTTGATATATTTTATGCGCGTAAAACTCGGCGGCGCGAAATTTAATAGGTTTGATTGCAGGCGAGCATGGTAAGCGCGGAATTTGATGGGCTTGATGTGCACAAAACCTAGCGAGGAAAAGTTCGGCACGTGTAAAATCAGACACACAAGAGATATACGGATGCCACTTTTAGCGGTTTCGATGCGCGCGCAAGGTCTAAATTTAAAATTTTACTTTGCGGTTTTGAGTTTTCTAATTCTAAAATTTTATCTTTTTAAAATTTAAACACAGCGCGGAGCTATCGGCGCTTAAAAATCTGTATCACCTTAAAATTTCGCCTTTTAAAATTTAGCTTTGAAATTTTAAGGGCAGCGAGTTTTGCGGAGGCAAGACCGCGCAAGCCGTATCTGAAATTTATCTTGAAATTTTAAAGCGTAAACTTATCGGCAACGTACGCTTTCTGCGCTATGCAAACTTTTAAATTTAGCCGAACTGTTGGATTAAAACGAAGAAATTTCGCCCAAAAAGGGCGAAATTTCATTTCTTAGGGGATAAGAAAAGGAGTTGTGGGCTAAAAATTTAGCCCGAGATTTCGTCAAATCCGCGACCTACGCGGGAAAAGGAGCAAAAGACGAAATCTCGCGCCAAATTTATCAGACTTCAAGAAGCCAAACTATCCATCAAATTTTAACAAAGCCTGCGTTGCACCGAGTCTGTCGTAAATTTAAATTTAGACCGCATTTAAATTCCGCGCAAGCCAATCTGCACAAACTTAGCCATGCAACGATCATGCGTAAATTTACGACCGCTTAAGATCGCGCGCTTTGCTTAAATTTTAAAGCGCAGCGCAACACAAAATCGCACCGTGATATGAGCGGCGTTAAATTTAAATCGCCGCAACTTTTAATTCTACCGAACGTAAAGCCCTAAATTTAGAGGCTTTGCAGGCACTTGTTTACTGCGCCCGCAAAGCCAAATTTTTAGGCTTAAACGAGCCTTTGTTTTTTGAAATACTCGCGCGGAGCCTTGCAGAGCGGACAGGCGCCGGGAGCTTTCTTGCCGCGATGAACGTGGCCGCAGACCTCGCACACCCAAACTTCCTCGTCGAAGCTCTCGAAAAAACCCTCTTCTAGCAGGATCTTTTGAAGCTCGTTGTATTCGCGCTCGTGCTCCTCCTCGACCTTGCCGATAGCGTTAAAAAGGCGCGCTACCTCTTTTTTGCCCTCTTCGGTCGCGATTTCAGCGAAGCTCGGATACATGCTCTCGTGCTCGTAGCGCTCGCCGACGGCGGCATCGAGCAGATTTTTATCCATCTTATCAAGCGGAATACCTGCAGCCGCGTGATGTGCCTTTAGCTCGGCTCTGGCGTGCCATTTTTCGTTTTCGGCAGCCTCGTAAAAATGTCGCGCGATGGCGTGAAAGCCCGCCTCTTTAGCCAAATCGCCGTAAAGATCGTATTTGTTGCGCGCTTGAGATTCGCCTGCGAACGCTTTCATCAAATTTACCTGCGTCAGATCCTCGGTGATACATTTCATCGGCTCGCCGCAGCAGCTAAGCGTACCGCCGCCAACTTTTTGAACTTCGACCTCCGCGCCGCACTTGTCGCATCTGTAAGTTTCGTACTGTCTCATTTTCAACTCCCCTATCAAAGATTTTGCGGAATGATACCACAGCTACTATTAAATTTTACTTAATAAATTTTATTCTTTTCATAAAAGTTTATATTTTGAGAATTATAAAGTAAAATTTTCGGCGAAAAAACCTAAAATTCAGCTACTTTTCGGCTACTTTTCGGTTTTGACTAATCGCCGGCAAAATTTAATTCATCTTTTAGGATATTTTCAAGCAATGAGCCAATATACATAAGGCCGAGCTTAAAAATACATAGCGATATAGGTGGCAGTTTTTGAATTTTGGCTTAAATTTTCTCTCAAATCAAAGATGATCAAAATTTCATGGCAAATACACGCAGCCATCCGATAGGTTACGGCATTCGGATAAAATTTGGACAAATTTAATCTCTTGGAGCTTGGGCTTTAAATTTCTTTAAATTTAAAGATGAGCGTTGATAATTCTAAAATAAATTTAGCTCAGATCGCTAATTTAGCGTGCTTTAGCAAACGTTCTACGGGCAATCAAACATCACGATTCTACCGCTATGTTCGGCTATATCGATAAAATTTTTCGCTTCAAATTCCAGCCCGCAAATCGCACACGGCGGGAATTTTCCTATCGCTCGCTCGCCCAAAAGCTCGCAAATTCCGCCTATTGCGGGATTATGCCCGACGATAAAGATAGGCTCGTCCGCGCCGTTTCGGCTCGCTCTCAAAATATCTGCACCGGGCGCATCTTTTGGTGCGCCTTCGCTCGAAAAAATATCTTTCTTATGCGATTTTTCGGCACCGCTCACTGCGCCATCACCCGCGCGGAAGCCTTTTAAGCGACCTTTTCTGCCATGGTTATTTTCGCCACAGCCGTTTTTATTTGAGAAGTCATCGCCCGCTATAAATTTATCGGCAGCGGGATCGTCCAAGTTTAAATTTAATCCGCCCGCATCGTCCAAGCCGCGAACAAACTCCGCCAAATCCCACAAATTTATATCATAAAGCTCGCGCGAAACTCTTAAAGCTCGCGACGCGCCCAACGCGGCTGCGATGATTCGCGCCGTCGTAAGTGCGCGAACTGCGGAGCTTGCGACGATGAGGCGCGGCAATAAATTCTCGCTGCGTAAAAGCTCGCCCAGTCTCATCGCATCCTTTTCGCCTTTAGGGCTTAGCTCTCGCTCAAAATCGCTTCTGCCGCCGCTTTGCGCTTCGGCATGCCTAATAAAATATATCCTTTTCATCTGCGCCCTTTCATAAAATTTTACATAAAATTTCGCGCTAAATTCTACAAAATTCTAAATCTTTTCTGGATCAGTCCGAAGCCGTAACCGACCGCAAAGCCCGCTATGTGCGCGTACCACGCCACGTTTACGCCCATTAGCATCGGCAGGAAGCTCATCAGCAGTATCGCGACGAAGATCCCGCCCGCGCCTCGCCTGTCAAAGCACGCGATGATACCCAAAAGCACGCATATTGCGCCGCTTGCGCCCACTATATTTACGAGCTCGCCTCTACTTAGCGCGTACCAAACGTAAATGAGGCAAAGCGCGCCGGTAAGCAGGCCGCCTGCGATGTAAAGCAGCGCAAATTTCACCCCGCCGAACGCCCGCTCCAAAATCCCACCGAACTGATACAAAACCGCCATATTCATCGCCAGATGCGCGATGCCGCCGTGCATAAAAAAGGAGCTTAGAAGCTGCCACGGCATGCCCTCGAAAAAGTATGGATTGAGCCCGAAAACCATGTAGGATCTAAAGCCCCAAAGCTCCTCCAGCGCGAATGAGAGCGCGAAGAATAGGACGTTTAGCACGATGAGAGCGAGCGTAAATTTGCCTGATTGCATAAAATTCCTTAAATTTTCCGCGCATAGTAGCGAAATTTCGGTTAAATTTACGATGAAATTTCGCGGCCGTGCTTTATAGCAAGATTGAAGTTGATTTAAAATGGCGCTATCTGCGATGAAATTTAAAAAGGCGCGACGCGTGCACGTATGCTCTCTCCAACGCAGAACCGACTTTGTGTTACGTAAAAAAACGCGCTGAAATTTTAAGCGTAAATTTTAAATTAAATATGAAAGCTACGCATTTATTTTATCGCGTATCGCGCTTACTCGTTTAAGCGCTTCGCATTCGGACAAGCTTTGAAATTTGACGCAAATCTTGCGGGTTTCTCGCGGATTTAAATTTTTAAATTTAGGCTTTAATTTAAATTGAAAATTCCGGCGGGCTTAAATTAGCTTTGAAATTTTAAAATTCTATCCAGCCTTAAATTTAACAATTAGAATTATGTATTTCGCAGTGTTTCGCGCGCGTGGATACTAAGCCTGAGCGCAAACCCTACACGCAATTCCCCGTATCAAATTCCACGCTAAAATTTTAAAATTACCCCTAAGAAATTTCAGAAATTTTAATCGTTCACCCGCCCGTATCCTGCGAAGCGATTCGACGCCAGACAGCTTATGCGGTCTCTGCCGCAGCGGACGATATAGCTATTTTCCATCTTTCGCCCCGCAATGTGGACGTTCTTTTTATTTAAATTTACAAAATCCGCTTGATTTCTACCGCGGGTATTGTGGACGAATTTCACGCGTCCGTCGGGATATATCTCGCGCACGATGCCGATGTGGCTGATCTCGTTGCTAATCTTGCCTTTATTGGAGCGCAAAGTGTTTTGAAAAAACACCAGATCCCCTACCCGCGGCGTATTGCTCAATAAATTTTTGCGGCTGTAATAATTATAGATCGCCTGGGATTTGCGTCCGTTAGTGAAGTATTTCGGCAGATCCTTCGAGTTAAAAAACAGCTCGTCGTGCTTGCTGTTTAGCACGGTGATAAACCCGCTGCAATCTCCTCCCGCGCGAGTGCCGGTATAACCGTCCACCGACGCGATTAGCGGGCGGTTGAACTGGCTTCCTGGTATGGAGGTTATCCCCTCTTCGCGATCGTTTAAGACATACTCCTGCTGACTGCCCGCGGACGGGGTTTTTGAGGAGCAACCGACCAGCAAAAACGCACCCAAAGCGCAGATAATTATTCCTTTCATTTATATCCTTAATTAAAATTAATAGCGCAATTTTAGCGCCTGGCGGTAACAAAATGGTAACTTTAAAGCTAAATTCTGTATAATTATTTAAATTTTACACGGAGAAATCATGCATTATCTACGAATTAACGGAGGCAAAAAACTAAGCGGCAGCGTCAAAATAAGCGGCGCAAAAAACGCCGCACTGCCGCTCATAGCTCTATCTATCCTTTCAAAAAACGAAGTCGTAATTAAAAATTTACCCGCAGTTTCCGATATCCACACGCTAATTCAGCTACTTTCAAATTTAGGCGCAAAGTGCGAGTTTATTGACGCCAACACCGCCAAAATCGATCCGCGCGAGATAAACTCGACCAAGGCGATCTACGATATAGTGCGCAAAATGCGCGCTTCGATCTTGGTGCTGGGGCCGCTTTTGGCGCGATTTAGACACTGCGAGGTAAGCCTTCCAGGGGGCTGTGCGATCGGTGCAAGACCGATCGATCTACACCTTAGCGCGCTTGAAAAGATGGGCGCGGAGGTTAAGATCGAGCAGGGTTACGTCGTTTGTACCGCAAAAAAAGGGCTTAAGGGCGCGACTATAAATTTTGACAAAATTACCGTCACCGGCACCGAAAACATCGTAATGGCGGCAGCTTTAGCAAGCGGCACCACGCATATCATAAACGCGGCAAAAGAGCCCGAAGTAATCGCCGTTTGCAACGCATTAAAAGGCGCAGGCATCGACATAGAGGGCATCGGCACAAACGAGATCCTCATCAAAGGAAGCGGCGGCAAGCTTTTAGATTTAGGCGAAATTTCAATCATCCCCGATCGCATCGAAGCGGGTACCTATCTGTGCGCAGGCGCGATCACCGGTTCCCGCATCACGATCACGCACGCTTGCGCGGCTCATCTTGGCGCCGTGCTTGCAAAATTTGAAGATATGGGTTTTAAATTTGAAATTTCAAGCGGCGGCGACGAGATAACGATCTTGCCCGCTTCAAAGATCAAACCAGTTGAGATCATCACGAGCGAATATCCGGGCTTTCCTACCGATATGCAGGCGCAGTTTATGGCGCTTGCGTGCATCTCCTCGGGCGTCAGCACCATCGACGAGAGGCTTTTTGAAAACCGCTTTATGCACGTAAGCGAACTTTCACGAATGGGCGCAGATATCCGCCTAAACGGACACATCGCGACGATCAGCGGCAGCAAGCTAAACGGCGCGGACGTGATGGCTACCGATCTGCGCGCCAGTTCGGCGCTCGTTTTAGCCGCCCTTGCGGCGCGCGGCGAGAGCAAAATACATAGAATTTACCACCTAGATCGCGGCTACGAAAAGCTCGAGGAAAAGCTTAGCGCGCTCGGCGCGAGCATAGAAAGGCTAAAAGAATGATAGATATTTCAAATGCGATAGAGCTTGCTTTGGGACGCGTCCTGCCTCTTCGCGGCACTGAAGTTTTAACGCTAGAGGATGCTTTGGGGCGGGTTTTGAGCGAGGATATTACGGCGCGTAAAGATATGCCTGGCTTTGATAACTCCGCGCTGGACGGATATGCCTACAACAGCGCCGCCGTGGATAAAATTTTAAAGATAAAAGAGCCTACGATCTTTGCCGGCGATAAAAATTTTTACGAAATTTCAGAGCTACAGGCTCAAAAGATCATGACCGGCGCACCGATGCCAGCAGGCGCAGACGGCATTGTTAGGCTTGAGGACGTGGAGCCTAAAAACGGCGAGCTACGGCTGCCGCAAGATATCAAAATCGGCGACGGCTTTCGCAAAAAAGGCGAGGAGGTGCGCGCGGGCGAAATTTTACTCCGCGCATCGGAGGTGCTTAGCCCCGCAAAGATCATGCTTTTAGCCGCGCAGGGAATCTATGAAATAAGCGTCTTTACCCTGCCGAAAATCGCTCTGTTTTCCACGGGCGACGAGCTTAAAGAGCCTTGGCAGAGCGCGGACGAGCGCGAAATTTACAACGCCAACTCAAGCGGAATTCGCGCGCTATTAAGCGAGGCGGGCTTTGCAAGCGAATATTTAGGCATAATCCGCGACGAAAAATCCGCCGTGGTAGAGGCGCTGAGATCGGCTTGCGAGAAATTTGACGTCGTAATCTCAAGCGGCGGAGCTAGCGCCGGAGAGGCTGATTTTATGCAAAAAGCGCTCGAGGATCTGGGCTTTGCGAGAGTTTTTGATCATATCAACGTAAAGCCCGGCAGACCTACGAAATGCTATGAAAAGGACGGTAAATTCGTCTTTGCGATGGCTGGCAATCCTTTGGCGGCATTTATTCAGACCCGCGTGCTGTTTTTGCCGATTTTGCGAAAAATTTCAGGCGAAGGCGGCGAATGCCTAAATCCCGAGCCGATACTCGCTACGGCAAAGGGCAGGATCAAATCCAGACCTTCCCGCATCGATATAACTCTAGGCATCTACAAAGACGGCGGATTTACGCCCGTGCAGACGCAATCGGGAATGATAAAACCGCTCTCGCTTTGCACCCATTATTTCGTATCGTCCGCTTCGGGCGAAACGGCGGAAAAGGGAGAAATTATAAAAATTTATGAAATTTAAGCGAGAAATTATTGACAAATGAAAATTTATAGGTTAAAATCGCGCTTCATCTTTACCGCATGCGGGAATAGCTCAGTGGTAGAGCGCAACCTTGCCATGGTTGATGTCGCGAGTTCGACTCTCGTTTCCCGCTCCATTTCAACTTCAAATTTTAAAATTCTTTCCGTTCCGCTCGCTTTTAAACCGCAAAATTTCGATATGAAAGCCTTGAAATGAAAATTTTAGTTTGCGTAAGCGGCGCCAGTTTCTGCGAGATCGGGCTTGATCTGCTTAAATTTCTCGCTAGCTCGCCGCATGAAATCCACGCCGTGCTTACGCAGGGTGCGCGCCGCGTCCTGCGCGCCGAAAGCGGCATAGACGCGGACGAGGTCTTAAAATCCGCGGAATTTCAAAATATAAAATTTCATCTCGATACCGATTTGGGCGCGCCGCCCGCTTCGGGCTCATTCGGCATTGACGCAGTGATCTTTGCGCCCTGCTCTATTGGCTCTTTGGCTAAAATTTACGGCGGGCTTTGCGACAGTTTAAGCACTCGCGCCGCCGCAGTCGCGCTGAAAGAGCATAAACGGCTGGTTTTGGGCGTGCGCGAGATGCCGCTTTCTACGATCAGCCTGCGCCAGATGAGCGAGCTAGCCGCGCTCGGCGTCATCATCGCTCCGCCCGTGATCGCAGGCTACTGCGGCGTGCAAAATTTAAAAAATTTCATAATCGGCAAGTGGTGCGACGCGCTAGGCGTGCAAAACGAGCTGTTTAAGAGGTGGCAACAATGAAAAATCACAAATTCTGCATCTATCCCGGCACCTTCGATCCCGTCACGAACGGACATCTGGACGTCATCGAGCGCGCAATTAAAATTTTTGATAAGGTCATCGTCGCAGTCGCCGCGAGCGAGAGCAAACAGCCATATTACAGCCTGCAAAAGCGCATCGAAATGGTAAAAATTTCTACGGCAAAGCTGAAAAACATCGAGGTTATGGGCTTTGATAACTTGCTCGTCGATTTTGCCAAAAGCCACGGCATAAACGTCGTGATCCGCGGGCTTCGCGCGGTTAGCGACTTTGAGTACGAGCTGCAGATCGGCTACGCAAACGCCGCGCTTTGGGATGAGCTCGAGACCGTTTATCTGATGCCGAGCCTCAAAAACGCCTTCATCTCAAGCTCGATCGTGCGCTCTGTTCTTAGCCACGACGGCGACGTTAGCAGGCTCGTTCCGAGCGAAATTTTAGAAATTTTAAAAAGATAGCTCGCGGCTAAATTTAGCCCGTAGGTGCGGCTAAATTTAAAATTTACAAGCTGCACGGGAGATAAAATGAACGAAGCAATGGATGAGATAGAAAAGCTGCGAGAGCTTTTTAAAAGCGCGAAAAATGACTACGAAGCCCTAAAAAAGAGAGCCGAAGCACAGGCCGTAAGCAGGCGCTGGGCATCAAATCAGTATTTAAATTTTGAGCCGTTTTATTTTGAGTTCAACCACTTCTCAAAAGGCAGGGTTTTAAAAGAAGCGCCCAAAAAGATCGCAAACGCCTACGAATACGGCTTTGACGCGCAAGATCGCGCCGTTTTTGAGAGGCAGTATGTGAGCGAAAAATATTTCTACGAAGAGTTTTATTTTTGGCAGCGGGATGAAATTTTAAGCTACCGATTTGATTATTACGATAAAAAATGCGTAAACGTAAAAAGATTTGTCTATGAGGATGGCGTGCTAAAGTCCATCTACTCGGCTTTTGCGAGCAAAGGCTACTGGATAGAAAATTTCGCTTACGAAGGCGGCAAGCTCGCGCAAAAGCAGTGGCGCGGCACGGATCCATACGGAGGTAAATTCGACCGCGTCATAAACTACGAATTTGACGCTATAGGCGAGCTAAGCTTAATAGTCGAGGGCGGCTACGTGCACTACAGAAAACCGGATAAAAAAATGAGCTACAAAAAGCTCTATGAGCTCGCCGCTCAAAGGCTGCTGCCAGCGGTTAAAGAGACGATCAAAAAGCACGCGCCCGGTTGCAAGCTCTACTGCATAAATTTAGCCTACGACGACACGGGCTCGCTGCCGCCTCAGATCGGATTTGGCTCGCAAGAACAGCGCGCACAGTGGCTTGCGCAGGGCGACGACGATAACTGGATCGTTTGGAACGTCGCCGATTACGAGTTTCAGGCTGAGATAGACGAGGACGACGAGACGGCAAATCTTTTTGATCTTTTCAATCAAGAAACGCGGCTAAACGGCAGATATCCACAAGCCAAAAAGCTTATTTTGGAGTGCGCAAAACAGCTCAAGGCGGATATCGGCGAGCTCAGGCTCGACGTGAGCGAAGATTTTGCGCTCGTAGCGAGCGATTATGATCTTAGCGATCTGCGGAAAAATTTCAAAGCGATAAATCCAGAGCTTGTAAGCGCGTATAAGGGCAAAATTTAAAATTTCATCGTCGCGATTTTATCATCGCACACAGCGTTTGCCCGCCTGTGCCGCTAGGCAATGCGCTCCACTCTGCACGACGCTGCTGCCCCTGCTCCGCCCGAAGTGCCGCCCATTCCGTCTAGCACCATCCGCTTCGCAAGCACATATCCTGCTATGTATAATGGCGCCCCACCTCGCCCGACGTGCCATTCTATCCGCACGGCGCGCTGTCTTTATCGACCGGCGCCCCGCTCCGCTCGGTACGCGCTCCTTAAGCGCAAATTTACTCCTCGCTGTGTTATGCGACGCATCCGTCCGAGCGCCAAATTTAACCGCGAGCTGCGCCGCAAAAATCAAAAACCGAGCAAAGCGTCCGATAAAATTTTACGCCGAAAGATCAAAAGTGGTTCGCACAAGCTCGCGCAAAAGCCGATTTGGAGGCGAAATTTTACGCTCAGCTGCTTAAAAAAGCCGCTATTTAGATATAAATTTGTAAAATAGTGCACAAATTTAAAGGCGAAAAATGTATGTAATATTCGAAGGTATCGACGGCGTGGGCAAAAGCACGCAGATAGCGCGGCTGGCGGCGGCTTTTCCGCAAGCGATCGTGACTAAGGAGCCCGGCGGCACGAAGCTCGGCGAGGCGGTGCGAAGCCTCGTTTTGGGCGAGGATTTTAAGTGGCGGCGCGGCAGCGTAAATCTGCGCGAGGTCTGCGGCGAAATTTCAAAGCGCGCCGAGCTGCTTTTGTTCCTCGCAGACCGCGCCGAGCACTACGAGCGCGTGATAAAGGGCGGCGCGGACAGGCTCGTGCTAAGCGATCGCGGCTTCATCTCGGGGCTTGCCTATGCGCTGGCAAACGACGAAAACGCGGATCTTAGCGAGCTTATCGCGCTTAATAAATTTGCACTTGGGGGCAAATTTGCAGATAAAATCGTGCTGTTTTCGGCGGACGAACAGCTCGTCAAGAAACGGCTTAAAACGCGCGCTAGCAGCGATATAATCGAAGCTCGCGGGCTAAAATATCTAATGCGCGTGCAGGAGCTGATGGCGCAGGCATGCACGGCGTGCGGCGTTGAGACCCTGCAAATCGACGCCGCACAGTCCGAAGAAGCGATCTGCGATCAGATAAAAAATTTCATACTTTCTTAAAATTTTAAGACGCGGAATTCTGCCGCGAGAATTGATTTCTGAGCTCTGCCGTGAAATTTTAGCTATGGAATTCCGCTCATAAAATTTCATCTTCGAATTTCGTTATGGAATTTTACAGGAGAAATTCTAGGTAAAATTTCATGGGCGGAATTTGTTTTATAATTTCGCGGCAAAATTTCGCCATAGAATTCTGTCTTAAAATTCTGCCATAGACCGAAAGGGCGCGGGATTTCATAAGCGAAATCTTGCACGGAATTTTAATCCGCGGATTTGCGGGTGGAATTCCGCTTAAGCTTTAGATTGAAAGGATAATGATGAAGACGTTAAGGTTTGTTTTACGCAAGGTTTTTAAATTTATATTTCTGTTTTGGGTAGTCATAAGCTCGCTTTTCGGCACCTTTATGATCGCATATCAAGTTTTTAGTCGCAATTACGAGAGCTGGATGCGACTTTATACTTTTAGCGGCGCCAGTGTGGAGCTGCAAAACTTTACAATCGGAGTAAGCTTGGACTCTACGACCGGTGGTGCAAGATGGGTACATCGAGAGGGGGATCCAATGCCAGATTTCCCCGATGATAACTCCACGGGCGCTCCGTATGAGCTAAATATAAAATTTAACCATATAAATCGCGAAAATACGCCGAAGATCGTGCTGAAAAATACCAAGCTCGAGCAGGAGAAGAGCGGGCGCGTAGTATTTGAAAGGGATGAACTAGAGGCGCCGATAGAGGTTGGCGAATACAGCGGCATCGCAAGCGCATCGGTAAAAATCCCTGGTATCGACTCCATCCACATAAGGCATAAACTAAGCACCGAAATATGCGTGCCTGGCGACTCCTGCACTAACTTCGTACACTACTTCTCGCCGCGCAAAAGCGCGCAGGTTACGGCGGTGCTTAGGGCCTTTTAGCCGCGAGAAATTCGGCGCGGAATTTTAAAGGCGCCCCTCTCGTATTTAATCTAAAATTTCGCGGAAATTTAATAAAATTTCGCCGCAAGACTGCGCCGAAGCCGGAGCTAAATTTAAACCACGACGGCAAAAATTTTAACGGCAAAGCAAAAATCTAGCGCTAAATTTAATAAATTTCGCCGATTAAAACAAAGGAGAGCGAATGGCTTACGTGACATACGACAAGGCAAAATGGCACTGGGGCGCGGCAAATGCGCCGACCGACATCCCGCAGGAAAACGGCGCGACGCACATCGCGTTTTTCTTCCGCTGGTGCATGGAGCGCAAGCTCTATTCCAAGGACTTTGCGGCGGATTTCGCGGACGATATATCGCGGATGGACGATAGCTTTGATTACCGCCGGTATTTTTTTGGCGCGATGGACGGCGTGCTGAGCAGCGACGAGCTAAACACCGCAGGCAAGGCCTTTGCGAAAGCCTACTACACCACGGACCGCACGAAATTTGCCAAAACGCACGGCTGGTATTTGCAGGACTATTGCGACTTCGTGGCGCGCAAATTCGGCGATAAAAACTTCGACAACGCCTATTTTTACATAGAAAATTCGCCGCAAAATTACGCCGAGATCAAAGAGATCATCGATCGCCGCTACGAGGAATTCTTGAGCTTCAAGGCGGCGAAGTAGAAATTTTACCGCGAAGCTTAGCCTGTTTAAAATAGACGCCTAATCCGAAACGGCGCGTGATCTGCACCGCGGTAAAATTTAAAATTTTACGCAATGCGTTAAATTTTTGCTTGGTGCATAAATTTCGGTGGCGCTTTAAATTTACATAGCATGCCGCGAACCGGCGCGACGCATCGCAAATTAAATTTTAAAATCCAACCGCTGCGCAGTGCGGGATACATTAAACTTAGCGGTGCGCGGCGATAACAGGCTTGCAAACGGCCCGCCTTTTGATTGCGCGAGCAGACGCCCTCGGACGCGAGATATGTTATAATTTCGCGAAATTTTAAAATTTACGTCAAAGGAGCAAAGATGGACAAGAGGGTGCCTACCTATCTAGCAAATCACGTATTTAACGTAACTCAGGATGATTATCTAAATGCCCAAATCAGATCCCACGCAGGCGGCGAATACTTTGAAATTTATTATTTCGGCGAGCTTTTTCGCGGTGAAACTTTGCCGAACGATTACATCGCCGATTTTTACGACGACAAGGGCGAGCTCGTACCGTGCAAGCTCGTAGCCAAATGTGTGAAAACGGGCGAGGAAATTTTACTTTTTGACGGCGCTGCGCACGGCTACAACGCGATGTTTTGCGACGAGCTTGACGCAGAAAAAGTAGCCCGCCGCGAGCTTGTGAAATTTAACCTACCGCCGTGCAAGATCCGCTTAAAATTCGGCTACAGCACCCTCTACGACGACGAAATGGACGAATACGAAACGGATGAGCAAGGCAGGGTTCTGCTGATAAACGGCGGGGCCGCCTCGTGGGATGAGGTTAAAGCAAACGGCTTTGATTATATCGCCGTAAGCTGCGAGGATGAAGCGGGCGAGATGACGGAGATACTTTCACTTGAGCTTGCATAGTCAACCAAATTTAATAGCGACCTTTTGGGCTTGCCTTTTTGGCCGTACTTCGCCAAATTTAAATTTATCTTGAAGCGTATTTTATTCTGCGGCGCGCGATGTAAATAAATAGAACCGATACGAAACCGCGAGCGGCAGGGCTTAAAATTTAGGAAAATTTAACTATAATCGCCGCAAAAATTTGAAAATTTTAAAATTTCACAAAGGATTTTATCGATGATCAAGGCACTTCGCGGTAT
>NZ_CALHIK010000045.1 GCF_938030785.1 uncultured Campylobacter sp.
CGAGGTAAAATTTGGATATGAAAAATTTTAAAAGAATTTTAAAAATTACCGCCTTGGTCGTGAGCGTTGCATGCGTGCTTTTTGTGCTGTATATATTTGTGATTTTAAATTTGCTTTTTTCATCCGATACGCCCGAAGGTTGCGATCCTAGTATGCCCACTAGCGCTTGCGATTATATCGATGAAAAATTTGAAAAAGAGCTGCAAGGCTTACCTCCAGTCGCCGCTCTGCCGAGCCTAGAAAAAAGACCCGTATTTTGGCTAGGCGAGAAAAAATTCGCAGGAGGTGCGAAGTTTGATTATCTATACATTAAGGACGATTTTGGGGTCTGGCTTAGGTATGGGGACAGCGATAGCGACGACTTTTTGCTACAAAAAGATATGCCAGAGCGCTACTATGGATACCACGAGATCGATCGTTCGCCGGACGAAAGGTGGGTAAGTAGAAAGCTTGGATATTATAGCTACGGCATCTACGATATTTCGCTTTTTGAAAATGAAGCCAAGATATTTTCTCAAACGGCGCATAAGGTCGTGAGGAAATTTATTGGTTTCTTTAATCTACACTCTATGAGGGGTACATCTTTTGCAGCTCCGCAAGGTACAAAGGAAAATTTAAATGCCATAAGTGAGCTTCAAATTCCGCTTGCAGTTTTTCCGCAAAAACCGAACTACTCTGCGCTTGGTTGGGCTGATAAACCAGAAGCCAGAGGCTATGTCGGAGATGAAATAGCTAAAAAACTCGCTCGCAACGTCTTTGAGATAGAGGGCGATGGGTGGCGACAGACCATCCGTATAAACAGCCGCGCCAAAGATATAAAGGTAATCTGCGGAGATGAAATTTGCCTCGCGCTTGCCTTTGATGAGAGCAAAATCAATAGCTGCGATAACGGCGCTGCATCCACGGCAATTTATACGCTAAATTTAAAGCAAAAATTTAATAATTTTCATACGCTTACTAGTAGGAATTTTAACTACGTCAAGCTCGGCGATAAGTATACTTTAGACGATGTGGAATCCTTTAAAATAGTTTTATCGAGATTCAGATATATCGAGGGGTATAACAAAGGTCGCGAAATCACGGACTACGAGGTTATCTTGCAAAATAGCGAGGGTGAGCAGGTCAATGAAATTTGCAGTAATGAAATAGAGAGGATTTTATAGTGGCGCGGCGTAAATTTTAAGTCTATGCGCAGGTTAAAATTTTTGAATAAAACCGGGTGTAAATTTTAAATTTGCCTGCAAAGCCGCCCTTGCAACGCAAATTTAAATTTTCAAATTCCGCCACCTTAAAGAACAAGAACGAACTTAAAATTTCTCTTTAAATTTGCGCCTACTATCGACACTAAAAAGACAAAGCCGCTAATGTTCGATTGTCGCGCTTGCCGAATAAATTAGCGCCGATTTTATCTTTTCGCCTGCACCGGCGGCAAAACACAAACTTTAAAGAAACTCCCGCATTCGCAGGAAAATTTTAAAATCACGATGAATCGGCGCGGAATAGGTGCGCCGATCTTATCCGTTTAGTCGATGACGTT
>NZ_CALHIK010000046.1 GCF_938030785.1 uncultured Campylobacter sp.
CGGGATCCTGGAGAAATATAAAACGCATTTTAATAAAATACAAAATGCTATGAGCTTGCCGTCGGAACCATCGCGAATGGCGTTATTAAAGGCCTCGCCGAAAGTTGCCATATATTTTATGGAAGGTATGAAGCCGTTTTTCCCGACTCAAAAATTTAAAAAGAAGCTGGGCGACGGCAGCGTTACTTTTAGCATAAATTTCACTCAAGATATGGAGATATTGCCGTTCATAAAAAGGTGGCTCCCCGATATCGAAATACTGGAGCCGACAGATCTAAGGCAAACATTCAAAGAGCAGTTAAAAATCGCCCTTGAGACATATAAGTAAGTATCAAAATGGATTACGCGGGGGCGGTTTGAGAATTTAACTTCATTTTAAAATTAAATTCTACGACGGCCCTGTAAATTTATTATTTTTCAAAATAGAGCAAAAGCAAAATTTACGCAAAAAATCGCGTCTGAAACTTATCTAAAGCCCGCTATCTACTCCACGTATCCTATAAACTCGCCGTTAAAAGTATGCCTAACGTCGCCGCGAAAATAAATTTTACCGTTGTTTGCTAAGCGTAAATTTAGCATTTCGCCGCTTGCGGGCACCACGCGCATATCTGCCGCCAAGCCCATATTTTCGACGCCAGCGATGAAGCATGCCGCCATTCCGGTGCTGCACGCAAGCGTTTCGGCTTCTGTGACGCGCTCGTAAGTACGCACTTTTAGAATCATGTTTGCGACCCGTTTCTGTACTAACGCGTAATTGACGTTAGCGTTATATTTTTCGCCCAGTTCGCGCGCTAACGCGACGTCAAACTCGATCAAATCCTCCGTGAATGTTACCAGATGAGGCGCGCCGGTGTTATAAAAATACCACGTTCGCCCGGCCTCGTCAAAGCTCTCGCCCAGGCGTTTAGGCTGTGTTAGCATTACCTCGACGTTAGCCACTAACGCGTGAGCATTATCGCGCAGATTAAAAATTTCGCCGAAGCTCACGTTTCTAAGCTCGCCCTGCATGCCGCCGTTTAGATTGCCGCCGAAAATCCCGAAAATTTCGCCGTCGATTACCCCTGCGCTGCTTAAAAATTTCATACTCTTGCCGGCCAAAAAATTCTCATACGCGTACATACATACCGCGCGCGAGCCGTTGCCGCACATATCGGCGGCGCTGCCGTCGCTATTATAAATTTCCCACTCAAAATTTATCCCGTCTATGCCGTTAAATTTAGGCAACACGACGATGAGCCCGTCGGCGCCTACCCCTTCGCGTCTGTCGCATAGCTCGCGCGCCAGCTTGGACCTATCCTCCTTAACCGAATCCGTAAAGATCACAAAATCCTTGCCGCTCGCATTATATTTTGAAATTTTCATCATCTACCTCGCAAATTTTAAAATCACTAACGCCCGCTAACGTTTTATTAAAATTTTTATCTCTATCTAAATTTAAACTTAGCGCTTATTTTAGGCTTTTCCGAGACATATTTTACTAACTCGCCCGCATTAGTTAGCTGGTTTATCGTAAGCATTTCACGCTTGATGTTAGAGCCTCTCATCTCATAGTCTCTAAATGCTCGCAAGCATCAAATCTTCCGAGCTTGCAAGCTTTTTCATAGAGCTTGCGCGCCTTCCTTTTATCTTTCGTCACGCCCCAGCCCTTTTCGTATTGATATGCTAAATTTGAGCAGGCTAGCGGTTCGTCGCTTTTTTCGCACGCCTCGCTAAAATACTTCGCAGCAAGCGCGTGATCCTTTTGCCCGCCGTCGCCTTTAAAATACGTGACGCCTAAATTTACGCACGAATCCGCATGCCCTTGCTCACAAGCCCTCGTAAAAAATGTCCTAGCCCTGTCCGCATCTTTTTTCACGCCTTCGCCGAGAACATAGCTAAGCCCTAGGTTATGGCACGCCTCTACTTGCCCCATCTTGCAGGCCTTAATCAAAAGCTCGATCGCTTTTTTCGTGTCGGGATAGACGCCGAGCCCCTTTTTATAGTTGTATGCAAGGCTCGCGCACCCCTCGCTGCTGTTTTTCTTGCAGGCGTCGCTAAAAAGCTCATTCGCCCTCTTACGATCCTGCGCCACCCCCTGTCCGTCGTTGTAGAGCAGCCCCAAATAGACGCAGCCCTTCTGCTCGCCGAGCTTGCACGCCCTGTCGTAATAGCGCGCGGCCTGCCTGAAGCTTCTATTTGAGTCGTATGCATAGCCTAAATTTGCACAATCCAGCGCGTTTTCCTCGCCGCCAGCGTCGCAGTTGCGCTGCAGCTCATTTATCACGCGGCTTAGTTTTTTACAATCCGTCTCGCTCCCCGCGGCGCAGCCCTTCCTTAGATCGTCGATCTCCGCCGTAGCGCACGTCGCAAACAGCGTGGAGAGCAAAACCGCTCTCGCCGTAAATTTTAACCGCTCTTTAAGCGGCGCGCTTTTAGAATTTTGGAATTTAGCGCCACTTTGGGCGCGACTGCCGATCCTCATTGTTTTATCCTTTATTTTAAAATTCATCTTAATTCGCGTATAAATTTTTACAAGCTCTCGCGCAAAAGGCTAAATTTTATCTTTTAGCTCTTTTAAAAATCTCTCCACCGCGGCCTTAAGCGCGGCAAGATCGCCGCTATTATCTATCACAAAGTCCGCCATAGCGCACTTTTGCTCTATGTCCATTTGCAGCTCCACGCGGTGCTTTGCGGCGGCATGATCGAGCCCATTTCGCTTCATCACACGCGAAATCAGCGTATTTTTAGGCGCATAAACGACCGCCGCTTTATCGAAAAACTCATACCTCTTGCCCTCGAAAAAAAGCGGAATATCGACGAAATAAAGCTTTCCTTTCGCCTCCAAAGCCCGCGCCTGCGATAAAATTTCAGCCGTTATCTTTGGATGCAGCAGCACTTCAAGCTTTGCAAGTTCCGCTGGGCTTTTAAACACCAGCTCGCCCAGCTTTTTTCGGTCCACCGAGGTGCAAGGGGCAGCTGAAATTTCCTCGCCCGATCTAGCGTTAAATTCCGCTTGGGGGTTCAAATTTGCAGCCTGTACGTCTTTTTGCACGACGTATTGCGCGCCAAAAATTTCCGCCACCTGCGCGGCGCAGCGATCCAAAACGTCATGCGAAATCTTATCGGCATCGATGATCTCAAATCCGAGCCCGGCAAGCAGCTCGCAAACCGCGCTCTTGCCGCTACCGATGCTGCCCGTGATGACGACGGCGTGTTTAAATTTCAAGATGAGCCTTTATAGCGTTTTTATTCGATTTTAGCTAAAATCTGCGAAATTATACCATCTTGGAGGATAAAATTTGATAAGCTACAAAGACGCTGGCGTCGATATAGACGCGGGAAATGACTTCGTAAACGCAATAAAACCGTTCGTCAAGGCAACGCAAACTCCGCACGTTTTGGGCGGTATCGGCTCGTTTAGCGGCGCGGTGAGGCTGCCTGCAGGCTACAAAAAGCCCGCGATCCTAGGCGCCACCGACGGTGTGGGCACAAAGCTGCGACTCGCGATCGACGCGCGCAAATTTGACGGCGTGGGGCAGGATCTCGTCGCGATGTGCGTAAACGACCTCATCTGCAACTTCGCCGAGCCGCTATTTTTCCTAGACTACTACGCGACGGCAAAGCTTGAAATCGCGGATGCCAAAGAGGTCGTAAAAAGCATCGCCGAGGGCTGCAAGCTCGCCCGCTGCGCGCTGATCGGCGGCGAGACGGCGGAGATGCCCTCGATGTATGAGAAAGGCGACTTTGACCTCGCGGGCTTTGCCGTGGGTATCGCCGAAGAGGACGAGATCGACCGCTCAAAATTCGTCCGTGAGGGCGACGTGCTCATCGCGCTTCCTAGCAGCGGCCTACACTCAAATGGTTTCTCGCTCGCGCGAAAAGTGGTCGCCGAGCTGGGACTAAAATTTGACGACAAGGTAGGCAATCGCACGCTCATCGACGTGCTTTTGGAGCCGACTAGGATTTACGTCGGCGACTTTTTAAATTTAAAAGACAAAATCCACGCACTCGCGCACATCACGGGCGGCGGCATCGTGGAAAATTTGCCGCGCGTATTTCCGGAGGGACTAGGCGCAAAGATCGAACACGCCGCGATCCGCACGCCTGAGATCTTTAAAATCATCGCGCAAAAGGTAGAGCCTGCCGAGATGATGAGGACGTTTAACATGGGCGTTGGCATGATCGTCGTAGCTCCGAAAGAAAACGCTGACTTTGTGCTAGCCAACACTGACGGCTACGTTATCGGTGAGGTCGTAAAAGGCGGGGGCGTACAGCTCGTGTAAATTTGAAGCGGTAAAATTTGCCGCTTTTTGCCAAAGCAGAATTTATGTTTAGACTAAATTTTAAAGCAAGTGTTGCGACCGCTTCCAAAAACAGCGCCGAGAATTATTATATGATAGGCCTTGCGGACGACAAGTACGACTATAAGAACTATCTGCTTTTCCAAAGACCGATCAAGCTCGGGCGGTACGAGGACGCAGACGCACCGCATAACGGCTTATACGCAGAGTGCAATGGCGATGTATGCTATAACGGCTGCAAGGCGGTGAAAATCACTAGCGAGCTTATCGTTTTTGAGATCCAAGACAGCATCATCGCCGTGGATATCTGCGGCGTTAAAATTCCCAAGCGCTTCATGCAGTATTGTAAAGAAATTTTCGGCGATCTGCTTAGCATCGAGGGGTAAATTTAAATGCACCAACGGCATGCAAAATTTGCCTGGCTACTGTCGCAAATTCTACCGGAGGATACTACTCCGCGTCCTTTGCGTCCGCTTTTTCGATGAGGTTTTTATATTCGTCCTCGCTTAGATGCTTCATCCACGTTACATTTTTGCCGTCCTTTTCGAAGGTTACCGCGATGTGCTCGCCGTCTTCGTGCAGTCCGGCTCCGTGCCAGTGTTTGACGCCCGGCGGACAAAGCACCACGTCGCCGGGGCGAGCGATTTGCACGATGCCGTCCGCCGTGCCGGTGTAAATTTTGCCCTTCGTTACGATTAAATTTTGCCCCGCGGGATGCGTATGCCATGCCGTGCGTACTCCGCGTGGAAAATGCACCAGAGCAGAGCCTGCATTTGCGTAAGACGT
Source organism: uncultured Campylobacter sp. (assembly GCF_938030785.1). GTDB lineage: Bacteria > Campylobacterota > Campylobacteria > Campylobacterales > Campylobacteraceae > Campylobacter_B. Next base: position 5,067 of record NZ_CALHIK010000046.1, read on the forward strand.
CGCGCCAAAAAGCAGCGTGACTTTCGGCAGCTCGCCTGCAAAAATTTTATCGCTCACCTTATCATAAACGGCGAGATTTTCCTTTTTAACCAAAACTTGCTTTTCCTGCATCTTTTCTCCTTTGTCTATATTTTTCGCAATGCTCTCTTGCGCGCTTAAATTTAACGCGTGTACCATCGCCGCTAAACTCAAAATTTTAAGAATTTAGCGTTCATTTTTTATCTTTCATTATGCTCGCTTTAAATTTAATCACAAATTTAAAGCCAAAGTGCGAGCTCGCCTAAAATTTTGCGAGCCACTCTTTTATCTCTTTTTCGCTCGGTCTCTCGCCGAAGCACTTCCCCGCTAGCCACTCGCCGCCGTTTGCTTTCTTGGCTAAATTTTTATCGCTATTTTCAAGCCCAGAGCTATAAACGGTGCAAAACGGGATCACTTTTTTGCCGTTAAAATCGTTGTTTTTTATAAACTCGTCGATCGGCCACGCAGCATCGTGCCACCAGATCGGATAGCCCACGAAAACAGCCTCGTAGCTCTCCCAGCCAGGGATTTTAGCGTTAGTTAGCGGTACGCTCCTAAGCGATACATCGTCATGTTCGCGGCTAACGCGACTTTTTGGATCGTTGTAGTTTAGATCCGCGTTTGTGTAGGGTTGTGCCGGTTTTAGCTCGATTATCTTAGCACCTAAATTTTGCGCTATTAAATTTGCCGCTCTAGCCGTATTGCCGCCTGCGGAGAAATAGACTACGAGCGTCTTTTGCGGCTCAAATTTGATATTTTCCGCTGCGCTTTGGTTTGCCGCGAATGAACACATAGCAAGCGCCGTAGCCATTATTTTGCTTAGTTTTTTCATTTTATTTTCCTTTCTTTTATCTCATCTGTTCTTGCCAAAATTTGACCGCCTCATCCAGCCAGCCTTGTGCCGCCGTGCCGGTGCCTAAGCCAAATCCGTGACCTAAATTTGCGTAGCTACGAAACTGCGTTTTAACGCCCGCAGCGGCTAAATTTCGTATCCGTCGCTCCATCACGCTGGGGCTTGCGATCCGGTCGTTTTCGCCAACGACGGCAAAGGTCGGCGGATCATTTCGCGTAAAGTCCGAATAGCCCGTATATTGCATTATCACGGCTGCAGGGCGTGGATGCGAGCCCTGCTCAAAAGCCTGCGTGCCGTAGCTTCCCAGCATCGCTACGAGCCTAGCTCCGGCCGAGCCGCCCCACAGCGAATAAAACTCCACTCCCACCTCAAGCTCCTTTGCGTGCTCAAAAATAAAGCTAATCGCACGAGCAAGGTCTTGCGCTCCGCTCCTAGCGCCCGGGCGGTAGATCAACGCAAAGGCGTTGTAGCCCTTTTTAGAAAGCTCAAGCGCGTGCGGGAAACTATCGTGCATCGCGCCCACATAGGCAAAGCCGCCTCCGGCAACCACCACTGCAAACGGCTTGTCCCGCTCGCCTTTGAAATAAAAAAGCCCAGTATCGTTTTTGCGCGGATCGGCGGCTTTTTCGGTATTTGAGTAAATATCATAAAATACCTGCTCGCCGGCCTTAGCGCGATCTTTTAGATAGTTTAAAATTTCAACCGTTTTATCGGCATCGATGTGCTCGTACCACGTCAAATTTAGCTCGCCGAGCTTACCGCCGCTAAAATAACCCTTGTGCGTAGGGAAAAGCAACCTGCCGTAATCACCAAACGCCGCATCACGGACGACATCTGAAATTTTGCTCTCTTTTGTAAAGCTCTCGTTCATCTGCCCTCCCGCTAGTGCTGCCGCAAATAGCGCCGAAATCAAAAACTTTTTCAAAATCAACCTTTTTAAATTTAGCCGGCAAAGCCGAACCTATCTTGATAGGTTATTTACCATCTTTACTATCTGTGGATCGCTGTGGTCGAAAAACAGGCTTGCCCCGCTATCCAGTCCGGTGATCGTTTGCATATCCGCCTCGCTTAGCGAGAAATCAAATATATTGAAATTTTCCGCCATACGCTCTTTGCTTACGCTCTTTGGTATGACGACGATACCGCGCTGCACGAGCCAGC
>NZ_CALHIK010000047.1 GCF_938030785.1 uncultured Campylobacter sp.
GAAAATGGGAAAATCCGCCTTGGTGCTGGGCGCTACGGGCGTCGTGGGCAGGGAGCTGGCACGCGAGCTTTGCGAGAGTCCGGATTACGATGAGGTAGAGGCGTGGGTGCGCCGCGAGATAGGCTTTTGCCACCCTAAGCTTCGCGCGCGGATCATTGATTTTGAGGGTATCTCGGATATCGCGCCGCATAAATTTGACGAAATTTTTTGCGCGCTTGGCACGACGATGAAGCAGGCGGGCTCGCGCGAGGCGTTTTTGCGCGTGGATGTGGACTACGTCTATGCGGCGGCGAAGTGGGGCAAAGCGGCGGACGCGCGGCGTTTCGTGCTCGTATCATCTCCGGGTGCGAGCGAAGGTTCGCCAAGCTTTTATCTGCGCGCCAAAGGACGTATTGAGCGGCGCGTGAGCGAGCTTGGCTTTGACAGCCTTCAGATCGTCCGCCCGCCGATAATCTTGGGCGAGAGATTGGATGCTCGCCCGCTAGAACGGCTCGCGGCGGCGGTTTTTAAACTGCTGCCCGCCTGCGTGCTCGGTAAATTTAGACCGCTTAGCGGCGCAAGTATCGCCCGCGCGATGATAAATGCGGCTAGCAGCGACGCGTGCGGCGTGCAAATCTATGAGCAGCGGGAATTTCTATAAATCGCGGATAAAATTTTAAAATTTTATCCGCAGCCCAGCATTAAATTTAGCCGAGATGGAGCGGCTGCATTTCGGCAGGCTAAAACAGCTCACGCTTCAGCCTAAAGATGCGCCTATAAATCGCGCTGTCTAGCTCGCCGCCGCTAAGAAAATCCAAATGATCCTGCCGCATCGCTTCATCCATAGCATAAAATGGCGAGACGCTTAGCACGCTTTCAAACAGCGACGCGCCGCCGCAAAATGCGCATCCGCCGTCTCCTCCTTTAAAATACGCAGGCGCGCTTACGATCTCCACGGCGTAGGGATCGTAAGCGATAAACAGCCCGAATGAATTTGGCTCAAATAGCGAAAATTTAGGGTTCTTGGGCTGTTTCTCGTGCGGCAGAGCCACCTCGCTTGGATCGGGTTCGTCGCCGAAACGCCAAAGCGTGCGCGCCCCGCATCCCGCCAGATACTCCCACTCATCCTCGCTAGGCAGGCTAAATCCGTCCTTTTGCAGGCTCGCCTCAAGCTCTTCGTGCGTCACGTCTCTAAACAAAAATGCTCGAATTTTGTCCTCTTTGCGGACCAGCTTTAGCGCGCCGCTAAGGGTTAGCACCGAGGAGTTTTTGTATTCGCCGCGCAAAAACTGCTCTATATCGCGCTCGTAAGCTTTAAGTCTCGCATCGTCCGCGCCGGCCTCGAACCAGCTAAGCTCGCTCGCCCTGCGTTCGACCAGCATCGCGGAAATTTTAGCGCGGCGAAGCAGCGAGGTCTGCTGCGCGACGTATTCGCGCAGACTTTGCTCGCTGCCGCAAAACTCGCACTGCTCTTTGATTTTAGCCGCCGAAATTTCATCCAAAACGGCGAAACCATCCCATCCAAGCACCGGCTCGCCGCTTGGAATAAAAACAAATTCGCTCCCTTTAAAATCGAAAACGCCCGTCTCGAAGCTGTCGCCGCCGCACCTAAACGTAGTCAAATTTAAAAATTTAAACTGCGGATGCGCGGCTGAAATTTTAAGCATCAAATTTTGCTTTTCGCTAGGATTTAGCTTTTCAAATTCCTCTTTGTCCATCTGCCGCCCCTTGGTTAAATTTGACGAATTTTAGCAGACGCGCGAGTAAAAACGGATTAAGCGGTGAAATTTGAAGCTGATCTTTGCGCCTTGTCCGCGCCGCTTGCGAAATTTCGCTCTGCCGCGAAATTGCGATATAATGGCTAAAGAAATTTAAAGCGCCAGGGTTGGCTGTTTAAGCAAGCCTTTATGCGGGCGCGATTTTGAAGCGATTTTTGCGTAGTAAAATTTGATAAATTTACCCAAAAGGAGCGAATATGCGTAAGAATTTTTTCGGTTCTATCGTTTTGGCTGCGGCCTTGGCAGGCGGCGCGTTTATAGCGGTGCCGCAGACTGCGAGTGCGGGCGTTTTGGCGCATCAGGTAAAAACCCAGGGCGAGCTTGGCTCGGTATTTATCAACCCATACGACGTGGCGCCTCTGACCGCTATCATCGATCGCGCGGGCAAGGATATCAAGGATATCCACGTGCGGGTGCTGGGTAAACCTAGCGGCGGCATCGACATCGCCTATAACGTCTCCGAGCATGCGCTGCTGACGCATGACGGCGTGCCGATCTGGGGGCTGTATCCGGACTATCTAAACGAGGTCGAAGTAAGCTACGTTTTTAACGGCGAAAAGAAGGTTGAGAAGTATAAAATTTACGCTCAGCCGATCGTGACGTATAGCCGCGATTATAGATTTAGCCACATGCAAAAGATGAAGGTTAAAAAGGTCGATCCTGCCTTTAAAAACAGGCTCTATCTCATCAACAACACCATCACGAGCGTTTATAAGCCGCTTGATTGGAAAAACGGCGGTGCTGCTAGCTGGAACGACTTCACCGAAAATTTCGTCGTCGATACGCAGGGCGAGGTCAGATGGTATCTGGACTATCAGAAATTTTACGACCGCAGCGAGCGCAGAGTGATGGACGGCGGCATGATGATGGGCTTTCATCAGCTGCCAAACGGCGATCTGAGCTGGGGCATGGCGCAGCGATATATGCGCTACGATATGATGGGCAAAGAGGTGTATAATCGCGAGCTGCCGCGCGGCTACATCGACCTTAGCCACGAGGTGATGCCGCTTAAGGGCGATCACTTGCTGCTTCGCGTCGGTAAATACAACTACCACCACGCAGACGGCAGGATCTCGCACACGATCAGAGATCACATCATCGAAGTGGACGGCAGCGGCAAGGTCGTGGACGAGTGGGATCTGAATGAAATTTTCGGCAAAAACGTCTACCGCAGCAACCTCATCAAGGCTCTTGACGCTCGCGCCGTGTGCCTAAATATCGACATGGACGCCAAAGAGATCAAAATCAGCGACGATCTGCCTTTCGGCGACGTGACCTCGACCGGCACTGGACGCAACTGGGCGCACGTAAACTCGATCTCATACGATCCTAGCGACGACGGCATCATCCTCTCGCTTCGCCACCAAGGCATCGTTAAGATCGGTCGCGACAAAAAGGTAAAATGGATCCTGGCATCGCCTGAGGGCTGGAGCGCGGACTTTAAAGAAAAAGTGCTTACCCCTGTGGATAAAAACGGCAACAAAATCAAATGTGAAAACTCAAAATGCGAGGGCGACTTCGACTGGTCGTGGACGCAGCACACCGCGTGGCTCACTCCGCGCTACGATAACAAGGGCTCCGTCAAGCACATCAGCGTATTTGACAACGGCGACGGCCGTGGCATGGAGCAGCCTGCGCTAAAAGAGCAAAAATACTCCCGCGCGGTCGAGTACAAGATCGACGAGAAAAAGGGCACGGTCGAGCAGACGTGGGAGTTTGGCAAGGAGCGCGGATTTGACTTTTACAGCGCAGTCACCAGCAATGTCGAGTGGCAAAAAGATAAAAGCACCTACTTTATCTCAAGCTCAAACGTCTATCTGCTAAAGCCCGATAAGACGATAAAAATGGTGCTCGTGGAGATCGATCCAAAGACAAACGACGTCAAATTTGAAATGGACGTGGAGTCCGCGTCTAGAGACGACGTCGCATACCGCGCGATGGTGATCGATCCGAATATCTTTGAGTATTAAATTTAGCTAAATTTAGCCTTTGCTCGCCGTTTGGCGCTAGTTGCCGCAGCGAGCGGGGCTAGATTTTGTGCTGCCGGCAGCCGTAGGTCGGAATTTTGCCCGCTACATTTTACTTGCCGCCGCCAAAATCCGGCACTTGGCTAGATTGCGTTTTGCCGCTTCGCGCTTTTGGCGCCTGCGATGCGGCGAGCGGGGATTTACGGTGCGGCGGGATTAAATTTGAAAGAGGAATTTAGCCCGCCGTCTAGCTAAAAGAGAGGAGCTCCAAAACTGTATTGGATACCTCATAGCGGAACGACTTACCACTTTGCAGGATAAAAAATGACAAAGAATATTACCGTTTGGATTTTTAGCGTACTGTTTTTGCTGATTACTTGTGTAGGGATCAAAGATTTTTATCAAACGATGACCTATGATGAAGTTTATATCGGCAGCCATTTTGGGGCAGGAGGTCTGATTTATTTCAAAGATTATCCTTTATTATTGGCTATTTTATTCGGTATTACGGTATTCTTACCTCCTATAAGCGTTGTTATGGTGCTGCTATTTCGCAAGAAAGTAGCTGCTTCTATTATGATGTATGCTCTTGCGGCAATGGTGTTTTTAGATATCTATACCTTTTGCTTTCGTAATCGCTGGCAATTATTAGGGGAACAAACCTCTATATTTGATATAGCGATCTTAGGGATATATCTTTTATACTACTTATACCTTTTGTTGCTAAAGAAGCACATAATTAAGTAGAGGGGAAGTCGCTACCGACGAGCGGGGATATTGCGATGCGCGAAAACGCCTAAACGCGGTATAAGGTACTGAGAATAGAGCCCAAGGAGCTAGGCTCTTAAAATAGCGGCGCTACGCTTGGTTAAATTTAGAATTTACGCGGCGGGTTGGATTTGAAATTTAACCCGCTTGCTTAAATTTTACCCACCGCGTCGTTGAAATTCGGCTTATCAAAATTTGCCGAGTCTTATCTTTTAAGACTTAAATTCTACTCGCTTATAAAATATTTTTGAGCGTAAGCGGCGTCGTTGTAAAGTCCTTCTCCGTATTTATCTTTGCCGTAATTTTTAATGATCTCCTGCCCCGCGCTAGAAGCTACGAAATCTATAAAATCTTTCGATTTCTTGCTTTTGGTAGTATCGCTATCGTTTTGTCTTAGGGCGCAATACGTATTTATTAGATATTTATCGCCGCGAAATAGAATTTCGCTGGATTTTATATCTTTTTTTGCCACGACCCAAGTACTGCTATCGCTCATAAAATATGCTCCATTTTTATCGGCTTTTAAAAGAGTTGCTAACATAAAATCTTTATTTGCCTCGTACCACTGGCCTTGCGGAGTGATATTTGCCATTTTCCAGATACTAAGCTCTTTTTTATGGGTTCCGGAGTTGTCCGCTCTGGTGTAAAAAAGGCTTTGGGATTTGGCTATGTCGGTATAGGCTTCTGTTGCGCTTTGGGCGGTTTTTATCTTTGCGGGATCGCTTTTAGGCCCTATGATAAAAAACTCGTTTGATCCGATCAATGTCCTTTGCGTAGCCCAGCCCTCTTTTACGGCGCTTATTTCCGCCTTTGGAGCGTGGACCATAGCGATATCTATCTTTTTATTTTTCAAAAGTTCGAGAGTCTGACCGCTTCCTGCTTTTATCCAGCAAATTTTGGTATCATTCGCCTTGCTAAATTCATTAGATAGAACTTCGAGTAGCCCAAGTTCTCCCGGACTTCCCGTAGCAAGCTTTAGCTCCGTTTTTCCGTCTCCATACACTGCGGTGCACTCACTCGCCATCAAGCCGACGCATAGCAAAATTGCGATACAAATAGACTTTTTCATATCTGCTCCTTGTTTTGAAATGTAAAATTTCGGGCATTATACAACTAAAGAATCAATGCTTTTGCTAATGGTTGAAGAAGCAAAAAAGCGTTCATTGCCTAGATTTTATTTCAAATTTACCCTTTCTTTTATACAATCTTTAAAATTTACCGCAAAGGAATTCGATGGAAATACTTTCTAAATTTATACGAATTTTAGCCGCTGTTTGTCTGCTTGGCATCGGTGCAAACGCGCTAGAGGAGGGCGTTAATTATCAAGTGCTGCAAAAGCCGCTAAACGTGCCGAAAAACAGCGTCGTTAAAATTTTTAACTACGATTGCCCGCACTGCTATACGTTCGACAGGACGGTCACGCCGCAGCTGATGAAAAAGCTTGAGGGGACGGAGTTTTTGCCGTGGCATCTAAAGACCAAAGGCGTGTTTGGACAGACCGCTAGCGGCGTATTCGCAGCCCTCATCGTGCTTGATGAAAAGGATGACGTCGGCCCGCTAAGCGACGAATCGAAATTTAAAAAGGCAAAATTTGCGATTTACAAAGCGGTCCATGACAAAAAGGACGATTTCGGCGAGGGAAGTGATAAGCAAAGGTTCATCAAAACCGCGCTGGATGCAGCGGGCGTGAGCGTGAGCGAATATGAAGCGGCGCTTGCCAGCAAAAAGGCGCAGGCTCTGCTTGCGCAGTGGGACGCGGGCTACGAGGTCGCAGTGATTTCAGGCGTGCCGGCATTTGTCGTGAGCGGCAAGTATCTCTTAAACACCTCCTCGTTCGGTTCGCTAGATGAAATGGTCGCCGCGGTAAAGGAGCTGCTGGCGAAATAGGTCTTGTCGCATTAAATTTAGCCGCGCCAAAGCAAGCTTTGCTTATCGCGCTGCATTAAATTTGGCCGCAGTGGCAGGCTTCTAGCAAATTTTATCGCTAAGCCCTGCGGCGCGGTAGCGACTAAATTTTACGTTTTCAAAGCGCGGGTTTCGGCAGGTAAAATTTGAGCCGAAATTTACAAATTTGACTTTAAATTTAAATGTAAAATTTCAAGGCGAAGTATCGTGAGATGGATTTAAGGGTTGCGACGTAAAAATTTAGCGTGGGCTGGACAAGGTAGTCCGCCGAGCTAAATTTTTACTAGCTCCGTTAAAGACGCTCGCGAGCCAAGCCGCAAATTTCAAAATTTACCCTACTCGCCGCTTAGCAGTATATATCCACTTTCACTGATGTTTTTAAATTTAACCCCCAGCTCCCGCTTTAGCCTCAGCACGACGTTTTGTATCGCGCCTTTGCTCGTTTGCTCGCCCTCATAGACGAACTCCTCGATCATCTCGTAGCTCACGAGCTTGTTTAGATTATACGCGAAGAGCCAGAAGAGCTTGTTTTGCAAAAACGAAAGATAAATTTCCTCGCCGTTTTTGTAGATCTTTTCTTTGGCGAGATTTATGCTGGTTTGCGGGCCTAGGCGCACGAGCTTTTCGTCTTTTTCGTAGGCCAGAGCCACTAGCAGGCGGCAAAGCGCGGCGATATCGACGGGCTTTTTTAGAAACGACGCCGCGCCGTGCTCGATGCTTTTGATGAGGTTGTCGTCGGTGTCGTAGGAGGTAAAGACGATAAATTTTTGCGCGGGCTTTATGCGCATCATCTCCTTCATCATCTCAAAGCCGTTCATCGCGGGCATGTGGATATCGGTGATGACGACGGCGGGGGCTAGCTTTTTAAAGCGCTCCAGCCCCTCCAGCCCGTCGCCTGCGCCCCAGACGCTAAGGCAGTAGGGCTTTAGCCCGCCTATTAGCAGCTCCCTTGCGATCTCGTCGTCCTCGACGATGAGGACGCTCAGGTCTTTAAGTAGCTTCAAATGCTCTTGCATCTCACTCCTTTAAATTTATCTCAAAGCCGAGCTCAAACGTCGTCGGATCGCCCGCGCTTAGCAGCCTGATGTCGCCTGCGAGCTTTTCGTTTGCTAGCTTTTTGCCAAAATACAGCCCGATACCGCTTCCTTGCTTTTTGGTGGTTTTTGGCTGGGTTAAAATTTTATCCCGAAGCTCCTTGCTCACACCGCTGCCGTAGTCCGTGACGGATATTTTGCACATGCCGTTTTCAAATTTGACTTCGATAAAAATTTGCCGCTTGGCGATCTCTTCTTTGTAGCGCTCCACGACCGCGTCCTTGGCGTTGTGTATGAGGATGAGTAAAATTTGCTGTACGATGCCCATTCGCTGCGTGGCCTCTTCGTCTTTAAACTCGCGCAAGCTTACCGTGACGTTTGCCTTGCTAAGCTCGGTGTGCATGAGCTTTAGCAGGTCTTTTATGCAGCGCTGCACGCTAAATTTTTGCGGGCTGTCGCTAGTTTTATAGAAATTTCTAAAAATCTCGATCGTATCGCTTAAAAGCACGGTCGCAGCCCGTCCTTTTTGCAGCATACTCTCTAGCGTCGCGGCGTCTAGCTTGCCGTCTTTTTGCAGCATGAGTAGGCTTGAGATCATCAAATTTAGCGAATTAACCGGCTGAATAAACTGATGATTTATGCCGCTGATTAGCTCGCCCGCCTCGCTCAT
>NZ_CALHIK010000048.1 GCF_938030785.1 uncultured Campylobacter sp.
TCACGAACAAGATTACTCGCTCGAATAAAATTTTATCTCGCTAAAGCGAAATTTTGCCCAACTATCCACGCGCTGTGTTTTATAGCACTAGGGATTGCATTTGGTTAAAACTCGCCCCGGCTGCATCAAAATCGCATCTTATGTCTAATGAAACCGGAATTTAAGCCCCGTTTTGCAGTGAAATTTTAAAATTTTGATTGTCTCCTTTGCCGTGTCGATCGCTTGCAATTTTGCTTTTTATCACGACGCCCACAAAATTATAAGCAAATTTTACCCAAATATGGCTATAATCTAACAATTTATTTCATAGAGGAAGATCATGGAAACTTGGGCGGCTTGGGCGCTCGCGTCGGCGGTATTTGCGGCGCTGACCGCGGTATTTGCTAAAATCGGGCTCGAAGGGATCAACTCCCACTTCGCGACCTTCATTCGCACGATCGTCATCGTCCTTTGCCTCGGCGCCTTCCTGCGCTACGCCAAAATTTGGCAGCCGCTATCCAGCCTAACGGCGCGCAACTGGGTATTTCTGATACTAAGCGGGCTAGCAACAGGCGCGTCATGGCTAGCGTATTTCAAAGCGCTACAAATCGGCAAAGCCTATCAAGTAGCACCGATCGACAAGCTAAGCGTAGTGCTCGTAGTCATCATCGCCGTGATCTTTTTGGGTGAGCGCCCGAGTCTGCGCGAATGGCTCGCCCTAGCGCTTATCGGCGGCGGCGTGATGATTCTGGCGTTTAAGTAACGGTTGCGCCGCTACTGCTAAAAATTCTAAGGGTAAGTTTAGAATAGGTCTAAGTTTAGGCTCCCGAGCCTTTAAACAAACAACACATCTTGAGCTTGCTTGTTTTTTGTGCAACAGGAACCTACCTTGTCCTCTACATCCGACTTACTTACTCTTTTTAACCTTCTTTGCCGAAGTCTTTGACGAGCCGTCCTCTTTAGCATCATCGTTCATTTTATCCATAGAGCCTTTTACTTTGCCGCTCTGCTCATCTATAGAGTCCATATCCTCTTTTACTCTTTCAACTTTGGCATTTGCTTTAGCTTTAGAGGATTTCATAGTATCTTTAGCCTTTTTGTTTGCCTTGGCTTTTACGGATTTCAGATCGCTAATATCTGTTTGTCCGCTTACGGCAAGATCATCTTTAATAAGCTCAAATCTCTTATCGCCTATGCCTTTAATGTTTTTGATATCCTCGATATCTTTAAATTTATTATCCTTGCGGTAATCTATGATGGCTTGAGCTTTTGCCTCTCCTATGCCGGGAAGCGCCATAAGCTCCTCTTTGCTTGCGGTGTTTAAATTTACGGCTGCCAACATAAAAGCAGGAAGGGATAGAAATAATGCGGATTTAAACAGGTTTTTCATTGAAAAGTCCTTTGAAGTTGAGATATTTGTATCGCTAAAAGATAGCCTACGCGTCTCACACAATCTCTTTGCGTCGTATCCCAAGATACTGCCGTAAAAATTGTAGGGGTGCGTGCTTGCCTTGCAATACGAAGAGATTATATTTACGCAGGGCTTAAAGGAAGATAAATTCCGAGTGGATATATGAAATTTTATCTACCTCCAGCCGTTTTATTAAATGCGTTAAATTTTAGCTCGGTTTTAAAAAAAGCAGATAGATATTGGACTGAAATACCAAATAGAAAGTGCCCGTCAAATTTAGCTTGCATTAAACATGGCTTACTCGTTTTTTTACGCGACGCTTCATTGTACATGACGGCGGACGGACTGGGTATCGATTTTATCTAAGTAGGTAAAGAAGTAAATAAATAGACCAATTGATTAGTTATGAATGAGCTTAACGGGTGTATTGCAGATAAATGGAAGAGCTAAGCGGCACGGATAACCATAGATAAAATTTAGCCAGATTAAAATTTAACACCGAAGCTATGAAGCTATTTAAAACCATTTAAGATTGAAATAGAATTTTGAATTTTAATCACAAGATGTTGAAAGATATCGAAAAATTTTAATTATAAGATATTAAAATAAAATATAGGATTAAACCTAGTCGTCAGGGTTAAATTTAATTGTATAGAAAGTAGAAAAAAGATAGAATTCTAACAAAGCCTGCAGCGACCTACTTTCCCCGTCCGAGTAACGGATAG
>NZ_CALHIK010000049.1 GCF_938030785.1 uncultured Campylobacter sp.
TAGCAGAGGTGAAAGATGAGCAAATTTATGATGAATACCGCGGGAAAGCTCTCGGCGATGTAGGCAAAGATGGGGCCATTAATCTGATAATGTATCTTAGCCCAGCACGCGAGCAGGCATAGCGCCGTCGCTAGCCAAAACACCCTCCATACGGGACGTTCGCGCAGCGCGGCAAAAAAGCCGCGGTCGATTTTCATAAGCAAGCGCAACGCGAACTCGCCCGCTTTCGTCTGCGCCGCAAGCTCGCCTATATTTGCCAGTGCTGCATAAAATTTTTCTCTCATTTTATCTTTCCTGCCTCGTACGAAAGGACGCGACGACGCGCACCCTACGTAGCGCGACATATTTTCGCTTTAAAATCAAGGCGCAATCTTAGCCGCTTAAAGCTTTGAGCTCGCTTACTTGCGCGCTTTTATGCTTCGAATTTTACAGCCGAATTTTAAAGATACGGGGCATGGAGTTGAACGGCGGAATTTTGAGGCCAAATTTTAATCGAAAGCGAATTTATGAGCGGAGTTGCAAGGCTCGGGCTTTAAAAAAATAGAAAGCATGAGCCAAAACCCAATCCTTAAAAATTTTGCGGCTAGGCTACAAACCGTCGCGATAGATTTTAAAATTTCTAGTGCGATAGGTTTCGAAAGGGCTTCGGATAAAATTTATGCATGAAGCGGCTAAAGTAAAATTCTAAGACACGAGCGATGTAAAATTATCAAAGACCGATCGCGGGCGAAATTTCGCACCGGTAAAAGAGCAAAATTCCAATTCTGCCAAGCTTTTTGCGCGAAAATCTACGCGACGCTTAACACTTCGACCTTATCGTCGAAAACCGCCATGCAATGCTCGTAGTGGCTGGTGCGAAGCCCATCCTTGCTTCTCGTGCTCCATTTATCCTCAGCGACGACGGGGGTGCCGTCCTTTTGACAGATCATCGGCTCGATACAAAAGACCATGCCGTTTTTGATTTTGGGGCCCGATTTTGGATTGTTGCCCTCTAGATAGTTTGGGATCTCAGGCTCTTCGTGCGGGTGCTTGCCGATGCCGTGGCCGCAGAAGCCGTATAGCGGCACGAAGCCGCGCGCGCGGATAAATTTCTCGATCTCGAAGCTTAACTCTTTGAAGTGCATCCCTACTCTGATCGTTTTGATGGCAAACTCCAGCGTGTCCTTGCTGCATGCGATGAGCTCCTCGTCGGCTTTTGAAATTTTACCGACGGGCAGGGTGCGCGCGCTGTCGCCGAAATACCCGTTTAGCTTCGAGCCCAGATCGACGCCCAAGATATCGCCCTCTTGCAAAATTGTTTCGTCTGGGATGCCGTGGATAATGACCTCGTTTAGCGAGAGGCAGGCGGCGTTTGGAAAGCCATATAGCCCTTTAAAAGCGGGATACGCGCCCTTTGAGGTGATAAAATCGTCGATCTTTTTATCGACTTCGAGCAGGCTAAGACCCGGTTTTATGAATGAAGCTGCGTAATCAAGGGCCTGCGCAACGATCTTGTTCGCCGCACGAAGCCCCTCTAAATCCTTTTTTGTTTTAAGCAAAATCGCCATTTATAGCCCGACCGCGCTTAGGGTCTGATATTTGTTCATATAGATCTGCGCTTCGATGCGCCTCATCGTATCGAGTGCGACGGAGACGACGATCAGCACGCTGGTGCCGCCGAAATAAAACGGCACGCCCATAAATTTAACGAGCAGCCACGGGATGACGGTTACAAGACCGAGATAGATCGAGCCCCAAAACGTAAGACGGCTGGCAACTTCGTTTAAAAAGCTTGCCGTTCCCTCGCCCGGACGAATACCCGGGATAAATCCGCCCTGCTTCTTTAAATTTTCGCTTATATCTTTTGAATTAAACGCGATCGATGCGTAAAAATACGCAAAAAACACGACCAAAACAAAAGTTAAGAAGTTGAAAAAGTAGTTGCTCGGGCTTAGGAAATCGTGGATCTTTTGAATGATCGGATTGGTGCTTGCCTGCAAAATAGTGGTCGGAAACATCAAAATAGCGCTTGCAAAAATAGGCGGAATGACGCCGCTTAAATTTAGCTTGATCGGCACATAGTTCATAATGCGCTTGTTTTGATTCGCCATCAATACCTTGCGCGAAAACGAAACTGGAATTCTGCGCTCGCCCAGCTCTATATAGATAATAACTCCGATAGTGAGCAAAATAATCCCTATAATAAGAGCGAGGATCAAGATATTCATCTCGCCGGTATTTACTAAATTTACGGTACTTCCGATCGCTCTAGGGATAGCGCTAACGATACCCGCAAAGATAATAAGGCTGGTGCCGTTACCGACGCCGCGCTGCGTAATCTGCTCGCCGATCCACATCAAAAGCATTGTGCCTGCAAGCATCGAAATGCACGAGATGAAAACAAACTCGTTGGTATTCTCCGCCATTATCGCAGGCGCTCCGGTCTGTCCGTGGATGCCCTGTAAGCCGATGCTAACGCCGATGGATTGAACCATAGCGATTGCGATGGTGGCGTATCGGATGATCTGCATATATTTCTGCATACCGTCACGCTCTTTTTTGAGCTTGCCTAAATTTGGGAAGGTCGCGGCGAGCAGCTCCATAATGATCGAAGCGGTAATATAAGGCATAATGCCTAGCGAGATAACGCTGAATCGCTCCGCCGCGTTACCGCTAAACATATTAAACATTCCAAAAGCGTTGTTGCTATTGCTTTGAAAAAATTGCTTTATAACCTCAACGTCCACTCCCGGAACTGGCACGTAAGCTAGCAACCTATAGGCAAAAAGAAAGCCCAAAGTAATGAGAATTTTGTTGCGTAGCGATTTATTCATTATTTTTGTCCGCTAAATTTTACGTTCTCGTCTTTGATCTTGCTAGCGAGCGCTTTTGCGCCTACGCCAATCAGCTTGATCTTTTTAACGGAATTTGAAATTTTATGAACCGACTTGATGCTTTTGACCGTGATCTCGCTAAGATCTTTGATAGCTTCGATTTTATCGACATTGATCACGTAAGGTTTTTCAAATTTAGAAGTAAAACCTACCTTCGGAAGCCTTCGCTGAATCGGCTGCTGACCGCCCTCGAAGCCTCTTTTTTCATGAGAGCCGGTGCGCGCGGTCTGACCCTTGCCGCCGCGACCCGCAGTTTTACCCAGGCCGCTTCCTTGACCGCGACCCAAGCGTTTAGTGGCGTGAGTCGAGCCCGGGGCTTTTTTAAGATTTTCTAATCCCATCTTTTATCCTTCTAGTGTTTTAAGATACTAAGAGCTTTCATAGTAGCTCTTACGACGTTGGATGCGTTGTTAGAGCCTAGCGACTTGGTTAGGATATCCCTAATGCCTGCAAGCTCTAAAACCGGGCGCACGGAGCCGCCCGCGATAACGCCGGTACCTTCGCTCGCCGGCTTTAATAAAATTTTACTCGCATTGTATTTTACTTCAACGTCGTGAGTGATGGTAGAGCCGTTTAAATTTACCTTGATGATATTTTTAAACGCATCGTCTACCGCCTTTTTAATTGCGTCTGGAACCTCTTTGGATTTACCGAAGCCAAAGCCCACTAGGCCGTTTCTATTGCCTACCACTACAAGCGCGGTAAATCTGAACCTTCTACCGCCCTTAACGACCTTCGTAACCCTACCGATATTGACGATTACCTCTTCGAATTCTTCTCTATTATACTTTTCCACAATCATTCCTTTGGGTTAT
This sequence comes from uncultured Campylobacter sp., assembly GCF_938030785.1. Lineage (GTDB taxonomy): Bacteria > Campylobacterota > Campylobacteria > Campylobacterales > Campylobacteraceae > Campylobacter_B. The sequence goes on from NZ_CALHIK010000049.1 coordinate 3,689, forward strand.
AGTTTGATGCCGTTTTGGCGTAGCGACTCGGCAAAGCTTGCGATCACGCCGTGATACAAATAGCCGTTGCGATCGAAAAGCGCCTCGGAGATGCCTTTATTCTTTAGCTTGGAAGCCAAATCTTTAGCTAGGCTAGCCGCGCCCTCTTTATTTGCCTTTAAATTTAAAACCTTACCGCTACTGGCGCACAAAGTAACGCTCGCTACATCGTCGATAGCCTGAGCATAGACGGTTCTATTGGATTTGAAAATAGAAATTCTAGGGCAAGATGCGACGCCTGAAATTTTAGCGCGAATTCTTCTTTTTCTCTTGATTCTTAAAGAGATCTTTCTTTTTAATACGTTCTGTGTCATTTCTCAACCCTTATTTCTTAGCTGTTTTTCCGGCTTTGCGGATAATGCGCTCTTCAAGATACTTAATACCCTTGCCTTTATATGGCTCAGGCGGTCTGAATCCTCTGATCTCGGCTGCCACTTGGCCTACTTGCTGCTTATCGTCGCCCTTGATAGTTACGACGTTTTTATCTACGGAAATTTCAATCCCCTTTGGAGATTCAAAATTTATCGGATGCGAAAAACCTAAATTTAGCTCAAGCACCTTACCCTTCATCGCGGCTCTGTAGCCGACGCCGTTGATTTCAAGCTGCTTTGAAAAGCCCTCGGTAAGACCGAGAACGATATTGTTAGCTAAAGCGCGGTATGTTCCCCAATACGCCCTGCTCTGTCTATCCTCGCTCTTAGGTGAGAATTCTATCTTTCCGTCTTCGATTTTTACATCGACATGACCTTTTAAATCAAGCTCTTTTTCGTTATTCGATTTTTTAAATTTTAACGACGAGCCGTCGATTTTGACCTCTAAGCCGTTTGGAATAGAGATCGGTTTTTTACCAATTCTTGACATAATTTTCCTTTTTATTTGTCTAGGGTATGTCTACTTTTACGAATGGATACCACAATGCCATAAAAAGTAGAAACTTCTTACCAGATCGTGCAAAGCACTTCGCCGCCGACGCCCGCTTTGTGCGCGTCGATACCGCTCATAACGCCTTTGCTTGTGCTAACGACGACGGTTCCATAGCCGTTCTTGAAGCGCTTGATCTCGTCTTTGCCTTGATATACGCGGCGACCCGGAGTCGAAATCCTTTTAACTTCGTTTATCACGCTCCTACCCTTTTCGTCGTATTTAAGCACTACGTTAATGATCTTTTTATTGTTTTCCTCTACTACGTTGTAGCTCTCGATATAGCCCTTCTCGGCTAAAATTTTAAGCATAGCCTCAACGACGTTTGAGTGAAAAAGTTTAGTCGTATCTAGTCTTCGCATCGCAGCATTTCTGATGCGAGTTAATCCATCTGAAATAAGATCGTTAATCATCTCTTCTCCTTACCAGCTTGCTTTTTTTAGACCAGGGATCAAGCCTTCGTTTGCCATCTTGCGAAGGCAAACGCGACAAATTCCAAAATCTTTATAAACGGAGTGCGGACGACCGCAAATTTGACATCTGGTATATGCGCGAGTGCTAAATTTAGCGGGGCGTTTCGCCTTGGCTACCATTGATTTTTTTGCCATATCATTTTCCTTTTGCAAAAGGCATGCCGAATAACTCTAGCAATTTAAATGCCTCTTTATCGTTATTTGTAGTCGTTACGACGGTTATATTCATACCGTGAGTTCTTAAAATTTGATCGTATTCGACCTCAGGGAACATCAGCTGCTCTTGCAAGCCGAAGTTGTAATTGCCGCGTCCGTCAAATCCCGCTCTAGGCAGTCCTCGGAAATCCTTAACTCTAGGAAGCGCGATAGAGATCAGTTTGTCAAGGAAGGCAAACATCTGCTCTTTTCGTAACGTAACCATTATGCCTACCGGGAAACCTTCGCGCACTTTAAAGCCGGCAACCGATTTTTTTGCATTGACGATAAGCGCTTTTTGGCCTGCGATCAGCGAGATAGTATCGGCCATATTTTGAAGCACTTTTTGATCTTTGCTAGATTCGCCCGTTCCTACGCTGATAACGATCTTTTCAAGCGCCGGGATAAGCATAGGATTTTTTATATCAAATTCTTTCTGCAAAGCAGCTCTGATGGAATTATCGTATTTATCTTTTAGTCTGCTCATAATCAACCCTCTACCAACGCAACGTTTGAAATATCCATCGGCATCTCTTTGCTCGTAAAGCCGCCTTGCGGATTTTGCTCGGTTGGTTTGATAGCCTTTTTAGCCATTTTACAACCCTCGACGATAACTTGAGCTTTTTTAGGAAACACTGCCTTAACAGTGCCTGTTTTACCCTTATCGTCACCTGCGATGATCTTTACCTGATCGCCTTTTTTAATCTTAAATTTTACTGCCATTATAAAACCTCCGGAGCCAGCGAAACGATCTTCATAAAACCGCCGTATCTGACCTCTCTACCGATAGGACCGAAAATACGAGTGCCGATCGGCTCTTTTTTTGAATCCAAAATAACGGCTGCGTTCTCGTCGAATCTAATTAGCGAGCCGTTGCCTCTGTGCAATTCTTTAGTAGTGCGAACGACTACGGCTTTTACTACTTGACCGCGCTTGATCTTGCCGTTAGGGAGCGCTTTTTTTACAGAGCAAACGATAATATCGCCGATTGTGGCGTATCTTCTTTTGCTGCCGCCCAAAACTTTAATACACATAAGTTCTTTTGCGCCGCTATTATCAGCTACCGTAAGTCTGGTAAAACTCTGTATCATTATTCAACTCCTGTTTTCAAAACCGCTTTTAAGCGAAACGATTTTCTAGCGCTTAGCGGTCTGCACTCGATCGCAGATATGGTATCGCCGATCTTTACGACG
>NZ_CALHIK010000050.1 GCF_938030785.1 uncultured Campylobacter sp.
TTTAAAATTTTACGTATAATTCCGCTCGGGCTAGGTCGTCGTAAAATTTCATGAAATTTTATAGCGGCAAAACACGGTGCCAAAACAAGGGCACAATTTCAAATTAAAATTTATGTGCCGTTAGTGTAAATATAGAGCCAATTTTGTAGCGTTAAATTCTTTTTAGCGCGTAGGTGCTGCAAATTTCAAACTAAAATTTGCGCCTGATCACGACGCCGTATGTTTTAGCCGCGTAAAATTATGCCGCGTAAAAATTTTATCTAGCGAAATTCTGTCTCGCAAAATTCTATCTCGTAGAATTTTAATTTGCCGCGCTCAAATTTTACCCGCCGCTTTAAATTTATACCGCAGCGCCTAAATTTCTCCCGCTCGTCGCGCTTTACCCAAATTTATATTTAGTTGTTGTAAAATGCGTTTTTAAAAGGATTTTAGCGGTTTGTGATATGAGTATTTTAGAGTTTACGGAGTGCATAGGCATCGCTTCGGCGGCGCTTAGCGGGTTTTTATTCGGCGTAAAGAAGGGCTGCGATTGGCTTGGGATCTTTATCGCGGCGTTTTTGACGGCGCTTGGCGGCGGGATCATGCGCGACACCTTGGTAAGCCGCGAGATCTACTCGTTCACGCACTACGCGCCCGTAACCATCGTGCTCGCGGTAAGTGTCGTAGCCATTTTTGCCAAACTTTACGAGAATCGCGATTTGGAGGGTAAATTTTTATTTATTCTAACCGATGCGATCGACGTCGTAAGCTTTTCGATCGTAGGGGCGATGGTTGCGCTAAGCTATAATCATAACGTTTTTGGTGTGGTGCTGATCGCGTTTTGCAACGGCGTGGGCGGCGGCATCTTGCGCGACGTGCTGCTGAACGAAGTGCCGTGGTTTTTGCGCACCGGGCTTTACGGCACTATAAGTATGGGTGTAGGTTTTATATATTTCGTGCTTGATGGGTTGGGGCTTAGCGGCGCCTTTTCGGTGATTATTTTGCTGGTTTTGGGGGTTGCGTTTCGCATGGTGGCTTATTACAAATCTTGGCATCTGCCTAAAGTGGAGTACAAACAATGAACTATTTAATGGATAATTTCGCGCGCGTAAACGTAGCGCTGGTAAGAGGCGAGGGCTCGATAGTCTATGACGAAATGGGCAAGGACTACGTGGATTTCGGCGCAGGCATCGGCGTAAACTGCCTGGGGCACGCAAATGAAATCGTGCTGGAAGCGATCGGCACGCAAGCTGCGCAGATCATCCACGGCTCGAATATCTATAGAATTCTGCCTCAAGAAGCCCTGGCTCAAAAGATTAGCGAGCTTTTAGGGTACCGTACATACGCGGTGTTTTGCAACTCGGGCGCGGAGGCTAACGAAGCGGCGATCAAAATGGCGCGCAAATACGGCACCGTAAACTTCCCTAATAAAAAATTTGAAATTCTAACTCTGCGAAATTCCTTCCACGGCCGCACGCTAGCGACGCTGCAAGCTACCGGGCAGGAAAAATTTCATCCGGAAATTTTTGCCCCCTATATGCCCGGGTTTAAATTTTTCGACGATATCGAGGATATCATCGCGCACATCGATGAAAACAGCGTCGCCGTGATGATCGAGCTAGTCCAGGGCGAGGGCGGCATTAAACCTCTGGATAAGGCTAGCGTGCAAAAGCTGGCGGCTGTTTTGAAAGAGAAAAAGCTGCTTTTAATCACCGACGAGGTGCAGTGCGGCGTATATCGCACGGGCGAGTTTGCGACGTCGCAAATTTACGACATCCGCCCCGACATCATCACCTTTGCCAAAGGGCTTGCGGGCGGCGTGCCGATCGGCGCGTGCGTGGCGCAGCAAAACATTTTCGCTCCGGGCGAGCACGGCAGCACCTTCGGCGGTAACTTTTTGGCGACCTCTACGGCGCTTGCGGTGCTTTCGCAGCTTCAGTTTTTAAAAGCGAGCGGCAAGCTTGATAAGACTATAAAAAGATTTATCAAAAAACTAGACGGGCTCGCCGCAGACTATCCTAGCCTGATCGAAAAGCGCGTGGGGCTCGGCCTGATGCAAGGCCTCGTGCTGCGCGATGAAAAAAATCTGGGCGAGATTTTTAACAAAGCCCTGCAAAACGGACTTTTGATCCTAAAATCCGGCAAGCGCACCCTTAGATTTTTGCCTGCGCTAAATATCAAAAAACCGGAGATTAAAGAGGGCTTCGCGCGCCTGCGCAAGAGCTTGGACGAGATAGTGCGGGCGTGAAATTTAGCGATTTTTTCGAGGGCTGGCTAAACGAGAGCTACTACGCAAATGCCGCTAGAATCGGCAAGAGCGGCGATTTTTACACTGCCGTGAGCGTAGGAAGCTTTTTTGGGATATGCATCGCGCGCGAAATTTTACGCCTAAGCGCGGATTTTTGCGCGACGCAAGAGTTAAGCTTAGACGCGGCGGCGAACCCAGATAGGTCGCGGCAAAACCTTGCGGCGAGCGAGCTAAATTTAGACGCTGCGCCTGCAAAAAAGTCGCAAAATAGCGCCAAAATCGCTATCGTAGAGATCGGCTCGCACGACGGGCGGCTGCTTTGCGATATAGCGCAAGCTATCTTTACGCTGGGCGGTGCGGCGGCGCTTGATAAATTTAGCTTTGCGATTATCGAGCCGCACGAGCGCCTGCGCGAGCTGCAGCGGGCGAGCTTTGCGGAGAGCTTCGGCGACGAGATCGTGCTAAAGCACTTTGCAAGCGTACACGAGGCGAAATTTAAAGATGCGATCTTTGTGGCAAACGAGCTTTTCGACGCCTTTAAATGCGAGGCGGTGGACGGCGAAAATATGCTTTTTGTAAAGAGCGGCGCGGTAAAATTTGCCCCCATAAAAGAACGCGAAATTTTGACCCTCGCACGCAGATTCGGCATATCGCGCGGCGAAATCCCGATCGGATACTTTCGCTTCGCGCGCGAAATTTGTGCCAGCGCGCAGCGGTTTTATTTCATCGCCTTTGATTACGGACAGATGGGCTCTAGCGGCGATTTTAGCCTGCGAATTTACCGAAATCACGAAGTTTTTAGCTTCTTTGAGGTGCAAAACTTGAGCGATTTTTACGGCAAAAGCGATCTTACCTACGACGTAAATTTTGAAATTTTACGCGCGGCGTTTGAGGACGCGGGCGCCGTGACGACGGATTTTAAAAGACAGATCGCGGCTTTGATAGACTTCGGCGCGGTCCAGCTTTTAGAGCTTTTTATGCAAAAAAGCGGCGAGAAGGGCTATCGCAACGCGCTTTTGCAGTTCAATCACCTGCGCGCGGAGTTTGGCGAGAAGTTTAAGATGATAAAATTTAAAAAGGGGCTTTGATGAAAGCTTTTATCGATTGCGACTGCGAAATTTTGCAAAAGACGCTGGAGCTATTTTTGAAGGACCATACCGTAAGCGCGCAGGATTGCGACTTTGTGATAAGCGATGAGCCGGAAAGCTCGGCAAAACCGCTATTTTTGATCGGCGAGGGCGGAGATTTGGCGCTACCGTTCTCAAAGAATACTCTGCTATCGAAGTTAGAAGATTTTCAAGGCTCGCTAAAGCAGGATCTTAGCGAATACGACGCGGCGGAAGAGGAAATTTGTGCGCTGTTTGATGAGTTTAAGGCAAGAATTATCGAAATTTTAAGAAGACAAAATGGCTAAATTTTCCAAACCCGCCGGCACGCTCTTTACGCAAATTTCAAGCGGCATTTATAAGGGCAAAAAGCTCGCTCTGCCCGCACTTTCGAGCACGCGCAGCACGAAAAGCATCGTAAAGGGTTCGTTTTTCGATACTTGGCGGGCGGAGTTGCGCGGCGCGGCGTTTATCGAGTGCTTCGGCGGTAGCGGCGCGATGGCGCTTGAAGCGCTAAGTAACGGCGCAAAAAACGTTTATGCGATCGAAAAGGACGCTGCGGCGCATAAGATAATGCAGAAAAATTTCGAGCTTTTCGGGCTCGGCGCAAATGCGATTTTGGGCGATTGCTTCGAGCGACTGAGCGAAATTTTGCATGAGCTACAAGCGGATATGAACGGACGCTCTGCCGCAAATTCTAGCGGAAGCCATACCGTAAATTCCGGCGAAAATTCCGTCTCCGATCCCGCGCGCAGAGTGTTTGTTTATCTGGATCCGCCGTTTGCGATCAGGCAGGGTTTTGGTGGGATTTACGAGCGGGTGCTGGTGCTGATAGCACGCCTGGGTTCCGCACAGTGCGAGCTGCTAATCGCGATCGAGCATATGAGCGAGCTTGAGCTGCCGCCTAAAATCGGTGATTTCGCGCTGCTTAAATCGCGCAAATTCGGCGCTACGACGATGAGCTACTACGCAAGATGAAAAGCTTAAAGCAAATTTTAGATTACTACGCCGATTTGAAAAATTGCGACGCGGATCTTTTCGGCGCGCCCGATCCGCTGCAGGTCGCAAAGGAACATCGAAACGACGTCGCGGCGCTTATCTGCGCGCTGTTTGCTTACGGGAGCGCGGCTCAAATTTTAAAATTTCTCCGCTCGCTTGATTTTTCGCTTTTGGACGCGAGCGATGAGCGCATAGCAGCGGAGCTTGCGGGCAAAAAATATAGATTTCAAAGCTCGCGCGACGTCGCTGAAATTTTTATAACTTTAAAGCGGCTTAAAAACAGCCTTAGCATCGAGGAGAGCGTGCTTTGCGGTATGCAAAAAAGCGGACGGATCGAGGATGGGATAAATTTTTTAATCAGCGAGATTTACAAATTAAATCCCTACCGCAGTCCGGGGTATGAGTTTTTTTTCGGGCGCGGCTTCTCGCAAAAGCCCACATCGCCGTATAAGCGCTACAATCTTTTCCTGCGCTGGGCGGTGCGCGACAGCGACATCGATCTGGGGCTGTACAAAAAGATCGAAAAATCGCGCCTCCTCACCCCGCTCGATACCCACACGCACAAAGTTTCGCTTAAGCTTGGGCTGATCGATCGCAAGAGTTACGATTTCGAGGCGGTTTTACAGCTTACGCAAAGCTTAAGACGCTTCGATCCGAGCGACCCCATCAAATACGACTTCGCGCTGTACCGCCTCGGGCAGAGCGGCGAGATAGATAAAATTTTACCTTCACTGCTTGATTAATTCTAGCTTTAATTGCACATACCGAATGGACCAAAACACTCAGAGAATAATCTATTCTTTTGAATTATATTTTCTCCTGGATAGATAATAATTTCGTGTCCTTGCTTTTGCCAGATTTGTCCATTTTTTGCGCTTATGGTAGATACATCTAAGTGAGCTGTTGAGCCATAGACTAAATATATTTTATCAAATATATCACTATAGCCTAGATAATGAAAAAACGGCGCTGCAAACGTGATCTTTTTGAATTTCGTTAGATTGCTATCTTGAGCGACACAATTGGATTTATTGGAGGGTTTGTAGCCGTTTTCAATGAGCTTCTTTTCTGTTATGCCATTGGTAGAATTTAACTTTACATAATGAACATAGCAGATTTCATCTATACTATCTGCGGCATTTGGTTGAATTTTTCTACGATATAAAAGCAATCCATCCATATCTGCATTATCTGTTAAAGCATTGAGTTCCTCAAAATTATTATTCTTTACATTCCAAAAATCGCCATACGGCTTTAAATAAATTCCTGCTATAGCCAATGCTATTATTAATATGATGATTGCTCCTGAAATAGATACGCTTATGATGAAAATTTTTAAAATTAGATCGATGATTTTTTTGAAACCATTATTCATTCTTTATCCTTATTTTTTACTATTATAGCATACGATTTGCTATTGCGATGTACGGCGGTTAAAATTTAAGTTCACCTTTTGTAAAATATTGGAAATTAAAAAAGGACAAAAATGGAGCTTGAGCTTTGGCAGTTCGCGGTGCTTTTTGCGGCGGCGTTTTTCGGCGGATTTATCGACTCGATCGCGGGCGGCGGCGGGCTGATCTCGCTGCCTGCGCTGCTTGCCGTGGGCATTCCGCCGCATGTAGCGATCGCCACAAATAGATTTCAAGGCAGCTTCGGAAGCTTCACCGCCGCTTTAAATTTCATCCGCAAGGGCTATGTCGATGCAGCGGAGATCTTGCGCGGCGTGATTTTTACGTTCGTAGGCGGGCTCGTCGGCGCTTATGTCCTGCTCCTAATCGATGCGAAATTCCTAAACTACCTCATTCCGATCCTGCTGCTGGCGCTTTTATTTTATATGATTTTTTCGCCGAATCTAGGCGAAGCGCCCGCAAGGCCCAAGATGTCAAAAAAGAGCTTTTACGCGATTTTTGGGCTTGTTTTGGGGTTTTACGACGGATTTTTCGGCCCGGGTACGGGCTCGTTTTGGACGTTTGCGCTGGTTGGAATTTTAGGGCTATATATGAAAAAGGCGGTCGCACACACTAAAGTTTTAAATTTCACCTCAAACATCGTCTCTTTGGGCGTTTTTATCATCGGCGGGCAAATTTTATGGCTCGTCGGAGCGGTGATGGCGGTCGGACAGATCGCGGGCAGCTTCGCAGGCTCAAGCCTAGTGATGCGATGCGACGTGAAATTTGTGCGCAAGATGCTTCTATTCGTCGTTGCCGCCACGATTTTAAAGCTACTTTACGGGCTGATCGCAAGTTGATTACAGGACCGATTGAGGGCCGATCGCGGGTTAATTTCAAGCCAAAATCATAGAATTTTATACAGGATTTCGTATAAAATTTCGCGTAAAATTTTATGAGCCTTCGCCGATTTGCCGCAATGACGCTGATTTTGCTGCCGCGTCGATTTTATTACTGCGGCATCTATTTTGCCGCAGTTTCGCACCAAACTTACTGCAACACTACTAATTTACTACTGCGGTGTTGATTTTATAGTAGAGCCGCACCGAACTTACTGCAACGGCGCTGACTTTGCTGCTGCGACAGCGCCGATCTTGCCGCCTCGATAGCGTCTATTTTACTACTGCGGTGTTAATTTCACCGTAGCGCTATACAGATTGTGCTGCGACGATACCGATCTTGTTGCTAATAGCGCGCAGATATTGTCGTAGCGTCGCACCGAACTTACTGCAGCAGCGCTGATTTTATCGCGGTGCGCACTAATCTCGCTTCGACGACGTTGGTCTTGCTGCTACGACAGCGTCGCACAAACTCGCTGCAATTGCGCCGACCTTACTACTGCGATAATGCCAATTTTGCCGTAGCGTCGCCGATGAAATTTCGCTTATTCATATCGGTTAAATTTCGCCGTATTACCCGCGTATCTATTTTATTTGCCCGTCTTTAGTCGTATTGCCGAGCACGCGGCATTATCGTGCTTGTGCTTATGAAATTTCATATGCTTACGTCAGCAAAATTTTAAAATACTACTTTGTAGATCGTTTTATCGCGCTGCCGTATGTGCTACCAAATCCACTCGCAGCGGTTAAATTTAGCGGACTTTCACGCGTTGTTTCCGCACCCATTGGCTATTTTAAATTTTGCGGTTCCGTCACCATGGCTCGCTTTCCGCGCTAGCCCCTTGCCATATTGCCCGCTATATTTGTGCGATAAATTTAACCGCACCGCCACGCGTGCTGTTTCGCTCCGCTATCGCCGATGAAATTTGCAACCATTAAATTTCATCATATCCGCTGTACCGGCGACCTCGCTCGCCCGCAAAATTTCGCCGCCTAAAGCAATGCTAAAATATTTTGCGATAAAATGGGCGAAATTTTTTACAAAGGATTTAGTATGCAGATTATCTCGACTCCCGATGCGGCGCAGGCCATCGGACCGTACTCCCAGGCGATCAAGGCTGGCGGGTTCATCTTTACCTCGGGGCAGATCGCGCTTAAGCCCGACGGCGAGTTTGTCACGGGCGGTGTGGAGGCGCAGACGAGGCAGGTTTTGCAAAACCTCGCCGCGATCTTGAAAGAAGTGGGCGCGACGCTACAAGATGCCGTCAAAACGACGATTTTCCTAGCGGATATGGACGATTTTGCCGCAGTGAACGAGATATACGCGGCGGCATTCGGCGAGCATAAGCCCGCTCGCAGCACGGTGCAGGTCGCCAAGCTCCCCAAAGGCGCGCTTGTGGAGATTGAAGTAATAGCGCTGGCTAAGTAGCGCTAAATTTAGATCGCAGGAATACTACCGTTCGCGTTTGCGGTTAAAATTTAGACTCGGGCCGCTCTAAATTTTAAACGGCTCGCTTTGGTTTTGAAGCTGCGCGAGCTTTTAAATTTAGATTTTAAAAGCCACGCCAAACGTCCGCGGGTCTATGCAAACAGCGCGTCTTAGTGTGCTAAGGCGTTAAAATTTCTCGCTCAAAATGGGATCAAAATGATAGAAAAGCTTATTCAAAAATCTAAAAATATCACGGCTGCGGGGCGCAGCGACATAGAGCCCGCATGGATCGCGCAGGCGCAGCGGCGGCTTGGTTTCGCGCTGCCTGCGAGCTACAAGCAGATGCTGCTAAGATATGCTAGCGTCAGCGCGGCGGGAACGGAGCTAAAAACGATCGCGCCGCCCGAGTTCGCGGGTAGCGCCGACGCAGATATCTGCTACACGTATGGAGTAAATCTGAAAAACGGCCTATTCGCCGCAGACGAGCTCGTATTTTTGCAGCTCGAGGACGAGGAGTATTATTTTAAAATTTCGCCCGCAAGCGACATAGCGGACGGCTCGCCGAATACGGCGCGCGGCAAGACGGCGGAGAGCACGAGCGGTGAAGCCGCGGGCGCGGCAGCACGCGATACAGTCGTCGCGACGGTAGTCGACAGCGTTGAAAATAGGGCATCAGACGACGAAGAGCGTACGGAGAGATTGCTGGATGTAGCGCGCGATATAAATGCCGATGCTGCAGGCGCGACAATGAGCGAAGCGGCAGACGAGGCGGCAAGCGGAACGATGAATGAGATAGCAAGCGAGCGGGCAGACGATGCGCCGTGCGAATACAAGGTCTATGTGCGCGACTACGCGCAGAGCGAGGATAGGCTTTTTGCGGACGATTTTTACGGGTTTTTGGAAAAATTTTAAGACGAAATTAACGCAAAATCAGGAGCGATAAATGGGGCTATTTGATATTTTTAAAAAGGATAAATTTGACGTCGATGTGCGCTCGGACGGTGTTTTCATCGGCGGCGTAAACTGCGGGTTTGATCTGGCTAAATTTAATGAAGCCCTAGGTCAGCCGCGCGTGATAGATGACGGGGAGGGCAAAAGCCGCTATTTTTGGGATGAGGCGGGGATTTTTGCCTTTGTGCGCGCAGGAGAGCTTGCAGAACCGAGGCTTTCCGAGATAATTTTGATGCTTGAGGTCGCAAAGGGCGTGCAGCACGAGGTTCCGCGCAAGCTCTACGGCGGCGCGTTCACGCTTGAGGGCAGGCCGCCGCTTGAGGCCGTGCCAGAGCAGGAGCTGCGCGGCGCATATATATTTTTGGAGCTTAGCCTAGGCAAATTCGAAGTATCGCTAGCACTCGCGCAGGCCGTGCAGGAGCGCATAGGCGCTATGGGCTTCGCCGAGCGCTTCGCTAAGCGTGACACCGACGAGATTGCAGACATCGTGCGAGCTGCGAAAATGCCGATAGGGCGCGTCTGTATCAATCAAAAGGCAAAAAAGGTAAAGCGCAGACCGAGCGATAAATTTAAGCTTCCGCGCGCGGCGGGCGAGACGCTAGCTTTTAAAAATTTCAATTTCAAAATTGCCGTGATGAACGAGCTGATGTATGAAAAATCCCTGCTACAGCCCAAATTTGACGTGTTTGAGTACTGCGAGGAGCGCGGCATCGATCCGTACGCGGACTTCGGCGCCCTGCCGCAAGCCAAAAAGTGGTTTAAGGACTATCCGGTCCCTGCAGATTTGGCGGAGCGGGTGAGCGAGCTCTATCTTGACGGCGGAAATGAAATTTATCTGCAAATCGCGCCTGATTGGGACGGTGAGGACGGGCTTTTTGACATCAAAAATATCGACGCCGCCGAGCTTGCGCCCTTTGTTAATCTTAAGAAAATCGAGACGACCGGCATCGGCATATCTAAAAAGGCGCGAAAAGCCTGCGCGGATGCGGGGATTACGGTAGTCGATTGAGTGCAGGAACAGACTTTGAGCCTTATGGCATGCGGTTTTTTAAGATCTGAAATAGGCTTTTGAGCTGCGGCACGTTCTTTAGAAAGGTAGTAATTGTTGCCGCCCCGCGCAAAATTCCGCGCAAAATTCTACTTATAGCAAGCGCTATAAATGAGCTTTGAAAGGCGCTTGGCGAAGCATCTGACATGTCTAATTTGGCGCGCGTTACAAAGCTTTGAGAAAGCTCGTTTGCAGCGTAATAGCCACGCCGCTAAATGTGCGAGATGAGTGTGTTGCGCGAGTAAAAATAGTTCACTTTTTGATTTTTAATTTTGGAAAAATTGCTGCGTAGCAAGGGGATTAAATTTACCGCTTTTAAATTTTAAAATTTATAAAGAGCGGCGCTTGCGGCTTTGAATGTGCGGCTAAATTTAGATTTCATAAAAGATTAAATTCTAAGCGCGGTTAAATTTGCGTCTTTAATTTTGCTTGCAGTCCTGTCGTGCCGCAAAACATGGTGTGAAAACAGATCGCATTTGCGCGCGATCAGCGCGGATCAAATTAAAATTTCGTCTTTGGAATTTAGTCTGAATTTGCGGCTCACATCAAAAGAGATGTTTTCTTGCAAGCCGATTGAGGAGTTAGAAAGTGTCTTGAAAGCCAGCATCGACGGCTTAGAAAGTATTTTGAAATCCGCGCCAAGAGTGTGTTTTAAAACAATAAGGCGCGGCGCTACTTTGCTGTTTTAAAACGCCGCTTCGAGGCTAAATTTTATAGCCGCATAAAGCCGTCGTCGTAGCTGCCTTCTAGCTTGCGGCGCATATCCTCGCGCCATTTTGGCGTAAGCGTCGTAAGTAGGTTAAATTTTGCTAGCAGCCCTTCATCGATACGCTCGCCGTAAAATAGACGGTTAAGCTCCATCACGCTCATCATAGCGGGGTCGCGCTCTACGACGTAGATCTCGTCGCCCGCGCGGCACGAGCCAGTCTCCAGCACGCGGTAGTACCAGCCGGTAAGTCCGCTGCGCGCGATCTCCTCCGTCATCTCCGCGTTACTCCAGCGCATTGAGAGCTTGTAGCAGGGCTTGCGCGGCTGGCTTACTTGTAGCACCAGCGAGCCTATGCGGTGCACATCGCCGATGCAGACGTTTTGCTCGTGCAATCCGCTGATCGTGAGGTTTTCGCCCATTGCGCCGTAGGCTAGATTTTTAAGCCCCAAAAACCTCTCCCACGCGGCGTAATTTTGCAGCGAGTTGGCAAAAATTGCCTTTTCCTCTCCGCCGTGATGCAGCGTGTCGGCTACCGCGTCGCCCTCGAATCCAAGCTCGTTTGCATGCACTTCGCCCGCTCTAGCTTGCTTAAAAATCGCCGTCTCCCAGCGCCTTTTTAGAGGCTGCGTAGCGCGCTCGTCGCCGTAAGCGCGCGGTTGCCCGGTCAGCAATGCCTTTAAAACGGGCATTTTTCGCTCCTTAAAATTTGCATCCGTTCTCCTTAAATCATAAAATTTAGGCTAGGATTTTAGCTCGAAAAGAATTTTAAAATTCTAAATTTTGCGGCGATTGTGCGCTAAATTTCAAGTGCGGGCTTGAAATTTAGCGCGCGGTGTCATTTGTAGTCGTTCGCGTCGTAGCTTTTGCCGTCGTTAAAGTCGCTCAAAAGCCGCACGACGACGGGGCTAAGCAGGATGATCGCGATTAGGTTTGGGATCACCATCAGTCCGTTAAACATATCGGCTAGCCCCCAGACGAGGTCGATCTTTTGCACGCTTCCTATGAATACGAATACAACGACTAAAATTTGCAAGAGCTTGACGAATTTTGCGCCCAGGAGGTATCGCACGTTGATCTCGGCGAAGTAATACCAGCCCAAAATCGTGGTAAATGCGAAGAAAAATAGGCAGATCGCCACGAAGCCGTAGCCGCCGCTGTGACCTAAAATTTGCGATCCGAAGGCTTCCTGCACCAGCGAGATGCCCGAAAATACCGCTTTGCCGTTTTCGAAAGTGACTACGTCGGTGCTGAGCACGACGAAAACGGTGATGTTAAGCACGATGAATGTATCGACGAAAACGCCCATTATGCCGAGCACGGCTTGATCTACGGGGTGTTTGACGTTCGCTGCGGCGTGTGCGTGCGGCGTCGAGCCCATGCCCGCTTCGTTTGAAAAGAGCCCACGCGCGATGCCGTATCTCATCGCGGTGGCGATCGTAGCGCCCGTAGCGCCGCCCCAGGCAGCCGATGGATCGAACGCGGCTTTGAATATCAGCGCGATGACAGATGGAATTTTATCGAAATTTGAGCCGATGATGACGAGACCGACTAGCACGTAGCAGATCGCCATTATAGGCACGACCTTTTCGGCTACGCTCGCGATCGCTTTGACGCCGCCGAAAAAGATGACGCAGCAGATGAGCGCTAAGGCCGCGCCGCTCACCCACTTCGGAATTCCGAATGCGCCGCTAAAGCCGTCGGAGATGGAGTTTGCCTGCACCATATTGCCCATGAAGCCTAAAGCAAAGATGATGGCTAGCGCAAAAAACGCCGCTAAAGGCTTGGCAAATGGACTTTTAAGTCCGCGGCTGATGTAAAACGCGGGCCCTCCGATCATATGTCCGCTGTCGTCCTTGGTACGGTAAATTTGAGCCAAGCAGATCTCGGCGAAATTTGTCGCCATGCCCAAAAACGCCGCGCACCACATCCAAAATATCGCGCCCGGCCCGCCCATTATGAGCGCGGTGCTGGCGCCTACCAGGTTGCCGGTGCCTACCTGCGCCGCGATCGCCGTGGCGACGGCTTGGAACGAGCTCATGCCGCTTTTGCCCGCAGCCTCGCCGTGCAGGGAGAAGTTGCCGAAAAGCTTGCGCGCGCCCGTTCTAAATTTAAAAATTTGCACTAAATGCAAGCGCGCCGTAAAATATGCGCCGGTGCCGCAAAGTAGGGCGATTAGGAAGTACGGACCCCACAAAAAGGAGTTGATCGTATCGACGCAGGAGTTGAGACTATCCAGGAAATTTTGCATGGCTCTCTCC
>NZ_CALHIK010000051.1 GCF_938030785.1 uncultured Campylobacter sp.
TGCGGATGCTGGGAGAGAGCGAGTTTGGGCTGTATTCGCTAAGCGCCAGCGTCATCGGCTATTTGGCGATTTTGGATCTGGGTTTCGGCAACGCGATCACGGTCTTTAGCGCCAAATACGCAGCAAGCGGCGAGAGCGAAAAGGCGCTGCGCCTGCACGGCACGATCTTTAGCGTTTATCTGGTGATGAGCGCGCTCGTCTTGCTTATCGGCGCGCTCGTGATCGCCTACGCGGACGCGATCTTCGGCGCAAAATTAAGCGGCGAGGAGATCCGCAAGATCCGCATAATGTTTGCGCTTTTGAGCCTAAATTTGGCCGTGAGCTTTCCATTTAGCATCTACTCGTCGATCCTCACAGCGCACGAAAATTTCGTATTCATCAAGCTCATCGCCATCTTGCGCACGCTTTTGCTGCCTGCAATCGCGGTGCCTGTGCTTCTTTTGGGGCATAAATCGGTCGCGATCGTAGCCTGCGCCACGGCGGTAAATTTATTCTGCGTCGCAGCGGATTTCATCTACTGTAGGCGCAAAATCGCGCCGCGCATCAGCGTACGAAATTTCGACGCGGGCGTGCTAAAGCAAGTATTTTCCTACTCGTTTTTCATCTTTTTGGGGATGATCGTCGATCAGGTAAATTGGAGCGCGGATAATTTCATCCTAGGCGTAGTCGCGGGCACGACGGTAGTCTCGCAATATAGCGTCGCGGCGATGATAAACTCCACTTTTATTACGCTTTCGGTTACCATCAGCGGCGTGATGCTGCCTAAAATTTCAAAGATGGTAAGCGCAAATAGCAGCGACGCAGAGCTTACTGCTGAGTTTATAAAGATCGGCAGGCTGCAGTTTTACGTCATCTTTCTGATCTGCTCGATGCTGATAATTTTCGGGCGCGAGTTCATCATTTTATGGGCGGGCGCGCAGTATGAAATTTCATACACGATCGCGCTTATTTTGGTTATCCCCGTCTGCGTGCCGCTTATTCAAAATTTAGGGCTTTCGATCCTTCAGGCGAAGAATAAATTTCGCTTCCGCGCGATCGCGGCGCTATTTATGACGTTTTTAAACATCGCCGTCTCCATCCCGCTAGCCAAGCTCTACGGCGGCGTAGGAAGCGCGGTGGGCACGGCGCTATCGCTGGTTTTACTAAACATCACTTTAATGAACTTTTACTACCATTTCAAAATCGGGCTCGATATGGCGAAATTTTGGCTAAACATCGCTCGAATGCTGGCTCCGTCGCTTTTGGCCGTAGCGATCATTTTGCCGATAAATTACGCGCTGAGCCTAAGCGGCGCTGCGTATCTGCTCGTCTGCGGCTCGCTTTACATAGCGATTTTTACGTTTATCGCCGTAAAGCTCGTGATGAACGACTATGAGCGCGCGATCTTCGGCGCCGCGCTAGCCAAGATTAGGAGCAGATTATGAGCTTTAACGTCGTAAGCGAAGTCGCGTCCAAAAATCGCTGTATCGGCTGCGGCGTCTGCACGGCGATCTGTCCGCAAAGCGTGCTGCAGATGCACATATCGCCGAGCAGCAATTACGAAGTGCGGCAGATTCCCGGTTGCGACGAGCGGTGCGATCTCTGCCTCAAGGTCTGTCCGTTTTATCAAAAGGACGGCTTTGAGGACGCGCTAAATCGTAAAATTTACGCCGATCTGCCGAATCAAAGCGGCGATTTTGCGAAATTTTTAAACACGTACGAGTTTTATAAAAAGGATGAAGCGCAGCGCCTTAGTTCGGCCTCCGGGGGTGCGGGAAATTTTATCTTTAACGCGCTTTTTGAAAACGGGCTGATCGATTATGCGATATGCGC
>NZ_CALHIK010000052.1 GCF_938030785.1 uncultured Campylobacter sp.
CGACTTACTATCTACGCTCCGAAAGCCCCGATAGCGAGAAGCTAAACAACGTCGCAGATCGCTCGATCGAGTGTGAGGGGTGTCAGTAAATTTTATTTGCCGCGCTAGAAAATTTACGCTCGCAACTAGAGGGCGAAAACGGCGTGAAAGAGTATTTTAGAAAGTAAATTTGACGGCAAATTTAAGCCCTCGTTCTGCCGTCAAATTTTAGCGAAACAGCTTGAGCGTTAAATTTGACGCCAAATTTAACACTGCGCCGCGTCAAATTTGACCGCACGCGTCAAAGCAAATTTATCAAAAAGGCAAAACATGAAAATAGCCGTAAACGGCACAAGCGGATTTATCGGCGGCGAGCTATGCCGCTTTTTTAGAGCCCAGGGGCACGAGGTCGTAGCCATACCGCGAGCCGCTTATGCCGACAAAGACACGCTCAAAAACCTCATCAAAGGCTGCGACGCGGTTATAAATTTAGCAGGCGCTTCTATCGCGGCCAGATGGAGCGAGGCCTATAAAAAGCAGCTTCGCGCAAGCAGGATAGAGACGACTCGTGCGCTAGTCGGCGCTATAAACGAGCTAGAAAATCAGCCCTTTTTCATCAGTGCTTCAGCCGTCGGGGTATATGAAAACGGGCTTAGTCACGACGAGAGCTCGGTCAAATTTGACCGCGGATTTTTGGGTGAGCTAGCATGCGAATGGGAGAGCGAGGCCGCTAAAGCGCAGACACAAACGGCGATATTTCGCCTAGGCGTAGTGCTGGGGCGAGGCGGCGCGCTAGCTAAGATGCTGCCTGCATTTAGGCTCGGTCTTGGCGGCAAGATCGGTAGCGGCGAGCAGGCGTTTTGCTGGATTCACATCGCTGATTTGCTAGAGGCGTTTAAATTTACATTGCAAAACCGTCAAAGCGGCGTTTTTAATCTCGTTTCGCCGCAACCTAGCACAAACGGCGAATTTACTCGAATTTTAGGCGAAGTTTTAGGGCGACCGACGTTTTTTAAAGTGCCTAAATTTGCGCTAAATTTGATGCTGGGCGAGGGATCAAGCGTACTGCTTGAAGGTGCAAAAGTCTATCCCAAAGCCTTGATAGAGAGCGGATTTAGCTTTAAATTTAGCGATCTAAAAACGGCGCTTCGGGATATTTTGGGATAAAAAGTAGAGCAAACGACCCGAAGGACTTTCAAGAGCAAGCAGCGCACTACATAAATCCCAGCGCAGCGATCAATTCGGGAAATTTACCGCAAGAGTTCGAGTCAACTTGTGTTTAAATTTAATGTTTGGCGGCGGCATTCTATCGTTTTTATAAAGTCGTGCCGCATCGCCGTTCAAAATACACACAAGTTTACCCTCTATGCCCTCAAAAGTTCGGTCGAGAAAGCGCTTTCATCTATCCCTCGCCCGATAAAGACCAAAAAATTATCGCAGCGTTTGCAGTCGCTAAAAGGCGTTATCTCAAATTTGCCGTTTACGAACTGCACGACGTATTGCGCCTCGTCGCCTTTGAAGCTTGCAAGCCCCTTTATGCGGTAAAAATTTTCCGGTATATCGCTCATAAATTTGATGAAATTTTGCCTATCGATGCCTTCGGGAAGGTCCTTTTTAAATGAGACTATCCCCTCATCTTCGTGCGTAGCATGCATCTTGCCCTCGAGCAGGACGGACGCCATATAGGAGGTGTCGCTCTGGCGGTAGAGCAGATAGTTTGGATTTAGCTCGGCGCCAACCGTCTCGAAGATCTCGGCGCAACGGTTGTTTTGGATCAAAGCTTGTCGTATCCGCTCCTTCTGCTCGGGCGAGATCAGATCGATTTTATTGAGCACTATGACGTCGGCAGCCTTGATCTGTTCGAGCATTATTTTTGATCTGCCCCGCTCTTTTAAAAAATTCGCCCCATCGACGACTGTGACGATGGCGCATAGATTGACCGCGTCTTTTATCTCGTTTAGCTCGCTTAAGATATTGAAAGGATTGGCGACGCCGGTGGTTTCAAGCACGATGCTGTCGGGCTTTTTAGGCTTGAGCTGCGAAATCGCAAGCTTGATTTGCCCCGCCATAGAGCAGCAAACGCACCCCTCGTCAATCTCTACGAGCGCGTATTTGGCGTCCAGCAGCGCGCCGTCGAGGCCTATTTTGCCGATCTCGTTTTGGATGATGCCGGTAAATCTATTTTGCGCCGTTTCGTGCTCGATGAAATTTTGAATAAATTTCGTCTTGCCCGAGCCCAGATAGCCGGTGATGATGAAAAAATTCGGCCGCTCGCCTCCTTGCATAAAAATTTGCTTTTTATCCTCTTTAGCTAAGCGTAGCAGAAATTTAAACAAAGGCGCCGAGCCTGGCAGCTTCTTAAAGGATTTATCGTTAAATTTAATGCGCCCGTCGTCCGCATCCTTGCCGTAGATTAAATTTACAAAAATTTCGCCGCAGAGCGGATCTTCTTTGCTTTTTAAGTTGCGATCTTTGTCGTAGATCACGGCGTGCGCCGCTTTTTTGTAAATTTCAAAGCTCTCGTAGCGCGGCTCGTAAATTTTACAAAGCGCGATATGCAAAAAGTTCATAAACGCAAGCGATACCCTAAAGCAGGGGAAATTTTTATCTAGCCCCTCTTTTGCGATGATCTGCTTGCCCTCTATGCACACGCCGTCCTTTGCGTACGATCTATCTCTGAGCTTCGTTTTAAAAGATAGCGTCAAGCCCTGCTCTTGCGGCTTTAAATAGATCGTAGCGACGCCGAAGTTATTTAAAAGCTCCTCGTGCGCGGAGAAATTTCGCACCTTCGTCAAAAACTCTGGCTCTCCGGCTAAAACGGCTTCAAAAAGCGAGACGCTACCGAGCAGCTCATCGTTTGCGGAGGGGAAATAATAAAGCTCAAATACGCCCGTGCCCTCTTCCACTTCCCGCAAAACGATGCCGTAAATTCCGCTGTAAAAGCCAAATTTGATGCTCCAGCATTCATTAAAATAGTTCCCCTTATACATCCCCTGATACCTGCTTGAGGATTTTACGTCGCTATCGTAAAGAGACTTCATCAATATACATCTCATAAGCGACCTGTAATCCTCAAACGAGTATTTAAATTTCAAAGGGAAAATATCTTGAAATTCCATGCTTCTATCCAAATTTAACCTTATCGCCGTTACCGAGATAATCGGACGTTTTGGTTCTAAATCTAGCCGTGCCTTTTACGATCGGATAGCCCTCGCGGACGAATTTTTGCACGGTAAGCAGACCAGTGCAGTGGTTGCACGCCATGACCTGGTAGTTCCATCTTTTCAGTCCGATAACCAGATCGTCATATTTTGGATCCCAGTCGTCAAACGGCGAGATATGAAGTCCGCCGTAAAGACCATAGAGCTGATCGTTATCGTATTTTAGCTCTTTGTATGCGGAATCAGAGAATGTAATAATACCCTGATGACAACATCCCGTAATGCTCACAAGACCTTTGTCTTTGACATTTACGAATATTGATTGTTCGCCAAAGACGCGGCTAATTATAGGACAATCGTAACAAAATGTACAAACTCCCGGCTCTATCTCGTTTTTGCCCTTTTTAAAGACCACTAGCTCTCCGGTGTGACCTGAATCCTTGATATACTGCCTGCCTTCCGGATAAAATCCTTCATGGATAATAATCTTAATATCCGGCTTGTATTTTAATACTACCGGCAACCCCCAAAAGTGATCAAAATGCTCATGAGATAGGATGATAGTATCGATCTCTCCTGATGTAAGCATCTTGTCTATGCCCTCTCGTTTAAAGCATTCATGCATCCACTTATATGACCATCCGCAATCTAATAGGTATTTTTTCTTTTCGCCGTTTAGCCGCTCTATCTCAATTAATGCGGCATATCCGCCTGCATTATCGGGATTTACAGATAGACCCTTAGTAACTTCCCAAGCCTCATCTACTTTATCCGGCAATAGATGTTTAATCTTTTCCATTCCCTCCTTATAACTTCCTTTGGCAAGCCCTTTTCCATTACCGAAAGGTGGCCAATTAAAAAGATATTGATCCACCAAAAGTCCTCCTGCGCCCTTAATATCTCCCATCAGCATCGAGTTATCAAACCAGCTCGTTTCGGAGATATTAGTAACCTCGACGCTTTTAATCGCGCCGAAATCGGTCATCTTTCGCACTTCATCCGGAAGAAAAAATTCTCTCGCAGGAGAGTATGAAAACACTCCCATCGATGCGAGTGCGCCCAGTCCTATTCCCGCCGCACTGCCTTTTATAAAATCTCTTCTAGCTTCATTCATCTCAGATCCTTTATTTATTAAAAATTGTAAGCATATTGCCCACGACAGGCGCTAGATAAATTACGGCGAGATAGATAATCACGCCTATGATAAAGCCTACCACTAAGCCTTTGATGGAATTTTTATTTCCAAAATCGTCTTCCTCGCCCGCTTCATCCGCCTCTTCTTTCTTGCCGGCAAGCCTCCAGCCCGGCCAGCCATCCATAAACCAGTAATTTATCAGCATGACGTTGATAAACCAGATCATCGGAATCATCGGGAATTGTTGCGGATGCGAAAAGCCTTTTTGAGTGCCTAGCAAAAAGTGCGAGACCTGATAATATACGTAGTATAGAACAATAGCCGCCGTCATACTTATGATCGTTCTAAGAAGGATATTGACGGGCTTTGAGAATTTATTAACCGCATTGTTGCAGTAAAATTTAATAAACAGCACCGGCACGAGCCAAAATATAGCTATCTCGCCTACGTGCAGCCATCGCCAATCGGGCGCAAAAAGCCTCCTGTCGCCTCTAATATGCACGCCCCAGATGAGCTCTTGCAGATAGTAAAAGAAGAACGAAAAGCAAAATGCCATCGCTATAATGCCGAAAAACGACGCCGTCCTTCTAAGCCAGTTCGTCTTAATAAGGCTAAAAGGATACCTCTCCCAGATGGTTTCATACACCCAGACCATAACGGTACAGCACATAATCCATGCGATATTGAAATTTCCGTGCACCGTATCGGCGAAGTTGTGCCACCAAGGCGGAGTAATGGATGTGTATTTTTGCCACGGATCGAATAAAATTCCCATTTGCGAGTGGAAAAATACGAAATACACGATCATACTTAGCAAAAAGGTCCAGATAAAAACAGTAAAGCCTTTAACGGGCTGCTTTAGCTTCTGCCACGGCGAATTATCCGCAGCCACCACCCAAGAAGGACTGAGCCACGACGCGATAGCCGCAAACATCAAAATAGCCTGAGCCGAGTACTCAAGCGCGTAAAAATCGGTTATACCGAGCTCCGCGAGTCTTCGCGGACTAAAATACGATATGGCAAGCTCGCCTAGAATAAATTCGAAGAATATCTTTAAGAATACGAAGAAGGTAAAAAATACCATCACCGTAAAGATAATGCCCTTTTTCGCAGGCCCCGCCGTATAGAGCCACTCTCTTTTGAATGGCCAAAAATCAAAAATATACGCGATCCAGATGATGACCACGAGCAGCCATCTGCACCACATATATCCCACGTAAGGGGTATACATCCTCATCAGTCCTCTAGGATCTTGAAAGATCCACCACGATGCGTAAAACACCACGAATAAAAACAGGGTGTTTACAAGCACCGATGTGAGCGGAGAATACCTTCTAACAAGCTTCCGCTCCTCCAGATAAATTTTGTCTTCAGGTTCGCTCATCGCTTCCTCCTTACATAAAATTTAATCTTTATTAAATTATATAAAAAGAGTGCAGCCCATTTGTAGCGTAAATTTGGATTAAATTTTAAATTGTCTCAGAAAAGCTTCATTTCGGAAGTTTGATTATGAAATTTGAGCCGTTCTTTAGGCTCTCTACGACGAGCGAGCCCTTGCAGTGATCTTCGATGATGATCTTTGACATATATAGCCCGATGCCGGTGCCGTTTTTGCTGGCTTTGGTAGAAAAATACAGATCGAAAATTTTATCCGCGATCTCCTTTTTGATGCCGCCTGCATTGTCTTTTACGCTTAAGCAAAGATAAGATTTTTCGATATAGGTTGAAATTTCGATAACGCCGTCGTCGATATTTCTTTCCAAAAAGGCGTCCTGCGCGTTTTTTATGATGTTTAAAATAACCTGCGAAACCTCGTTTTTATATGTGAGCAGAGTCTGGTTGCAGCCGTATTTCGCGTAAATTTTAATCTTTTGATTTTGCAGTATCGCTTTTGCGATATTTATCGCCATATTGCAAAGCTCCTCCAGGCTCGTAACTTCCTTGATTTTGGTGGGCTTAAAGAAATTTCTAAACTCGTCGATCGTTTCGGATAGGTGCTTGGAGTACTGCTCGATCTTGCCGAGCTCCTCCAAAAGAGCCGTTTTGTCAAATTTATCCGCCATCAAGCAGCCGGCGCTAAGATATGAAGCCGTAGCCGAGATAGCAGATAGCGGCTGCCTCCATTGATGCGCTATCATATTTAAAATTTCGCCCATCTGAGCAAGCCTTGATTGATATTGCAGCTGCTCGTCTTGGCGCCTTATGAGCTTTAGCTGCTCCTCGATCTCGTGGTTGAGCGTTAAATTTAGCCGTTTGACCTTCAGCCTGCTTTGTTTTAGTTTCTTCTCCGCCATCACCCTTTTGGTGATATCCACCACTATCCAAAGCACCTCGTCGTTTCCCGATATGGAGTCGCCCGAAATTCTAATCCACAGCCCTTTGCCGCTTTTGTGCCTTAGCTCGTAGTTTAGCTGCAGAGCCTCGTTTTTTCTTACTTTATTAAAGGCGATATCTGCGAAATGCAGGTATTTTTCCTCGCTTAGGTGTATGGTTTGAGCGGATTTGCCGATGATCTCGTCGTATTCGTAGCCGAAAATTTTACAAAAGGTCTCGTTGCACTCCATAATGTTTCTTTTCTTGTCCACGATGAAGATGCCGACGCCGGAATTTGAAAATATCGTCTCAAATCTCTGATGGTTTTTCTTGATGTCTACTATCGCCATTTTATTCTGTATCCTTGCGAGTAGATGTTTTCTATCAGCTTGTAGCCTATTTTTCGGTGAAATCTGGATATGATATTTCTTACCCGCTTATCGTCATACTCGTCGCAGTCCTCGAACAGCTCGTTTTCTATCTCAAGGCCGCTTGCGATCCGCCCGCTGGAGCTTAAAAGCAGCTGCAACAATGAGGTTTCGTTTTTGGTTAGTTTGATAATTTCGCCCGCCCTAGATAAGCTCGAGCTCTGCTTATCCCACACGAAATCGCCGCTTAGATAGATGGACTTTGCGGGTTTGGTTTCGATGCTCTGCGTGATTTTTTCAAGCACGCTTAGCAGATCCTCGGTCGTAAAAGGCTTTAGTATGTAGCCGTCCACGCCGATGGATATGGCTTTGGTAAAAAATTTAGACTCATCGTAGGCTGAGAAGATGACCGTTTTTACCGAAGGATCGATCTGTTTGATCCGCTCTAGCATCTCAAGCCCGTTTATGCCCGGCATATTGATATCGGTAAAAACAATGTCAATTTTGCCCGCTTTAAATTTATCGATGCCCTCCTGCGCGTCGCCGCAGTCGATAACTTGATGAAAGAATAGTTTTAAAATTTTTGCGGTCTGCTGCCTTACCTCATTATCGTCCTCGACATATAGGGCGCGCATACTGCGAGTTTGAGCTTGTATTTCGTTTATATCCATAATGCAGCCCCTCCTTTTTAAATTTATCCCTTATCGTAAATTCTATTTCGCGTGCTGCAACCCTGTTTTAAATTTACAAAACCGAGTGTTTTTATTCCACCTGCCCGAGCTTTTTAAGATAAGCAAAAATTTTAGCGATCTCGATCATTTTATTTAGGCTTTCGAGCAGCTTTGCGCTTTGCGAGCTCGGCGCAGATTTAAAAATTTCGCTATTTTCAACGCCGATTACG
This sequence comes from uncultured Campylobacter sp., assembly GCF_938030785.1. GTDB lineage: Bacteria > Campylobacterota > Campylobacteria > Campylobacterales > Campylobacteraceae > Campylobacter_B. The sequence continues at coordinate 7,858 of NZ_CALHIK010000052.1, forward strand.
AGGCTGTTTTCGCCCAGGTAAAGCTCGGTTTTACCGAACAAATTTACGGTGATCGTTTGCATATTTTCTAAAATTTTTTTGTTCTGCAAAAAGGCGGCGGCGGAGAGGTTATTGAGATAGACGTCAAACGATGCGCTTAAATGCGGGCTATCTTTTAGCAGCTTGAGATTCGATGCGCCGAAGATAAACTCCCCGCGCGGCACGACTAAAATTTGGCTATCGAAGGTCTCGCTAAAATCAAATTTTGCAAAAAGCCCGTCGAAGATCGCGGTATCGTCTTTTTTTTTGAGATGCAGAATTTTATCCAGCTCAAAGACCCGATCCTCTCTGTTTTTGTCGAAGTCGCGGCTTAGACAGATATCGCCTATTTTTATGCTGAATTCGGGCGTCTTGCCCACTATCGCATGCTTGCAAGTGCAAAGATTTGCCTCTTTGCGGAGCGGGTTTTTGTAAATTTCATCGAGCAAAAACGCGCCGAAGGGCTGAAAAGTAAGGCGCAGCTCTTTGGCGATCCAGAGCAGAAATTCGTTTTTAAAAGCCTCTTCGCTGAGCGTTTCAAATTTACGCGAAATGCGCACGGCTAGGTATTTGTAAGTAGGATAAGCAAGAGCCAGCAGTACTAATAAAAATATAAATGAGAAATCTCCGAAATCCTTGCGCATAACGATAAACAGCGCTAGCACTACCGCCGCCACGCCGCCGCGTACCTTCCAAAGCGCTAAATCGCGCGCTCCATCCAGCTTCTGCTTTTTTAATTCGTAAGAAACAAGGCTCATGATCATCCCCAGGCGTGAAATTTGATGCGTATTATAGCGAAAAAAGCGGCTAAATCAAGCCTTGAAAAGAGCGGCGGTTTTGGGTATTGTTTTAATACTGCACCTTGTAGCGCAAAAAAATAAGGCTCAAGATAAGTTAAAAACTTTCAAAGGAGTTTTAACTTATCTTGAGCCATAATATTTTAAGATAAATTTCTATGCAAATAACAGTAAATGTCCATAATATTCAAATCCAACTTCCATGTCGTCACAAAACTAAAACTCTTATTTGTCTTAGAAAGAACTTGATCCTTTGAGTTAAATTTAATAGCAGCTACATTGGTGGCGAAGCGAGCGACATTCCAGCTGGTTGATTTCCTACATTAAAAGCTCTCAACATCAAAGTGGGTTATTATAGATGCCTAAAAACATAAAGACATCATTACGCCGTGCAGAATTCGTTTTATATAGCATATGCCTGCCAGTGCTATGAGCACTTTATTTACACATCTACTTTGCCAAGCTCACCCATAGCGGTTTGTAAATTTTCCATAATCTCACTCAAGATAACCTTTGGCTCAGGTAAATTTTCTAGCTCTTGCAATGATTCATCTTTTAGCCACGTGATATCAAGATTTATCTTATCTCGCGATAAAATTTCATCGATACTAAATTTCTTAAATTTCTCGCTCTCTTTGCGCTTGGCCATATTCTCGGCGTTGTAGCATTTTATGAAATCATCTAAATCGCCCTTTTTTAAAGGGTTTGTAACAAGCGTGAAATTTTGATTTGTACGAAAATCATAGATCCAGATTTCTTTCGTCGCGTACTCATCGCCGCCAATATGCACCTTATCAAAAAATAGCACATTGGCCTTAACGCCTTGCGCATAAAATATCCCCGTCGGAAGCCTAAGTATCGTATGTAGCCTAAAATTGCCAAGCAGCCTTTGCCTTACCCTCTCGCCCGCTCCGCCTTCAAAAAGCACGTTATCAGGGAGTACCACGGCCGCCCGACCGCCTATTTTTAGCACGCTCATTATGTGTTGTAAAAAATTTATCTGTTTATTCGACGAGCTTACTATAAAGTCATCTCTTTCGTAGCTATATCTCTCCACGCTCACGCCACCATCGCTATCCATTATCTTGGTTGAAGACTTTTTGCCAAATGGCGGATTTGTAAGCACCATATCGTATCTTTTCTCGCCCAGGATAAGTAGCGAGTCTCCGACTTTTACTGGGCTTTGCTCTGCGCCTATGTCGTGCAAATATAAATTCATAGCGCAAAGGCTCACCACAAGCGGAGTTATGTCGGTTCCGCTTAGTAAATTTTGTTTTAAATTTGCTAGTTTTTCTCTATCTTTACTCTGCTTTTTCATATATTCATAAGCCGCTAACAAAAACCCGCCCGTCCCGCATGCAGGATCGCACACGCTCTCATCTATGCTAGGTCGCATTACGGCTACTATCGTATCTATGAGCGCTCTTGGCGTGAAATACTGCCCCGCACCGCTCTTACTCTCGGTCGCATTTTTTTGGAGCAAGCCTTCATATATCGCGCCTTTTACATCTACATTTAGCCCAAGCCACGTTTCATCGTTTATCATGCTTACTATTCTTTTTAGCTTGGCGGGTTCATTTATCTTGTTTTGCGCCTTTTGATATATCGTGCCGATGATTCCGTCCATTTTAGAAAGCACGGCAAGGGCGTTTGTATATGCGCTCTCAAGTTTTTCACCATCAAGAGAATTTAGATACTCCCACGAGCAGTTTTGCGGGATTTTTGAATTTGCTCCTAGATTTTTAACCTTTTCATCGTCCATTTTTAAAAATATCAGATAGGTAAGCTGCGATACATAATCTGTATAGGTAACGCCGCTATCTCTTAACACGCTCGCGTAATTCCAAACTTTATTTATTAAGTTGTTTTCACTCATTTTTATCCTTTACTAGCTCACCGTTAAATGCTTTGCTTAAAATGCTTTGCTTTAAAATTTCGGCTTTTTTTAGATTTTGTTCTATTAAATTTAGAGCGTTATCCGCCGCTTTGAAGCGTTTTTCTATTTGGGCGACGATTAGATTTTGTTCGGATAGTGGAGGAAGCGGAATTTCAAATTTTCCTAAAAAATCAATCTGCAAATTTTTAACAGTTGAGCCAACAGCTAAATTTGATAATTTTTTATAAGTTTGAGAATTTGTAAAAAAATAAAATACATAATCTTTTGAAATTTCAAATTTTGGCTGAAAAACTAGCCACCCATCGTGAATAGCCCCATTTATTTTTGATATATAAGGTCTGCCATAACTCATTGAATTTGTAAGCAACAAATCTCCTATTTTTACTTCTCTGCTTTGGCGCAATCCGTCTTTATGTATTTTTTGCTTAGTTTGAGTTATATATTTTGAACCTACTCCTACATCGCCAATTTTAATCCAATTAACTCCATTTTCATCATCAGTTAAAAACGATTTTATAGGGCGTGGTGAACCGCCGCGAAAAATATCAAAAATTTCCCCAAGTTTTTTAACCTGCCACGAGTTTAAATTTGAGTTTGTGAGTTTGCCGTTAAAGGCGTGGGACAGAACGGATTGTTTGTAAATTTCAATAAGCTCTTTCGATTTTTTAAAATTTGAAATAGCAAAATCAATCTTTTCAAAACAGCTCTCAATCTTTTTCACAATCAAATTCTGCTCATCTAACGGCGGCAACGGAATTTCTATATTTTTCATACTTTCTTGATTTAATTTCAATCTAGTTGTTCCAGAAACATATGGTGCATAATTAATAGAATTTAAAAAATAGCATACAAAATGATTAGTCGAAATCCCGTTTATTGCTTTTAAAATGTGAGCATGATTATTTACCCAATATTTTCCGCTTACTATATATGCTTTCTTTTTAAAAAAGTCTAAAAACGGCGCACCATCTTCGCCTAGTAAAATAGCTTCAAAATCAAAAATATAATCATCTATAAAGCCAACCTGTCCAGTTGCTCCAAAATAAGGAAACCTTTGCATTGATAAATTCAACCTCATCTCTCTTTCGCTAGAATTAATCGGTTTTCGCTTATTATCTAAAATCTCACAAATTCCCCCGAGCTTTTTAACCTGCCAATGTTTTGGGATTTTATTTCTCATCAAATAGTCTCTTTTTTATCATATATTTTAAAATCAAAACAACACTCCTTTTTACGCCACTATCGCCAAATTTAACTCATCAAGTAAATTTTCAAAGTCCTTAAACATCTTTTTTGCCTTAAAAATTCCGCCCCTATCGCCTAAAAACTCCTGTATATCGTTTGCGTTTAGGCAAGAGTTGGTAACGATAAAATCTTTAATAAGACGCAAAAACTCAAGCTGTTCGGTACTAAATTCCAAACCGCGCTTTTTTTGCCTGCCAAGCCAAAGCTCAAAACGTGCGTTTGCAACCGAACTAAATTCGACTAGCTCCGCGTCTTTGCCGATAGCAAATTTTACAAGCTGGATTAAATTTGTTAAGCACTCGGTAATACTCACCTTTTTTACTTTTACTCTCTCTTTTTGCACCACAAAAAATGCCTCCCAAATTTGCTCAGGGTATAAAAGCGAACTTTTTAGCGCGTTATCTAGCTCTTTGATTAGCGCATATGTGAGCGGTGCGCGCTTGTAGCTCGCGCTGTAGATGATGCTAAGGGCGTCTAGCTCATCCTTATGAGTATCTATAAAATCCTTGAAATTTGCTATTAGCTTGTTTGCTTTTTCTATGCTAAATTCCGCGATTAACACTTCATCTGTCGATACTAAGTCGATATATATTTTTGATTTTGCGCTAATATCAACCAAAAGTGTCCGTAAAGCGGGCGAATTAAACGGCTTTACGGCGCTATCTTTAAGAGCCGTTATCTCATCGTCACTTTTACTGCAAATTTTATCAGGATCTAGAGTGTCTAAAATTTCGTTGGCTATGTTTGATAGGGTTTTGCCGTCGATTAGGGCTTTGATACGATCTAGATCATCTTTATCCGCGTTTGCTTCTATTCGCACGATCCTACCCGCTAGGCTTGATAGAGTATCTTCGCTTATATCGCCTTTTGCAACGTTTTCTAAAAGCTTTTTAAGGCTTAAGCTCTTTTTTCTTTCAAGCGGAGCGGAAAGGCTCTTTTTGCTCTCAGTAACGCCGACCGCGTCTATGATGTAAAATTTATCTTTTGAGATTGCGTTTGGAGTGATGGTTTGCAAGTCGTTTGGATTTATGGTCCTAACGCCGCGTCCTTTCATCTGCTCATAGTAAATTGACGATTTTACATCGCGCATAAAAATTATAACTTCAAGCGCTTTTATGTCCGTGCCTGTAGCTATCATATCGACGGTTACGGCTATGCGAAATTTCGGATCTACTTTAAAGGCTTTTATTAGGCTTTCCGGATCTTGGTTGCCGATATTGTAGGTTATCTTTTTACAAAACTCATTCCCTTCGCCAAAGACTTCTCTTGCGTATCTTGTGATATTTTCTGCATGGTTGTCGTCTTTGGCGAAAATTAGAGTTTTTGGGACGAAATTTGGCTCGCGGTTGGGAAATAGCTGAGTGAAAATGGCGTTTTTATAGCACTCTAAAATGGTTATGATCTGATTTGGCGATAAAACCGAGTAGTCAAGCTCTTTTGAAGAGTATTCCATATCTTCGTCTAGGCTTTCGTATCTTTGCTCTCTTGTTCTTTTATCCATCACAGGCGTTTTTCCTGCTTCTATGATGCTTCCGTTTTCGCCTATTTTTGTTCTTATCCTAAAAATTTCGCAATCAACGTTTATCCCATCGGCGATCGATCGCTCAAGCGGATAATACGAGACTAAATTTTTATTAAAATAGCCTAGCGTCTGCTTTGATGGCGTGGCGGTTAGCCCTATCAAAAATGCATCAAAATACTCCAAAACCTGTCGCCACTCGCCATAAATGCTCCTATGACACTCATCAACTACGATAAAATCAAACGTTTCTATGGGAAGCTTTGGGTTGTAGACAATCTCTTTTAATTTTAAAGGCTTAGTTTCAAAGGCCGAAATTTCCTCATCTATTTCGCTATATTCGGCCTCACCTTGAAGCATAGAGTATAGCCTTTGGATGGTGGTTATTACTACTTTTGCGTCTTTGTCGACACTATTTGAGCTTAAATGCTGGACTATATAGACTTCACTAAATTTGCGATTTTCATCGATTAGGTGGAAATTTTCAAATTCTTTTTTGGTCTGTTTGCCAAGATTATTTCTATCTACCAAAAATAAAACTCTTTTTGCGCCTGCAAATTTGATAAGCCGGTAGATGAAATTACACGCGGTGTATGTTTTGCCTGCGCCTGTTGCCATTTGCACAAGTGATCTGGGCTTTAGCTTTTTAAGGGAATTTTCCACAGAAGTAATCGCCTCAAACTGGCAATCTCTTAAATTTGCTTTTGAAAGTGGGGGTAAATTTTTAAAACTATTTCTTAAGGTGTCGCTAGATTGCAAAACGCTATGCAAAAACTCGGGCTTATGAAACGCAAAAACTCGCCTTGAACGTGGTGTTTCATCGCGCAAATCGGTAAAATAGATCTCTTTTGCGTTGCTCTCGTAGATAAAAGGCAGGGGGAGCGCATAGTATCTCACGCTATTTGGTAGGTTATTTGCGTATAAATTTGATTGATTTTCTACGCCACTTAGGGAAATTCCGCTCTTTTTGGCCTCTATAACGCCACAAGCTTTGCCATCTATAAATATCAAATAATCAGCCTTGCTGCCATCTTTCATCGCAAATTCACGAACAGCCACTCCAAGAGCCGCAGTTCTATCAAATTCGCTCATATCTTGGATAGCAAAACCGGCACTCATAAGCAGTTCGTCAATATCTACTCTTGCAATATCTTCAGGATTCATTTGGCAACTTCTTGTTTGAAAATAAGGAAATTATATCTAAAAATAGTTTGGATTTAAAAACATACTTGATTAGAAATTTGGTTGTCGTTTAAAGTTGTGTAGTTTTTTGTAGCAATCTTAATATAGCCTGAATACGTTTTGCATTTCTTTTAATAATAGTTTTTTGAAATGATGTGATTTTGAGTAGATCCGTATATGGAAATTGTTATTAATTATTTTCTCGGGTACCATCTATACTATTATATTAAAACGATAAAAATTAAATCATTATAAGAATTGATAATTTTAAATTTAGAGTATTTTTCAGCCATAAATAGGTCACCTTTGACGTATGTTAAATAATTCTATTGGACAGATATAACTATATCACATTTATAATTTAAAAAACCGCATTTATTGTCTATTTCTATAATTGTAAATTATCAGACCAATCGTTGCAATAATCTATATGATCATACTCGCAAGGAATCAAAAGTTTCCCCCGTAAATCACACACTCCGCTCTTTCCATTCTTTTCTACTATTAACAGATCCCCCATAAAGAAACCAACATCATCTAGCTCAAACGGAACAACTATATCATTCTTGTTAAAAGCCCTTAATTTTCTGATACTCACAAGGAGTAATAACTTTGTCAAAAAATGCTGCGCCATATTTTCCATTTTTATTTATTATTTTGTATTGATACTGTAATTCTTTGAGCATTTACATTTCACACATCTTCATGAAATGATGTACGTAGTTTTACCAAAATATCAACCTGCTGAATATATTAAGAAACAATGTTTTGTTTTATGATATTTGATGCCACCCAAATGATATTGTAACTCTTGGGGCTATTTAAGACTAGGCTGCCCATTATCATTTTTACAAAATAAAACACATCAAAACACCTTAAAACGATCCAGAAAAATATATAATACAAAAATAAACTAAGGGGAAATAAAGGGGAAAAATACAAAAACTAAGAAAACTTAAAGCTCTTAAAATATCGGTAAAATCGGGGTTCTAAAGGGGTTTTTAGCCATAGATGGCTCCGGATGCTGGATTCGAACCAGCGACCAAGCGGTTAACAGCCGCCTACTCTACCGCTGAGCTAATCCGGAACGCGTAGAATGGATGGTGCGGATGAAAGGACTTGAACCTTCATGCCGTGAGGCGCCAGATCCTAAGTCTGGTGTGTCTGCCAATTTCACCACATCCGCAAAAAAAGAAAGCGCATATTAGCTAAAAAGCTCTTAATATGAGCTTAATATGGTACGCCCAAGAGGATTCGAACCTCTGACCTACGGCTTAGAAGGCCGTTGCTCTATCCTACTGAGCTATGAGCGCAAATTATCGAATCAGTGGTACGCTCGAAAGGAGTCGAACCTTCAACCTACAGATCCGAAGTCTGTTGCTCTATCCAATTGAGCTACGAGCGCATAAAGTGGGGTGAGTTGTGGGAATCGAACCCACGACCCTCAGGACCACAATCTGATGCTCTAACCTACTGAGCTAAACTCACCACAATGGTCGGAGCGAAAGGATTCGAACCTTCGACCCTCTGGTCCCAAACCAGATGCGCTACCAGCCTGCGCTACGCTCCGAAGATTTTCGTGGATTGAATGAAAAGCGTATTATATATATTTTTTCTTAAATTCCGCTTTTTACGGCTCTAAATTTAATGAAATTTAGCAAGTCTCATCTGTTTTTCTAAATTTTTCAATAAAATTTGCATCAGCGCCAGCCCCTTCGTGCGGTGCGAAATTTCAAATTTCACCGCAGCGGGCAGCTCCCCGATCGTGTGGTCAAATCCGCGCGGAATAAACATAAAATCGTATCCGAAGCCGTTGCGACCGCGCTGCTGCGTTATCGCCGTGCCGTGCATAAAGCCGTGCGTACAAAACTCGCCCAGAGCGCATTTTAGCGCGATCGCCACCGTGTAATGCGCGGATGAGGAGTCTAAATTTAAAGCTCTCAGCTCGCTTGCTAATTTATCGCGATTGCTCGCATCCGTTGCATCTGAGCCGCTAAAACGCGCCGAAAATATCCCCGGGGCCCCGCTCAGCGCGTCCACGCAGATACCGCTATCATCGCTTAGCACAAAAAATTCGCTCTGTAAATTTTTGCTCTTTAGCGCCTCATACACTGCGCGAACTTTAATAAGCGCGTTTTGTTTAAAGCTTGTGCCGCATTCGTCGATCTCAAAAGGATCCAGCACCTCGCCGAGCGCGCACACGTCGTATCCCGTGAAAAATTCTTTTATCTCTTTTACTTTATTTTTGTTGCTCGTCGCAAGTAAAATTTTCATCCGCTCTCCTTAAATTTAATGCGCCATTTTACCCAAAATCAAAGAATTCATTACGATTTTTGGCTATAATCGCCAGAAATTTTATACTTTTAAGGTTCACAACAATGCTAAAAAGCGTCCTGCCGCTTAGTTTTATAATCGCTACCAGATTTTTCGGGCTGTTTATTTTGCTGCCGGTACTCAGCCTCTACGCCCTTAGCTTGCGCGGCGCAAACGAAGATCTCATCGGCCTACTCTTTGGAATTTACGCCATTACGCAGATGATTCTGCAAACCCCGTTTGGAGTGCTAAGCGATAAGATCGGGCGTAAAAACACCCTTGCGATCGGGCTTTGCGTATTTATTATCGGCTCCTCGGTCTGTGCATTTAGCGAGGAGATCCACGCGATGATCTTTGGGCGATTTTTGCAGGGTTGCGGCGCGGTCGGTGCGGTCGCAACGGCGCTGATAAGCGATTTTACGACCGAGGAGGAGCGCGGCAAGGCTATGGCGATAATGGGCGCGATGATAGGCGTGAGCTTCGGTGCAGCGATGATTTTAAGCCCATATCTGAGCGCAAAATACGGTCTTGCGAGCCTCTTTCATCTAAGCTCGGCGCTTACGTTTTTATGTCTGCTGCTTTTATTCTTAGTCATTCCTAAAGAGCCGCAGATCCGCTCTTTCAAACAAAAAATACCGCTTCCTCTGCTACTAAAAGATAAAAATTTGATGCTGATGAATTTAACGAATTTCTTCCAAAAGGCCTTCATGACGACGGCGTTTTTGCTCATTCCTATTTTGCTCGTGCAGAAGCTAGGTCTTAGCAAAAACGACCTCATCAAGGTTTACGCGCTCGCGGCGGTTTTCGGCTTTGCCTCGATGGGCGCAAGCGGCGCGCTCGGCGAAAAAAAGGCGCTTGCGAAGCAGCTTTTGCTCCTTGGAATCTGCTTTTTCGTGCTTTCCTATCTGATCTTTGCGCTCGCGCATTCCGCGGGCATATTCATTGCGGGCGTGATGATATTTTTCGTCGGGTTTAACGTACACGAACCCATCATGCAAAGCCTCGCGTCGAAATTTGCCAAAGCGGGCCAAAAGGGCGCCGCGCTCGGGATTTTTAATTCGTTCGGATTTTTCGGTAGTTTTATCGGCGGACTTTGCGGCGGCATACTTTTCGGTAAAATCGGCGTTTTTGCCCTAGGTATTGCGGTTGCGGCGCTTGGTTGCGTTTGGTTCATTTTGCTTTTAAGCCTTACCGATCCTAAAATTTTTAAAAATTTATACTTCCAAAAGGGCGCAAACGGCGATTTTGCCGCGCTTAAAGATCAAAACGGCGTGATCGAAATTTACGAAACCGATAAAAACTTAGTCGTTAAATTCAACTCAAATTTAACAAACGAAGAGCAGATATACAAAACTTTAAAGGGTTAAAATGGAATTTGAAAAATTTGAAAGCGCGATGGAGCGCTTCGCAAGCACGGTGCAAAAATCCTCGCGCATTGAAAAAGTCGCGATCACGCAGGCGCTGGGGCGTATTTTAGCAAGCGACATCGCAGCGCCTTTCAGCACTCCACGCCGCCCGACTGCCGCGATGGACGGCTACGCGCTAAAGGGCGCGGATCTGAGCGAGGGGGCAAAATTTAAGATCGTCGGCACGACGCCTGCGGGCAAGATGCCTAACGCCGCGGCAAAGGCGGGCGAGTGCGTCAAGACCTTCACCGGCGGGCTCATGTGCGAGGGCAGCGACACGCTTCTGCCTATCGAAAACGTGCAAGTACAAGGCGGCGAAATCCTCGTCACAAAGCCTGTCGCGGCGGGCTTTGCCGTGCGCGCGGCGGGCGAGAGCTACCGCGAGGGCGAGCTTTTGCTTCGTAGCGGCACGAAGCTCGGCTTTTCGCAGATCGCGCTACTTGCAGAGCTGGGGCTATTTCACATAAGCGTATTCGTCCGCCCAAAAGTAGCGATCCTAGCCACAGGCAGCGAAATCAAGGATCTGGGCGAGAGGCTCGAAAACGACGCTCAAATTTACAGCTCCAACCACATCGCGCTTGCAAATTTAGTAACGCAACTGGGCTGTGAAGCGATGATAATGCCGATCGCGCGCGACGACGAAAAAGAGCTGGAGGGCGCGATCTTATCGGCTTTACAGAGCGCCGACATACTTCTAACCAGCGGCGGAGTGAGCGTCGGAGACTACGACTTCGTGCAAAGCACGCTACAATCAAAATTTGAGCTAATCGTGAAAGGCGCGGCGATCAAACCGGGCCGCCATGTGCGCGTAGCCAAAACGGGCGAAAAATATATCTTCGCATTCCCGGGCTTCCCGCTCTCGGCGCTCATTACGTGCATTTTGTTTTTGCGCGTATATTTGCAAAGATCTTTCGGCGTGCGCGAAAACACGGAATTTAGCGCGATCTTGGATCACGACTACGTAAAAAAGACGCCGTGGCTTGAGTTTATGCCCGCCATCTTGCAAAACAGAGAGGGGCGGCTTTTTGTTAGCCTACAAAGCAAAAAGCAAGGCTCCAGCGCGATTTTGAACAATTTAGACGACGATAGCGTCCTGCTCGTCGCGCCGCTAGAGGTCAAAGAACTCAAAAAAGGCGAGCTCGTGCGCGTAATTTCGGTACCTAAAATTTAGCGCGAGCGGTTCGGAGGCGGTTGCGGCGGACAAAATTTTAGCTTCGTGCGGAGTTAAAATTCTGCCGTCGCGAGGCGCTAAATTTAGCCGCGAAGACTCTGCTTTGTGGTCTTGGAAAGTTGAAATTTAGACCCAAATCGCGCATCGCGGCAGGCTCAGTAGAAAATTTTTTACCGCGCGCCGTATCGGAGCAAGTAGGCGCGCTGAAATCTTTGTTGCCGCGCAATTTCAGCTCCAAGCTGCTTTGCGGGTGAAATTTTAAAACTTACAAAAGATAAAACGAAAATGAAAGATAAATTTTATGCCGCTCCGGCGGGCGTTTTCGGCGAATACAAAACAGGTGCAAAATGAGCCAAACTCACCCTTTTAAGCCGATTTTCGATGAGAATTCTAAAATTTTAATCCTCGGCTCCTTTCCCTCCGTCGTTTCTCGTAAATTAGGCTTTTACTACGCAAATCCGCAAAATCGCTTCTGGCGGGTGCTGGCGCAAATTTTAAACGCGCCGCCGCCTGCGAACATGGACGAAAAGATAAAATTCCTACTCGTCCGCGGCATCGCCATCTACGACGCGGCGATCTGCTGCGAGATAAAGGGCTCGAGCGACGCCAAAATGACCGCCGTCGTGCCTGCAAATTTAGAGCCGATCTTTAGCGGAGCGCGCATCGTGCAGGTGTTCGCAAACGGCGGCAAGGCGCATGAAATCTGCGAAAAATATCTAAAAACTCAAATTTTAAACGAAACCGGCAAAGAGTCGATCAAACTACCCTCTACAAGCCCAGCGAATGCAAATTTTAGCTTTGAAAGGCTCGTGCACGAGTGGACGATCGTCGCAGATATGTTAAAGCGCGCCGAAATTTAACGCTCGGCTCCATTAAACAGCGAGAGAGGCTTACAGGCATGGCTTGCGCGCCGCCCGCGCCGAAAATCAAATCTACAGCCCAAACTCCGCGAGGATTTATCTAAAATTTAGCTTCAAATTTTAAAATTCTTCAAATTTAACCGAGCCACAAGGAAGCAAAATATGAAAACCCGCAAACCCGCGCAAAATTCGCTCAATTTGGGCTTAAATTTAATGCGAAATTTTAGCTTTCCAAGCGCATTAAAGTTCCTGCTTCTGCTTCCGCTTTTGGCGCTGGGCGCGCAAGCTCTGGAGCCAAAAATCGTAATGCAGCCCGAGCCGGTCCTAAAAAACGGCCTGTATTTCGTAGCGGACAAGCCCTATAGCGGGACGCTCAAGGTGCTACACTACAGCGTAGAAGACCTTTACGACGTAAATTTTATGGGCGTCGTCTACCCCAGAGCAAAGCCGTTACCGCCCACACTAATTCGCGAGATCGACGTAAAGGACGGCACCGCGGTGCGCGAGCGCGATTACTTTGACGGCAGAGATAAGCCTTCAAACGAATATCCGCTAAAAAACGGCCTGTACGACGGCGTCGCGAAGAGCTACTACGCGGACGGCGGCGAGCTGAGATCGCAGAGCGAATACAAAGCCGGCAAGCGCGAGGGTTTTTACAAGCTGTATTATCAGGGAAGCGGCAAGATAAAGCAGCGGGGCGCGTATAAAGCGGACAGGCGCGAGGGCGTTTTCACCGACTACTACGAAAGCGACGAAGTAAGCGCGCGCCACCCGTATAAGGGCGGGCTGCGAAACGGCAAGGACGTGGATTATTATAAAAGCGGCAAAGTGCGCGGCGTGCGAACATACAAAGCGGGTAAGCGCCAAGGCGCGGAAAAATGGTACTACGAAAGCGGCGCGCTAAAGCAGACGGGCGCATACAAGGACGACTGCAAACAGGGCGTTTGGAAGTATTTTTACGAGGACGGCAAAACGCGCGTAGTCGAAAATTTCAAAGACGGCGAGCGCGACGGCGCCGTGCGCGAATACTACGCAAGCGGCGCACTGCAGGGCGAATACGAGTTTGAGCGCGGCAGGCAAATGGGCACGAGTAAGCAATACTACGCAAGCGGTGCGCTTGCGGCGAAGGTAATGTTCAGAGATGGGCGCAAACACGGGCTTTATGAAACATATCACGAAAACGGTGCGCTCAAGGCTAGAGTTACGTTCAAGGATGGTCTGGAGACGGGCACGGCGAAGCACTACTATGCAGACGGCAAGCTCGAAGCCGAGGGCGAGTTTGAGCGCGGCAGGCTCGTGCGCGCCAAAAAATACGACGAAGCGGGCAAGCTAATCAGCGATGAATCCGATAAAAACGGGCTAGCAAGGGAGTAAAGCGGGCTAAATTTTAAAATTTTAAACGGATTTGGCTTTATGTTTTGCGCTTCGGACAGATGCGGCTTTGAATTTTGATTGAACACGACTTTGGGCGAGTGTAACTTTATACAGCGCGCGAATACGGCTTGGCGCTTTAATTAACGAAGTTTCGTGCAGCGCAGCTCGTCGCGCAATTTAAGCTGATGCGGTTAAAATTCCACGCTGTATTTTAGGGCGCAGGTATCGCTTCGACGCGGCATAGATTGTTTCGATACAGTTTGTTTTTCCCGCGTAACGAGCCAGCTTTAACGGGCGCAAATTTTTAAAATTTAAAGTGAAATTTCAAGCCGAAACGGTGTCAAAATTTTAAACGCAAAAGGACTAAATTCGATGGTCAAATCTCGCTAAATTTATCCTACGGTTCGCAAGCCGTGCTATTCGGGCGTTAAATTTCAATGTGCGTGCGGCGCAGTATTTGCAGGGCGGAATGCGAGTGCTGTAAAGGAAGGAACGCTCAAATTTAGCGCGCAGGAACGGCAAACGTGGGTCTAAGCAAGACGGGCTTCAAATTAAAAATCTTAAATTTTAATCCGTGGACGCCAAATGGGTTCAAAATCAAATTTACGTAAATTTAGAGCGCGGCAAGCCGGGAGCGCTCTCAGAGCACTACAGGCCGTATAGCGCAGTATTCGTGCGGCAAAATACAGGCATTGAAAGACGTAGCCATTTGAAATTTAGCACGCGGCGGGCATAGAGAACCGAAAATCCGCAGCGCTAAAGTTTGCGCAGCAAAAACCTAAATCTATCCGCAGCAGCCACAATCGCAGCGCGAGGAGGCAGCGAGGTGGAGCTCGCTGATGTAGAGCTTTACGGAGTCAAGTCCTTGCTTTTTCGCCTGGAAGTAGGCGTCGCTTGCAAAGCCAAAGTCCGCAAAGCGCAAGAAATTCTCCACGTAGGATTTGCGCGCATTTTGATGATCGGCATAATAGGCGTGCTCCCAAAGATCGCAGGCTA
>NZ_CALHIK010000053.1 GCF_938030785.1 uncultured Campylobacter sp.
AGCGCTTAGCGGTCTGCACTCGATCGCAGATATGGTATCGCCGATCTTTACGACGTTGTTCTCATCGTGGATCAGATATTTTTTAAATCTTTTTACGATCTTTCTATATCTAGGGTGCATAACCCTTCTTTCTACCAAAACGGTAGCTGTTTTATCGCCCGCCTTCTTTACGACTACGCCTTGAATTTCTCTTTTAAATGCCATAACCTATCCTTATTTCGCTTTAATAGCGGTGTTGATTCTAGCGATATCTTTTTTGATAGCGCGAATCTCGTTAGGATTGCTTAGCTGCATAGTTTTTAGCTTTTGTCTAGCCGTAAATAAAAGCAACTTACTTTGTTTCAACATAGAATTTAGCTCAGCCAAATCTTTATCTTTCAAATCAGTATATTTCATTTTCGCTTTCCCTACTTACGATTTTCGTTTTAAAAGGTAGTTTATGAATCGAAAGCATAAGCGCCTCTTTAGCAACCTCTTCGCTAACGCCGGTCATCTCGAAAATGATCCTGCCCGGTTTTATATTCATTACCCACTCTTCTACGCCGCTCTTACCCTTACCCATACGAGTTTGTAGAGGCTTTTTGGTAAGCGGTTTGTCTGGGAATACCTTAATCCAAATTTTAGCTTGACGATTCACGAAGCGCGTCATCGCGACACGAGCCGCTTCGATCTGGCGAGAATTTACCCTACCCGCCTCTACCGCTTTGATACCGAAATCGCCGAACGTCAAGGAATTTCCTCTCGTCGCATAGCCGCGATTGCGACCTTTCATCATCTTGCGGTATTTTGTTCTTTTTGGCATCAACATAACTATTTACCTCTTCTTGGTCTGCGTGTTTTTTTAGGCGCATCATCGGTCTTTTCAGCCTGGATGCCTTTTTGTAAAATTTCACCCTTAAAGATCCAAACCTTAATGCCGATATTACCGTAAGTCGTATGTGCTTCGGCAAAGCCGTAATCGATCCTAGCCCTTAGAGTATGAAGCGGAACGCGTCCTTCTAAATACCATTCGGTTCTAGCCATCTCAGCGCCGCCTAAGCGACCTGCGACGCAAATTTTAATTCCCTTTGCGCCTGCTTTTTGAGCGCCTTGGATGACCTTTTTCATAGCGCGGCGGAATGCAACGCGGCGCTCTAACTGCATAGCTACGTTTTCCGCAGCCAAAAGTGCGTTCGAGCCTACTTTGCGCTCCTCTTTGATATTAATGGCTATGTCTTTGTTGACTAGCTTAACGACTTCACTTCTTAAATTTTCAACCTCGCCGCCTTTTTTGCCGATGATGATACCCGGTCTTGCGGCTACGATCGTTACGCGAATTTTCTTAGCCGTTCTTTCGATAAGAATTTGGCTAATTCCCGCATAATAAAGCTTAGCTTTTAAAAATTTGCGGATCTTATAATCCTCGCCGATACTCTCGGAAAGCGTCGCTTTAGAAGGAAACCATCTAGACTCCCAATTTCGATTAATTCCTAATCTTAAACCGATCGGATTTACTTTCTGTCCCATTTACGCTTCCTTCTTACTTGGTTTTGCTACTTCGACGATAATGTGCGAAGTAGGCTTGCGGATACGGCTAGCCGTACCTCTGGCGCGCGGACGAAATCTCTTAAGTACGGGGCCAGCATCCACTCGGCAGCTGGTAACTACGACCTCTTCAGGCTCAAAGCCGCCGTTTGCGACCGCGCTTGAAATCGCCGTCGCGATATATTTCGCGCCGCGATTAGGCGTAAATTCCAAAGTAGCAAGGGCAAATTCCGCATTCATGCCTTGAATTTGTTTTGCGATAAGTCTTGCTTTTGTCGGCGAAAGGCGAACAAATTTAATAGTTGATTTACTCATATTCTATCCTTACTTGCCGATCTTTTTCTGCACGGAGCCTTTGTGGCCCTTGAAAGTGCGTGTAGGAGCGAACTCGCCTAATTTATAACCGATATGATGCTCGGTGACGTAAACCGGGATAAAATTCTTTCCGTTATGAACGTTAAACGTAAGTCCGATCATCTCAGGCACGATCGTGCTTCGTCTCGACCAAGTCTTGATCGGTTTGTTATCGCCGGCTTTCTTTGCCGCAACGACTTTTTTCATTACGTGATCATCTACGAAAGGACCTTTTTTTAGCGATCTAGCCATTTTTATTTTCCTTTCCTTCTTGAAATTATAAGCTTATCGCTCGCTTTTTTATGGCGAGTTTTATAGCCCTTCGTCGGTTTGCCCCACGGAGTTACTGGATGGCGGCCGGAATTTTTCTTACCCTCGCCACCGCCGTGCGGGTGATCTACCGGGTTCATTGCAGAACCTCTGGTTTGAGGACGGATTCCTCTGTGGCGATTGCGTCCGGCTTTGCCGATGACGACGTTTGCCCACTCTTCGTTACCCACTACGCCGATACTAGCCATGCACTCTGCAAGCACTCTTCTCATCTCGCCGCTAGGCAGACGCAAAATGACGTATTTTTCCTCTTTGCCCATAAGCTGAGCATAACCTCCGGCGCTACGTGCCATTTGAGCACCTTTGCCGGGTTTTAACTCGATATTATGCAGGATAGTTCCCACAGGGATGTTTTTCATCTTCATAGCATTGCCGGGTTTAATATCTAATCCGCCCTCGGCAGCGGCTACTACGTCGCCCACATTAAGATCGTTAGGCTTGATAATGTAGCGCTTCTCGCCGTCTGCGTATGAGATCAATGCGATACGGCAGTTGCGATTCGGATCGTATTCGATTGCCTCAACCTTGCCGGCAACGCCGAATTTATTTCGCTTAAAATCGATAATTCTATAAAGCTTAGCGGCTCCTGCTTGTTTATGGCGACTGGTAATGCGACCGTTATTGTTCCTTCCGGCTGCGGCAGGAATTTTAACAAGCAAACCTCTAACACTAGCTTTTGCAGTGATATCCTCGCTGCTAAGCCCTGTCATAAATCTTCTACTTGGAGTATACGGTTTATAAGTTTTAATCGCCATTTTACGCCTCCACGCTTTCTAGGCTTGCGCCTTCAGGTAGCTTGACGTAGAATTTTTTCACATCGTTTCTAGCGCCCATTTTACCTCTAAATCTTTTTACCTTGCCGTCCTGTCTTAAAGAATTTATCTTTAGCGGAGTGATCCCGAAATAGTTCTTTAAAACGCTCTTTAGTCCGTTTTTCGTAACCGACGGGCTAGTTTGGATAACGACCACGCCGTTTTCTTGAAGACCGAGAGACTTTTCCGTATAAAGGATCGTTTTGATATCTGTTATATCTGCCATTTTAGTCCTCTTTCACTATTGATTCAAATGCCGCTTTTTCGAATACGACCGAGCCGTAAACTGCGATTAGGTAAGCATTGACCTCGCTTGCATCGACGACATAGCAATTTTTAAGATTTCTATAGGCCAAAAGAGTTTGTGCGTCTAGCTCGTTTTTAACGATCAGCGCATCTCTAACGCCCAGTTTCTTAATAAAATTTGCCGCGTCTTTAGTCTTGCCGCTTTTTAGCTCTAAATCGTCGAATATAAAAATTTTACCCTCGTTTGCTTTCTCATTGATGGCAAATTCCAGCGCAAGGCGTTTTTGCTTTTTATTGACCTTCTGCTCGTAATTTCGCTCGTTAGTCGGACCGAATGCGACCGCGCCGCCTACCCAGACGTTAGTTCTAGTTGAGCCTGCGCGTGCGCCGCCGCGACCCTTTTGTCGCCACGGTTTTTTACCGCCGCCGCTAACCTCGGTGCGAGTTTTTACTTTCGCCGTATTTGCGCGGAGCGAAGCAAGGTAAGATTTGACATACAAATATAGATTGTGCGAATTGACCTCCGAAAATTTCGCAGGAATTTCAATTTCGCTTGCTTTTTCTAGTTTTTCGTTAAGCACGCTTACTTTACTCATTTTACTATCCTTATTCTGCCCATTGCGCCGTTAAATCCAGGAACCGAGCCTTTAAGCACTAAAATTTTGTTCTCGGCGTCGAAGCTCACGACCTCGTTTTTGGCAGTGATCATCTCGTTGCCGGTGTGTCCGGACATCTTCATACCCGGCTGAACGCGACCCGGCCACTCGCAGTTGCCGATTGAGCCCGGTCTTCGGTGAAAGCGGCTACCGTGCGCTGCAGGACCACCAGCAAAGCCATGGCGCTTAATAACGCCCTGATAGCCCTTGCCCTTGGATCTGAAGCTTACTTTTACGATCTTAGCTCCGCTCAAAACATCTAAATTTTGATCGCCAAGCTCGGCATTTTCTAAGCTTAGAGTCGCAAATTTATTAAATTCCTTGCTTAGGCTATATTTCTTTTGAATTCCGGCGATAGCTTTGTTATACGCTTTGCCGTCTGCGTAGGCTACGATAGCTTTTTTCTCATCGCAAACTTCGCAAATTTTGGTATTAATAAGTCGCAAAAGAGTCACGGGCGTGCTGCTCGTGTCGATCGTCCTACTCATACCTATTTTTTCTACGATATATTCCATTGTTTTACCCCTTATTTGCCCATTGCGTGAACTTCAACGTTGACTTCCGGAGCCAAATCAAGCTTAGTTAGCGAATCAACCGTGTCCGGAGTCGCCGCTACGATATCTAGCATACGAGCGTGGATCTTCATCTCAAACTGCTCTCTAGAGTCTTTATTTACGTGTGGAGATCTTAAAACTGTGTAGCGCTTGATCTTTGTGGGCATAGGAACAGGGCCTCTTACATCCGCACCCGTTCTTTTGACGGCTTCTACTATGGCCGCAACCGTGCGATCTAAAACTCTATGGTCATATGCCTTGAGTTTCAACCTAATTTTTTGCATCTGCTTTTCCTTAAAAAGAACTTGTCGCAACGCGCGACCTTTTGTTTCAAACAAAAGACGCACATTATATAAAAGCGCTCCCTTTTTGTCAAGAAAATAGCCAAATTTTATGGAAATATTTCCTTTTAATAAGGAAAAATATATAGAATTTCGAAAATTTTTAGGGTGCTGGAAATTTTCAATACAAAAATTTTAGATAAATTTGAAATAGATATAAAAATTTCATAGGATTTTTCAGATTTATTTCCTTTTAATAAGGAAAATTTTAAAATACTCGCCATGAATGATCTAAAATTTTTTTACGAAAATCCACCGGAATTTGCGGGCTTTATCCCGCGCAAAAGAGGTATCGGCTCTGCCAAAACCATAATCTATGGAGTGCTAAATTCCGGCAAAAGCGCCGTGTTGAAAAATGAAATTTCAGAACTTAAAAAAGATGAAATTTTGTATCTAAATTTAGCCGATCTACGCCTTGAGGATATGGTAGCAAGCGGCACTATCGCTGCGGTTAAAAATAGCGCGGATAATACAAACGGTGGCGAAGCGAATGAGAATGAAATAAGCGGAGAAACTACGCTCGATGCGGATATTTCGGATATAGATGAATTTTACCGCGCCGCCATAAAAAATACAGATACAAAAAATGAAAGCGCAAACGGCTTAAACAATGCAAAAAATGCGGAGTCGGGTGGCATAAAAAACAGGAGCGAGAATTTCTTTCGCGAGATCAAGGAGTTTTTGGCGGTCAACGAGCAAATTTCATCGCTTTTTCTGGATAATTTTAGTAGCGCCGATTTTGAAATTTCATCGCTTCAAAGCTTCGCCGAGGGGCTAAATTTGGAGCGCTTCATCATCTCTACTCGCGATAGAGAGTTGCTGCTGCCGGGTTTTGAGCGGCTTGAGCTTTTGCCGCTTTCGTTTGAAGAATTTATCGCCTTCGACAAGCGCCACAATGAGATAAACTCGATGATTTCGGCATTTTTGGCTCAAGGCGGTGGCGCAAAAAACCCCTTCATAACCCCCGCTGAAATTTTAGAATTCGAGCAGAGGCTGCTTACGGCAAACTTTAGCCGCACGGAAATTTTAATCCTCAAAGAGTGCCTAAGCTCTGTCCACACCGCATTTAGCGCAAATAAAATTTACACCGCGCTAAAGCCGCGCATCAAGATCTCAAAAGACGCCGTATACGGCACCATCGCCAAGCTTGAGCGGGAAAATTTTATCAGATTTTTAAGCAAGGCGGGCGAGCCTGCGCGCGCAAAAAAGCTATATTTTTCGCATTTTAATATGCGCGAAATTTTAACGAGCAAAAAGGACTTCTCCAAAAAATTTGCCAACGTCCTTTTCTGCGAGCTTTTGGGGCTGAATACGCCGATTTTTTATACAAAAGAGCTGGATTTTTACCTACCAAGTCTAAAAATGGGGGTTCTCGTCATCCCTTTCAGCGACGCGGACATTATCTTTTTAAAATTTCGTAAAATTTTAAGCGTGCTCAAGAGGCTCGGCATCACGAGTCTAAAGGTCGTTTCTATGGCAAACTCCGGCAGGCTCGAGATCGAGGGGATACGCTGCGACGTCCTGCCCTTTCACGAATTTGCGCTCAGCTTTTAGATATTTGAAATTTTATATCATAAAAATGCAGAAATTGTGCTATAATTTTGAGAGTTATATATCAATTAGGTAAGGAATTTTTATGGTAAAATTGCAAGACAAACTCATCTACGATACGTTAAAATTAGTCGCCGCGCAAGGAGAGGAGGGGCTTTTGTGCCGCAACAAGCAAAGCGATGCGGAGTTTATGAGACCCGTGAACGAGTTTGCGGCTGCGAGCGGACGCAACTACACCTCAATCAAATCGACTCTTGATATCATCCATAAAAACTGTGGCTATCTAGAGCGCGAGAGTATTAAGGATACGAGCTTTGATGCGGGCAAGGCGTCGAAAATTTTCATCTATCGCCTCTGCGATAAGGGGCGAAGCTTTATCGAAAAGTACGAGGCAACTCAAAATTCCGCTCAATAGCCCGAAATTAAAAAATTTTAAACATCGAATTCTATAAGAGATTGTTTAAAACTCAAATTTTAAATCTCGACGCTTAAGTAAATTTTACGAGGCGAATATCATAATTCAGAAAAACACGGGAGAGGAAGCGGCTGCGACTAGATTAAATATCCTTAAAACAATCTAAGAACTAAAAATTTCCTCTCTTGAAAATAGCGCCATTATAGATATTGGGCACGCAATATATCCGGTGGATCACACTTGCGAATTCCAAAACCCAACCGCTAAAGATGAATTTTTTGATATAATCCCCCGCTTAAAAAGCTAAAATTTAAAGGAAACATATGAAATTTATTTCTCACAAAATTTTAAAAAGCGCGGTTTTGCTGGCGGCATTAGGATCTTTCGCGACTTGCAGCGCCGAGACGCAGCAGCCTAACGGCTACGCTATAAGCGGCGCGTCGCTATCGGCGCTGCAGGAGGATGATAGAGCGAAAGAAAATTATCTAGTCATCGACGTCAGAGGCGCGGATGAGTACGCTGCAGGCCACGTAAAGCACGCGATCAATATCCCGCTTGGAGAGCTGGAAAACAGGCTGGACGAGATAAACGCCTATAAAGATAAAAACGTCGTGCTTTATTGCAATACGGGTAACCGCAGCGGCAAGGCGCTTGATCTGCTTAAACAAAAGGGCTTCAATGTGCTTATGAACGCGCCTGGCGTGAAGCAGTACGACTACGAGCTGTATAAGGTCGGCAGCATAAACGCGGAGGGGTTTTTGAAAATAGCGAATGAGCCGAACGTGCTGATCATCGACGCTAGGCAGAAGCAGGACTACGATGCGGGGCATATGAAGGGCGCGATAAATATCCCATACGGCGAGCCTTTAGAAAACTACAAGGACGTGCTTGAGGCCAACAAAGGCAAAAGGATAATCACGCACTGCTACAGCGGCAACCGCAGCGCCAAGCTCGCCAAAGCCCTAAACGAGCGAGGCTACAACGTCACAAATCTACTCGACGGCACGAAAGAGTATAACTACGAGCTGGTGAAGTAAATTAGAATTCGGGCTTTTGAAGCGAAATTTTAAAAGCCCGAATTTTATAAATTTGCAAATTTTTTATAATTTGATGGTTGTTTATTTTGCGACGCGAGATGCAAAATTTAACTTCGTGTGCGGCGCGTAAATTTAGACGCCGCAAATCCGCAAGATTTTAGATAGATATTCTATGCCGTATTTGGCGAAGCCCTCTCGCGAGCAAAATTCTGCGCGTATGGGTTTGGCGTAAAATTTTACTTTGGAATTTGCGGTGCGAAGTTCCAAGCAGCGAAATCTTTCAAAAATTTTAAATTTCAGCGAATTTAATTTCCAACATGCGTAAATTTCACTAAAAACATAACTAGAAGCTTTTCGAGAGTTTTGAACCCCGTAAATTCTTGATTAAATTTATTCGGATTAATAAAAATAAATCCCGCAAAATGATAAAATGCTGTTTTGAGTAAATTTGAAGCGGTATTTTATGGGAGGGATCATGAAATTTAAATATTTTAAAGCTGCGAACTGCGCTAACTACGATTTTTTCACCGCCGAAGAGCTAAGCTATAAAGAATTTATCAGACTAAGTTTTGGCGAGTTCACTCGCAAAAATCCAAGCTCCAACTGGGCGCTTAGCATCGACGATAGGAGCTTTGATTCGTTTCCGAATTTTACTCAAAAGCATCCAATCTGCTTATCCGATCTAAATTTTAAAGATAGCATCTTTCAGTTTAGGATCTGCTCCGAAAACAGCGTCCAAAGCCTAGGACACCGCATTTTTACCTGCCTAGACGGCATCCACAGGGACTTCGTCGCAAGCGAGATCAAGCAAACCGACGAAGTGATGATGAAGCTAAAGACGGGCGTTTTAAAGGACTTCGCCTGCGTCTCGAAGTGCGGCTGGTGGATAACCGACATCTGGCGCGATATGTATCCGGTGACGGATGAGAGCGAGAGCGAAAATTTCGTCGCAGATATGCTTGGTAGCGAGTTTTCAGCGCAAATGCAGCTCATAAACGAGCGACTTTTGAGCGCGCAAAACAGCGGCGAGCTTGACGAGCTCATCGCCGAGCTAAGGACGCAGGAGTAAATTTTAAAATTTTGCCCGCGAGTTGTCCTAGGTGCGGCGGGTGCGCTCACGCGTTTTGCGGCTAAATTTTAAATTTGCCCTCTTAAATTTATCCCAGTTTGCCGTTTGTCGCACAGCTATTTGCAGGGTACGGCGTGAGTCCGTAGTCTGCGGCTTCGACGTTCCAAAAGTCCAAATTTGCACTACGCGATACGATATACTCAAAACCCTTTTGATTCAGCTCGATCAAAATTTCAAATTCCTCGCCGTTTTTACAAACGATACTTTCGAAAAAGTGCGAAAAGCAGGCGATCTTCGCGTTTTCTTTCTGCATCGATTGATTTAGCATGAGCTCCATGTTGCTTAGAATTTTAAATACTGTCTGGCTCGTCTCAAATCTACCGAAGCGCGCGTAATACTTCGCTAAATTTTGCTCATTTAGCGTAACGGATTTGGTGCAGTTTTGCGTTATCTGCTCGTATATCACGCCGAAAAGCTCAATCGACGCGTTTTGATTATCTATCGCCTTGTTTTCGTGGTTTTCGATGACAACAAAGCCGTCTTTTATGCAAAATTTCTCGTTTTTATAGTAAAAGCTCACTCTTGCGATCTCTTGCTCGAAGCGCTTTTTATAAGTAAAAGGCAGATACGTCGTAATGCCCATTTTATCGATAATCGCAGAGCTTTTGACGCCGCCGTCCAGCTCGTGCTGCATGAAGTAGCGGATGAAGCTGCCCTGTTCGATATCAAAGCTATTTAAATACTCGATCTTATCCAGATACGCACAGCGGTAGAGCCGCACGAACTCGGAATTTAGCGAGATATTGATCTCGTCGGGGATATCACCGTATTTTTCGCTTTGCGGCGCGTCAATGCGCTCTATAATATTCATCTGTTTTTCGACTTTGTCTTTTACGAAAATAGTGATTTTGACCTGCTGCATCTCATAAAAGCGCTTTATCGTCTCGGTAGCGCTTTTTGTGATATCGGTCTTAAATTTTTTCGCCAGCTCCGATTTTTTGAGTGTCAGTGAAAAATCGCCGTTTTTTAGCTTGTTCTGCGAATACAGAAGATAAAGCAGCTCCTCATAAATCATCAAATGCGAGTAGGTCAAAAAGGTATTATCCACGACTATGACATAGTAGCAGCGCGTTACGGAGTATCTTTTGTTGTCTCTTAGAAAGTCGTTGTAAATTTTTAGCTTGCTCGCATTTTTCGATACCTTAAATACGTCGTAAGATTCTAAAAATATATTTTCCATATTTCGCCTTAGGTTAAAATTTTGTTGAAATATTACACAACATTTGTTTAAGTTGTTTTAAATTTTATCTTAAGGATAAAAAATATTAGCGAGTAAAATAATTTATAAAATTTCAATCATATTTTTAATATTAGCTTAAATATAATAAAATAATTTATAAAAATAGATTTTTTTATAGGAAAATTTTATACAAAAAATTTAATATGAATAAAAAAATCTATTTTTTAAACTAGAATTAATAAATAAAATTATATTATTTCTTTAAGAATAGGCATGCTTAGAATTAAATTTTATTAGGAAAGGACGGTTTGAAATGGAATTTCTTATTTTGACGCTATTTTTGATCAGCGGGCTTATATTATATTTTAAGCCGCAGATGAAAAATTTAGCTACGGGCTGTGCGGCAGTCGGTTGCGTAATATTGATCGCACTGGAATTTTACGTAAATTTATGGGTCGTTGTGCCTGTAGGCAACTTTTAGGAGGACGATATGCAAAATTTAGAACAAAATCAAATTCCCGCCGCCGAGCGAGGATTTTTTAACCTAATGTCGCTAGCCATCATCGCCCTCGTGGCGCTTCCTGTCGGTATAGCCTGTTTGATACTGGGCTTTGGCATGGGAGATAGCCCGTGCGTTATGTGCTGGTCGGAGAGGATCACGATGATAGCCATCAGCCTTATCGCACTTTTTATCCTTAGATACGGCCTAAGACCCGGCTACATCGCAGCGCTTTTACTGATGGCTTGTTGGGGGATGTTCAACGGCTTTATCCATTATAGCCTTGACGGTACGTTCGGTGGCTATCTCGATATAAAACAGGGCTTCGGGCTTGAAATTTTAGGTGCACACACGCAGCTTTGGGTCATCGTCGTAGATTTTTGCGTGATCGCATTTTTGGCGGTCATATTTTTGTGTAGCAAAAATTTAGGCGAGATAATGAAAAAGAGCGCGAGCGGCGAATACGGCGAGTTTTTGCGCTATCTGCCTCTGGGCAAGATTGCAAATTTAATCTTCATCGTCATCATCGCCGCAAACTGCGCGCAGGCTTTCATCGTCTCAGGCCCGCCGCCGTATCTGGGCTCTAGTACGCCGGCTAGATTAAGTCTTGATCCTGCAAAATGGTTTTGGGAAAAAGATCACTGGCAAAGCGCGCTTGATTTTAGATTCGATTGGAATCCGGAGCTTCCGGATCTGCCAAACTAAGGAGCAAAAAGATGAAAAAGCTGATGATTTTTACGGCGCTAGCAGCTCTGGCGTTTGGGTTTGAGTTTAATCTCGATAGCAAAGCGGGCGCGCTCGAGGGCGTGAAGGAGCTCGGCGCACCGAGTGCTGAAGTGAGTTTAAGCTTACAAAACGACGCGCCGATTACGGGAGCGGACTACGACGCAGATAAAAAGCAGTTCGCGCTGGTTTCTAAAAATAACGAATTCTACGTTGCGGACGAAAATTTAAAGCCGCTTAGATACGGCAAGCACGATCGCCACTTTATAATGGAGATGGAGGCGACCGTGGGTGCTGCGTGGTATAAAAATGAGCTCGGCATGATAAGCTTTAATAAAACCTTCGTCTTTTATGAGCCTACGGATGGGCTGGGCGCAGAGGAGCAAAACAGCCAGTGGAGGCACTTGACCGAGGGCTGGGATAAATGGAAGCTAAACGATCTCGGCAACAAAGGGCGCTTCTCCACACTTCGAGCAAAGCAGCAATATATCCTCGGCTGGGATTACGACGCGGCTGCGAATAAATTTATCGTTGCGTCCGTGCCTAATGACGTGAGGGATTATTGGAGCGTGGCGGTGTTTGACGGCGACGATAAGATGATTTTGGAGGAGTTTATTCCGCAAATCGGCTCAAATTTAAAGCTAAAAGAGAGCAGGAGCCTAGGCGAATACTACGTCACGGGTATCGACGCTCAGCCTGACGCCGTTTATCTTTTGAGTAAAAATTTCTCAACCATTTTAAAGTTAAATTTACAAACGCATGCAATTGAGGATGCATATAGTTTTAGCGGAGCGGCAAACGCGAGGGCGCTTGCGGTGAAGGACGGCAAATTTTATGTTTTTTCGCGCGAAGGCAAAGAAAATAAAGTTTTCATATACGATATGAAATAAAGCCCACATTTAAGGAGAAGAGATGCAAAGACGTTCTTTCTTAAAAGGCGCGGGAGCGGCTCTAGCTACGGCGGGAGCCTCTCCAAGCCTATTTGGTATGGAGCAGTTTGAGGTGGATTTTAAACCGAAATCCTATAAAAACGAGCAGGGCGTAGAGTATCACTACCTCACCTGTCCTAGAAACTGCCGCGACGCCTGTTCGATGATTGCAGAGATCAAAGACGGCAAGATGGTTAGCATCAAGGGCGATCCGAAGCACCCTCTAACGCAAGGCACGGTCTGCGTCAAAGGACATACCTACGCGATGCACCTATACAACGCCGATCGCATAATGTATCCAATGAAGCGCGTCGGTAAAAAGTGTGAGGGCAAGTGGGAGCGTATCAGCTGGGATCAAGCGCTAAAAGAGATAGCCGCGAAGCTTACCGAGATCAAGGCAAAATACGGCGGCGAGGCGATGACGGAATTTGTCTATTCGGGCAACGAAGGGCATATCTCAAAGACTATTTCGTCTGGAAATTTCTTTGAAAAATACGGCGCTACGAGGCTTGTGCGCAATCCATGCGACTGGCCGCGCTATGCGGGCACGCCGAGCGTCATCGGCACGGACTTTTCAAAAGACGCGCTGGAAGTCGATGAGAGCGATATGTATATCAGCTGGGGCTCAAACGAAGCCTATACGGCGGTGCACTGGATTAGATTTGCCCACCGCGTCAAAAAACGAGGCGGCAAGATCATCGTCATAAATACGATCAGAATTCCGCTCGCAAACCAAGCCGATATGTTTATCCAACTAAAGCCTTCAAGCGATCCTGCGTTTTGTCTAGCGGTGTGTAAGGTGCTGATAGAGGAGGATCTCTACGATCACGAATTTGTAGAAAAATATACGATGGGCTTTGACGAGCTGGTTAAAGAGTGTAGCCTCTACACCTATGGCGAGCTAAGCGATATGTGCGGCGCAAGCGTCGATCAGATCAAGGTTTTTGCGCGAGAATACGCCCACGCCAAAGCGCCTGCCATTATGCACGGCGACGGCGGGCAAAGGCACTTTAACGGCGCAAGGCTCGTGCGAGCGGTTACTTTCTTGCCGGTACTTACGGGTTGCCTTACAAAACTTGGCGGCGGATTATTCTGGGCTTACGTGCACGTAAAGGGCTGCTTTAACTTCGATAACTGCATGCCAGATCTTTCGCCGAAAGACGCGGAAGGCAAAAAGATAGAGCGCCAGCAAATAAGCTATATAGAATTTGGCAAAGGTATCCAAAAGGAAAATCCGACCTATCTAGGTAAGCCGATAAATACGGTAATTCGAGCCTGTATCAACTATAACTCAAATTTGATGGTAACGGCGCCCAATACGAATTTAATCAAAAAACGCGTGATGGACGACGATTTTTTCTTGGTAGTCATCGATCCTTACGATACCGACACCTGCGATTACGCTGACTACGTATTGCCGGGCGTTACCTTTATGGAGAGCGAAGATATTCAAAACGATCAAATTTCGGGCTACGTCTGCTACAACGCCCAAAGCGTCAAGCCGCTGGGCGAAGCCAAGACGAATTTGGAATTTTTTAACGCTCTAGCCAAGGCGATGGGATATAAAGAGGAGTGCTTTGATTGGGATAGCGAGACGGTTTGCAGGAGGTTTTTGGATACGGAATTTGCCAAAAAGCAAAATATCACCTACGAAAAGCTAAAGAGCGTGGGCTGGATCAAACCGTTTAGGACGCCTGAGACGATGAAAGATCAGTTCCCTTACTACCCTTATGCGCCGAAGAACAAGCTGGTATTCGGCACTAAAAGCGGCAAGTGCGAGCTCTACTCCGAAGCTTTCAAGGACGCAGGCTATCATCCGGTGATCGATCTTGACGACGATTGGGATTACTACGAAAGGCATAAAAATTTCGGCAAAGATTATTTGAAAAAATATCCGCTTTATTTTATGACGCCGGGAACGCAGCTTCAGGATAACTCAAACTGGGGCAATATGCCTTACATCCTAAAACGCGTCATTGTAAAGGGTAACGCCGAGCTATTTATGACGCGCGAGGATATGCTGGCGCGCGGTATCAAAGAGGGCGATACGGTCGAAGCTACGAATGAAAAGGGCACGGCGATATTTACGGCGGTTGAGACCAATCAGATGCAGCCGGGCATCGTCTATGCATGGAATAATATCTGGGTTAAAGTAACCAAATCTCGCACTGGAGCAAACATCCTTTGCTCGGACGGAGTGAGCGATTTGGGCAACGGATCGACCTATACCGCAAGCTTTTGTGAAGTAAAAAAAGCTGCGAAACAGGAGGCATAAAATGAAACGAAAACAAGGATTTTTATTTGATTACAACTTTTGCATAGGTTGTAAGGCGTGTGAAATTTCATGTCAGGTCTATCATAACCAAGACCCCGACATCAACTGGCGCCACGTCGATATGATGCTCATCCATGAAGACGAGATCGAAAAGGAAATTTTCATCTCGCATTCGTGCCACCATTGTGAAGAGCCTGCGTGTATGGATGTTTGTCCCGTGGGAGCTTACATTAAGCTTGAAAACGGCGTCGTTCAGCCGCTGCACGATAAATGCATCGGTTGCGGATACTGCATCGTAGCCTGTCCTTATGGCTCTATAACTAAAGGTAAAGACGGCAAAGCGCAAAAGTGCAATCTCTGCGCCGAGAAGCTCGAGCGTGGCGAGGAGCCTGCGTGCGTGGCGGGCTGTCCTTGTGACGTGCTAAAGCTAGTCGATAGCGACGTAAGCGATAGTGCGGGGATGGAGAAAGAGATGCCGGGCTTTAAGCGATTTTTTACGAAGCCAAACATCCGCTTCTATCCTCGCATGAAGCGCAACGAGTTTATCCACTAAGGATAAAAAGATGCGTAATTTAAAGCAGAGCCTTTGCATCGAGGACTTTTTGAGGCAGATATTTTTGGTGCCTCTTACCGGTGAAAATTTGAACGAGCTTTTAAATTTGGCGCAGGATTTCGCGCCTAAGCTTAAAGAGCATAAGTTTATCCTCGAATTTGCCGAATGCAAAAGCGAGTCAAGCTTAATCGATGAAATTCGCTACGAATTCAATAGGCTCTTCGTAGGTCCTAAGCGCCCCAAAGCCGAGCCTTACGAGTCGGTGTATTTCGACTATCAAACGATGTTTGGGGCAAAGACGATGCAGGTGCGAAGCTTTTATGAAAGCTCGGGGCTAAAACTCGAGGATGCGCAGCTTGATAAATTTCCCGACGATTTCATCGGGTACGAGCTGCAATATCTTTATTTTCTAAGTTTTAGCGCGCTAAAAGCGGAGGATGAGGCTAAATTTAACGAAATTCTGCGTAAAAAGGCGGAATTTATCGCCGCTCATCCGTCACAGTGGTTTTGCAAATTTGCCGCTCGTTGCAATGAGCATGCAAATTTAGACGTTTGGAAGAACTTCGGGGGCTTTTTAAATCTCTACTTAAATAGCGAGATGGATGCGCTGAAAAGTGCGCTAAAAGATCCTGAAATTTTTAAAAATTTAAAGGAATGACGATGGTACAGACGACTTGGGGATGGCTCATAGTCATCTATCTATTTTTAGGCGGTTTAGGCGCCGGGGCATTTTTGTGCTCGGCTTTGGCTTATAAAGGCTTTTTGGGTTCATTAAACGAGAGGTTTTATAAATTCGGCTTTCTGCTCGCGCCAGTAACGGTGATAATAGGAACCGCACTTTTGCTGTTTGACTTGGCGCCGAGCGCCGCGATAAATCCTCTTAAAATTTTACAGCTCTACACGCGCCCGGTTTCGATGATGAGCATAGGTACATACCTGCTTACGTTTTTTATCGTAATCAGCGTTTTGGTGCTTTTGCAGATCAAAAAGAGCGGTAAAATTTGCGATATGATGCTCACGCTCGGAGCTATTTTGGCGCTTGGAGTGATGGGATATACGGGGCTACTGCTTTACGTCGTAAAGGCGATCCCGCTTTGGGCTAGCGTGTGGCTGCCGATTTTATTTACGATCTCTGCGATCTCTACGGGGCTTAGCGCAAATGCCGCCGCTACGCTAAATGCCGGGCACGGCCTAAGCCACTGCGCGCATAAATTTCACGTCGCGTTAGTTGTGCTTGAGATCGTTGCGGTGTTAGCGCTATTTGCGAGCGTAAAAAGCGAGGCCGCGGGTATGGCGAGCGTAACCAAGATAGTCAGCGGCTCGCTTGCGCCGATGTTTTGGATAGGCTTTGTCGTATTTGGGCTTGCACTACCGCTGTTGGGCGGAAGCAAATTTATGCTTCGCAGTTGCAGTGTGAATGCGGACGGCAGCGTCTGCGCGCACGGCGGCGAGGAGGTAAAAAGCTGTGTTTATAACGAATACGGCGTGCTTGTGGGCGGCTTTTGCCTAAGAGCGTTTATCGTGCTCGGCGCGGTTTATATATTTTAACTCCTCCTTTCTGATACTGGTCGGGCGCCCGCCCGACCTTTTAAAGTTTATCTTAAGAATTATTTTCTAAAAAAAGTGATAAAATCAACAAACGTTTTATTGAAGGATTAAAAATGGATTTTGACGATCAAATTTTAAGAACCTGTGAAAACATAGATAAAAATCTTGCAAATAATAACTTGCGTGACGAGCGAGGATTTGTTAGCCAAGCTATCTTATCTCAGCTTAGAAATTTAGTAGAGTATATTTTTCAAAAAATTCACTCCGACGAAGAAAAAATAGATACCAATGAGCATCAGCAGACAATTAATGAAAATGCTATTAAATATATCAAATCAAAGGGCGGAAATTTTACTTTTTTAATTCGTTTCCATAATTTTTTAGATAAATCTGTCTCGCATTACACGCTTAGTGAAAATTCATCCGAACGTTTAATGCTTAAGTATTTTATGTATTTGGTCGAGTGTAAAAATTTTTTAAGAGAGCGATACAATATTGAAGTACTTAGAAATATTGACAAATTCCCGCTTAATTTAGATAAGAAATTTATGGAATACTATGAAAAAATTGTAGAAAAGATAGAAAATAAAAATGTTTTAAGTAATTCCGACAAAGAAAGCAATGCTTACTATGTGACAAAGGTAAAGCCCTTTATAGTAAAAGAACAAATTTATTATGAGGTAACATTTGTTAATGCTGTTGATAATTTTAGCAAATTTGATAAATTAATTGCATTTTGTAAATTTAGAATTTTTGATAATTATGCTGTCAATTTATGGATTCGTAATGAAAATATAGAAATTCTAAACAAATCACTACAGGTAAAAATCATTCACAGCTGGGAGGTTGCTATTAGACCAGCTGAATTGCAAAATTTTGGTAAGATTTTTGAATGTAGTCAAAAAATAAATAGAACAAGCGAATATAAAGAATTAATGCGATTTTTGACATGGAATAAAATTAGCCTAGTCGATTTGATTGATAGCTATGATTACCAAGATATAAAAAGAAACATTATTTCTAAAGGACAAGTTTCGCATATTTTTGATATTTTAGATAAGGTAAAGGCGGCTACCAAAGATGGTAGAAATACAATTAGGTATTTACTGCACAACTTACGTAATCAAGTAATAAAAAAGCAACTTCCAAATAATGAAGATAGATGCTTATCGGGTTTAAAGCTAAATTCAAAATGCCTTCCCTTTGAGCAAATGCCGTTTGCTACATCTTTAATAAATCACAATCCTAACTTTTATGATTTGTTAGAATGTATAGATACAGGTGGAAGAGAGCATGAATTATTTGCTAGAGCAGTAAAAAGTAGGATTGAAAATAGTGGAAGCCTGTTTGTTGATAAAAAGGAATTTAATTTCAACAATATAGATAATCTAAGATTTCAATTTAACTCAAAATTATGGTCAGGAAACGAAAAGAATCCAAAAGGGCATACTGGCAGGAGAATTGAGGAATTTCAAAGTCACTTTTATATCAAAGAATATGTCGAAAAATCTATCGAAATTATTGATGCGCTTGACAAATTGACGCAGAGCGGTATTCAAAACTACTCAAATTCTGCAAAAGAGTGGATAAAGAAAAATTCGATGCTAATTGACAATAAAGAAAAGGAAAATATTGTTATTAATCTATTTGAGAAATCAAAAGTCGCCTTGATTTATGGCGCAGCGGGTACGGGCAAAACAACTTTAATTGATTATATCTCGCGCTTTTTTAAAGAACATAGTAAAATATTTTTGGCCAATACAAATACTGCCGTAGATAATTTAAAAAGACGTATTGCCACGAGCCTAAATAGTGAATTTAAAACAGTCGCTAAATTAATAGCGGGTACAGATACAAAGTGTGATGTTTTAATTATTGATGAGTGTAGTACTATCAGCAATGATGATATGCAAAAAACATTAAATAAAGTGGACTTTGAACTCATTCTTTTAGTGGGAGACATATATCAGATAGAGGCGATATCGTTCGGCAATTGGTTTAAAATCGCTCAAAATTTTCTTCAAAAAGTAACTTTTGAGCTAAATGAAACGTATAGAACAAAAGATAAAAAACTTTTAAAACTTTGGAATGAAGTAAGAAACCTTGGTGATTGTATTAGTGAAATTTTGCAACGAGAAAGCTATTCGCAAAAATTAGAAGATTTAAGCTTTGAAGCTGGTGATGATGAGATTGTTTTATGTCTTAATTACGATGGATTATATGGCATTAATAATCTAAATACTATTTTGCAAGAAAACAATAAAGCAAAAGCTGTAGAGTGGGGTCTTCATAGATATAAGATCGGCGATCCTATTTTGTTTAATGAGGTAGAAAGATTTAAACCGCTTATTTACAATAATATGAAAGGAAGAATTGTTAATATTGAGCTTGCGGAAAGACGAATTTGGTTTAGTATCGAACTTGAAAAATCAATAACTGGACTAGATGCACAAAAGTATGATTTTGAGCTATTGGAGAATAGCGATAAATCGGTGATAAAATTTTATGTTAATCAATACGGAACGGCTGATGAGGAGGGGAATCCTGAAAATAATGATGAAGAAACTGTTGTGCCGTTCCATGTGGCATACGCCATTTCAATTCATAAAGCACAAGGTTTGGAGTACAAAACCGTAAAAGTAGTAATAAGTAGCGAAGTTGATGAGATGATAACGCATAATATTTTTTATACAGCGATAACCAGGGCGAAGGAAAATCTACAAATATATTGGTCGCCGGAAGTCGAAAAGAAAATTCTAGAAAGCTTCAAAAAAAGAAACAGCAATAAAGATATTGATTTTTTGCAGAAATTAAAGAAATAAAAGCCGCCCAAAAGACGGCTTAAATTTCACCTCTCAAAAATAAAAATTTTATTCACGCCGTTCTCTCTGGACACGACGTAGAATTTGCCCTCTTTGATAGCGAGCGCATGGGCATCGCTCGCGCCTTCAAAGCTATAAATCTCCACGATCTTTCTGCTGCGCGGATCAAGCTTTAGGATGCTTGAGTATTGCTTCGAGAGTAAATAAACAAACTCGCCTTGCGCATCCATACCCGTGACATAGTAGTCGTTTATATCCCTGCCGTCCTTTACGCCGAGAGCCTTATCGAAGCTCGGCACGAACTCGCTCGAGAGTAGATTGTCGGCATCGCTAAAGCTCGCTACGCTCCAGCTTTGCCTTATATTATCCGGCACGCTAGCGACGAAAAACTCGCCGTAGAAATCCGAGTGATCCCACGAGAGGATAAACTGCTGCTTAGCGCGCACGGTAGAGTAGCGATCCTTGAAATCGAGCGTGAAATTTTCATATCCGTCGTGCAGATAGCGCCACGCCTTGTTTGCTTCCTCTTTGCTTTGATTCGGTGCGGGTTTGAAAAACTCATAGGTTTTATTATAGCTCATGAGCCCTACGGAGCCTTTAAAAAAGCTCGCCGCGACGGTCTCTTCCATCTGCATTATCCAATCGGGCGTACTTCGTAGATAGCTTTTTGCGGTTTTTAGCTCGCCGTCCATTTCGTAGAGCTCAAATTTTAACGTACCGAGTAAGAAGCTTCCGCTCGCCGCATCGTAGTCAAGCCCCGTGACGGGATTATTGTTGTTTAAATTTAACGTTATCTCGCCGCTTTTGCGTAACGGCGTTAAATTTGCCACTGCGCCGTCCGCAGGATTTAGATTAAATTCGCCGCCCAGCGCCAGTGCAGCGCACAAAAGGGTTAAGGTTAAAATTTTTCTCATATCGCGACCTCACTTCGGTAAATTCGGTAGTTTTGGATTCCAGCTTTCGCGGAAGTCAATTTCGGTTTCCTCCCAGTGATCAAGCTCCCAAAACCACTTTGACGGATCGACGCTCATACGCGAAGGCGTCGCGGAGGCCAGATAGGGCGGAGGACCTGCCGTGATAAAAGCCTGAACGCAGTTAAAAGCCATGATGATCGCAAAGGCCGCCACGGCTATCTTGCCTAGCGCGAAGCTCGGCAGAACCGCACCGTATGCGCCTTCCTCGCTTTTTTGCATTATTTTGCCTACGTTTTTGCCTAGCAGCAAAATCACGCCCAAAAATATAATGACGCAAAAATGCACCACTACGACCCAAAACTGCGTGTGCGCGCCTAAAATTTCGAGCCCGAAGCCCTGCTTGATGTCGAGGTAGCCGCCGCCGGTGCCGTCAAGGCTGTAGTGCAAAAAGCCGTCGTATAGCCCAAGGCACGCTAAAAAGAGGATCGCGGCTAGGTATTTGACAGTAAATCCGTATCTAACGATCAGCAAAGCCACGAATGAGATCGCGACCATGCAAAATCTCTCGTGCCAGCACATGATGCAGGGGCTATCGCCCATGCCAAAGCCCAAAACCAAACACGCGATACCTACGGGTAGGGCGATGAGGGCGAGGGCGGCAAGGGCGAAAAGATTGAAAAACCGCTTTTCATCTTCGCCCCAGCTCGGCAAATTTTCGGAGCCGTTCGCGAAATTTTGATTTTCCATTACTCGCTCCTAAAAATTTCCCATAGGCACGACGGCAAATTTATTCACCCATGCCATCATGATGACGAGTATCGCGATGCCTGCGATACCAAAGCCCATAACCGCGCGCTTTTTCTCAGGTCTAAACCACAACAAAAGGCCCGCGACGAAAAACATCAGAACCATCAAAAATTCCATGCTTTCTCCTTTTTCGTTGAAATTTAATATTGTGAAAATATTACTATTTTGCTTATTAGACATATATTAAAAATTATGTTTTTATCAGTGTAAATAAATTTTTTATGAAATTTTATGATACTAAAATAGCTATTTTTAAGAAAATTTTTTCTATTTCAGCTTGATTTAAATTTATCTAAAGCATTTCGATTAGTCTGATTTTGCTTGTGCGAGTCGCGCGATAAAACGCCACGCGATTGAAATTATAAAATTAGCAAGAAGATGAACAATGACTTTTGGCGCAGCGGCAAGCGAGTGGGGGCAATCATCGCTGGGGCGCATCCGTTTTTCTTGCGGCGGAGCGGTCTCTTGCATTATGTCTATCTTCTTACGTTTAGGCTGTATTCTTGCACCGCGTTTTCCCCCTACTGAGTGCTCATTTCGGTAGCGGACGCCGCCTCGTTGATAGCAAGCAATACCTTGCAATCGGTTTATGTCGGTTGCGGATGCTGTTTTATTGTGC
Organism: uncultured Campylobacter sp.; assembly: GCF_938030785.1. GTDB lineage: Bacteria > Campylobacterota > Campylobacteria > Campylobacterales > Campylobacteraceae > Campylobacter_B. Next base: position 21,819 of record NZ_CALHIK010000053.1, read on the forward strand.
GGTTATTTCGGCTTGCATTGCGCAATGAAATTTTGAAATTTTACAAAGCTCGCCCAAGCCGACCGCTTTAATTTTACCCGCTTCTTAGTCGCGAAGTGTCTGCGCGTGGGCTTTGGGCGGCATGCCAAACATCCTCGCGTACTCCCTGCCGAACTGCGGCGGGCTTTCGTACCCGATGTCAAAGGCCTCCTGCGACGCCGTCGTATCGCCGTTTTGTAAGATATATTGGCTTCCTGCAACCTAATGCGCTTTTGAAAATCAAGCGGGCTTGGCGCAGTATTGCAGGAATTTTTACATGTCGTAGCGATACTGCTTGCCCTAAATTCCACCATTTTGCCGTCGCGCAGGCACAAGCACGCGCTGGGCTTATAGATCGTCGCGTGAAGTCCGAGGGCTCGCTTTGGCAGTAGAAGCTAAGCGCTTGCATAGGCGTCTGAACGTATCCATAGGCGAGATACAGCTCGCCGGTGATCTTTGCGGCGTCTTTTAAAATTTTATCTGCTTTGTTCATCTAAGCTCCTTTAAATTTACGCGGGTTATATTTAAATTTGCACGATTGGGCAAGGAATTTGGACTATCGTGCTACCGCAAAATTTTAAAAAAGGCTATAATTTAGCAACTTTAGTTAAAGGAGAAAAGATGACAAATTTTAGTTTTTGCAACCCCGTGAGGATAGAATTCGGCAAGGGCAAAGAGGAGCATATCGGGCAGTATATGAAGGAAGCGGGCGCGAAAAAAGCTCTCGTACTATACG
>NZ_CALHIK010000054.1 GCF_938030785.1 uncultured Campylobacter sp.
AATTTAAAATTTTACCCGAAACGGTATCGCTTCTTTTCAGTTAATAAAATTTTATATACAGCGCTTTGAAATACTGCGTGCAGAGTCTTTGTGGGCCTTGTGCCGCATCTTGATTTTGTTAAATTTGCTTTGGCGTTTCAACCGCGCTTATTTGCCGTTTATAAAATCCCTGATATTTTGCGCGATCATTTTTATCAGCCGTTTGCGAGCCTCGATGCTTGCCCATGCGATGTGGGGCGTGATGATGACGTTGCGGCGATTTTTCACGCGCAGCAGCGGATGATCCGTCCTCATCGGCTCTGTTTGAAGCACGTCAAGCGCCGCGCGCAAGCCTCGCTCGTCCACGGCGCGAGCCAGCGCGTCCTCGTCCACGATGCCGCCGCGGCCGAAATTCATCAAGATCGCCCCCTCTTTCATCTTCGCAAGCTCCGCTTCGCCGATCAATCCCGCCGTTTTTTCATTTAGCGGAGCGTGGATCGAGATAATGTCGCATGCCCTCAAAAGCGCGTCCAGGCTCACTCTAGCAAACTCGCCGTTATCGTTCGCGCCGCTAGTGGAGTAGTATCTCACGTTCGCGCCGAACGCGGCGGCGATGCGGGCGACCTTTTCGCCGATCTGTCCAAGTCCGATGACGCCGAATTCTTTGCCGTAAATTTCGCTGATCGGCGCGTCAATGTGGGTAAAAATTTCGCTCTCGCACCATTTGCCGCTGCTGCCGTAATCTGCGTAGTATCCGAGCGCGTTGGCTAGCGCGAACAGCGACGTGAATGTCTGCTGCACGACGCTGTTCGTCGAATAGCCGGCCACGTTTTTTACCGCGATGCCGCGAGCCTGCGCGGCCTGCATGTCGATATTATTCGTGCCCGTGGCACTGACGCAGATCAGCTTAAGCGCGGTTTGCGCCATGATCTCGTCCGTGATTAGGACTTTGTTGGTTATGACGACGTCAGCGCCCGCTAGGCGCTGCGCAGTTTGCGCGGGCTCGGTCATCTCGTAGCTTTCAAACTCGCCTAAGCTCGCGATCTCGCTAAGATCGGCATCGCTTCCCAGCGTCGCGGCATCCAAACATACGATTTTCATATTTCCCCCTTTGCGTTTTAAAATTTTAAGTCGTAGCAGTGCGGCCAAATTTAGCCGTTAAATTCCATTGCGCGATTCGGAGTGCAGCGCTTAAACGGCAAATTTTAACTCTGCAAATTTAGCTATTGCGGAAATTTCTTGCAAAATTTTATTATTGCAAAATTTACTCTCGCAAAATTTAACTATCGCGAATTCTGCCCTCGCGAAATTTAATGCTTGCAGCGCGCGGGGCGTTAAATTTTAAAATTCTAACTCGCGCCGGAGCAAGCGGTAAATTTTACTTCCGCTGAAATCCGCGTCTAAATTTAAAATTTCAATTTGTGCCGAAGCGAGAGACAAATTTAATCGCTGCTGCCGTTCGCGTTTAAATTTTAAAATTTAGCTCGCGCAAAACTTGCTCTACGCGGAATTTTAGTTCACGCGAATTTGATCTGCTCAAAATTTTATCCGCGCAGAATTTTGGTCGCGCCGCTACGTTAAATTTTACTGCCGAGCGACAAATTTGCCGCTGCTATCGAGCGATAAATTTACCGCCGCGAGAGCCTTACCGCCAAAGTTACTGCCAAAATACTCCGCTCTAAAATTCCTCAAATTTTATAAAATTCACCGCGCCGCTACTTCGCATCCTCGATGTAGTGCCCCACAAATTTTGAGAGATTATCAAGTATCTCGCCGCCCTTGCGGAAGCCCAGCGCGCAGCCCTCATAGGCGAAAAATACCCCCGCTTGGTAGCTCTGGGCGCGCTCGTCTTTATTGAGCTCGTAAAATTCCTGATACAAAAATTTCTGATTTTCGTATTCGCCGCCGTTTTCCTCTATCTTTCTGCCGTCTGCGTCGAAGATCGCCACGTTCGCCCCCTCGCGCGCCAAAAACGGCTTTTTGATCATCTTTTTGCCGATGATCGGCGAAAAGGAGCTTTGTAGCAACAGCGGGTGGTTCGGATACAGATCCCACAGGATTTTCATAATCCCTTTGCTTTGGAAAAGCAGCGTGTATGCGGGGTTTAGGATGATCGCCTTTTGATTTTGCACGATGTTTTTTAGTAGTATCGCAAGCTCGCCCTCCTCGATCGCGATCGCCTCCCAAGGGATCAGCTTGAACCAATACTCGTAGTTTTCGCCGTCAAAAAACACGCCCTCTTCGTCGTTAAATTCCACCTCGTCCACGTAGGCAAAGCGCGTCTTAAAGCCCGCATCCTCCGCGGTTTGCTGCAAAAGCTTCGTCGTCTTTTCGTCCTCGATGTTGCCCGCGACGCTGCTAAATAAAATTTTCCACCCTTCGTAAAATTTAGAAAAATCCTCAAGTTCGCCGTCAAGCACCACGAGCCGCTTGAAATTATCGCGCAGTGCGTCGTAGAGGTCGTTGAACTGGCTCGCCTCGTCCATGCCGTTTTCTTTCAGCATCGCCCACTGGATGATCGCCGTCTCAAACACCGCCGTGGGCGTGTCGGCGTTAAATTCTATCAGCTTGATCGGCTTGCCGTCCAGCCCGCCCGCGAAATCGAAGCGCCCGTATAGGTGCCAGTGCACCTCGTTTTCCCAGCTTTGTTTAATTAGATCCACGAGGTTGAAGGGGATGCCGAGCTCGTGGAAAAGGTTGTTGTCGATGACGTACTGCGCGGCTGCGACAAACATCTCGTATAGCTCGTTCGCCGCTTCGTAATACGCATCCGCCTCCGCGGCGCTCACGCGCACGATCTCGTCGCTGACGTAAGAGGTCTCGTCGGCGTCCGTGTGCCAGTAAAAGCCGAGCTTTTCGAGATATTCTTTGCTTAACGGCGTTATCTTTTTTAGTTGCATTTTTATCCTTTTTTAAAATTTTAACTCATTTGCGCCGCGATCTTTGCGGCCTTTGTTAGTTTTGATACGCATACGGCTTCGCGTAAATTTAAAGCGCGCAAGATGCACGGCAAAATTTAATCAGCGTAGATTATCGCGGCGATTGCGCGTAAATTTTAGCCGCACGAAAAGATGCTCGCGGCTAAATTTAAACGGCACGCAGACGACGCGGATCGTGCGCGGCAGAAGCGGTAAAATTTAGCCGAATTTTACAGCGCGTTTTTGCAAAATCGGCGTCAAATCAATGCTAAATTTGGCGCAAATTTTAAAATTCTACGCTCTAAATTTAACCCGCTGCGCAGAGCCGCCGTATATTTCAAAGCGCGCTTAGCCGCCGAAAAATCCGCCGCTCTTGCCGCTCTTGCTTCCGCCAAAAAACCCGCTCTTGCCGCTTCGCGCCTTGGCGTTTTGCTGCTTTGCTTGATTGAAGCTATCGACGCTTCTGGAGTAGGCGCTCGGGCTTTTGTAGGCGGTTTGGCGCTGGCTTTGATAGGCGGGGTTGTTAAACAGCTTGCCGCCGATCCACGAGCCGATGATGGCGCCCGCAGCGCTTGCCAAGATCGCCTCGCCCAGGCTCATGCCGCCGCTGCTAAGTTGCGCGTTTTGGTTGGTTAAATTTGAAGTGCCGGCGTCGATTTTGGCGTTTTCCTCGGCTAAAAGGGCTTTGGTTTCCTCATCGCTTAAAATTCTCTCCGTGCCGTCGAGCGATTTTAGGATGATCTGGGTCTTTTCGCTCGGAAATTCCTCTAAAATTTTATATTTTCCCGGCGCGATCTCTTCGAGCCGCACAAGCGCGCCCTCTTGCAAGCGGACGTTTTGCTCCTGCTCCTTGTCGTCGCAGCCTGCGAGCGAGCCTGCCATAACGAGGCCGAAGCCCCCAGCCAGCGCGTATGCCGCGATTTTGCGTAGTTTCATTTTTTTCCTTTCAATGATTTTATATCTAAGCTTTGATTTATCAAAAGCTCGTTTCCTTCGACGCGGATAAACTCGCTCTTGCCGATATTTTCGATGATTAGGCTTTGCGCTTTTGGGCGCTTTTTGCGCTTAAGCGATCTGATAAATTTAGCCAGGCTCGTCCACTCCCGCTCGTCGTAGGTTTTCTCTTTTGCCTCGACGTCGAAGGGCTTGGCCTCGCGGTTTTTAGCGGAGATGAGAGGCTTATCGAAAAACGACAAGAAATACCCCAGCTTCTCGTCGCGCTCCTTATACATCAGCTTGATCTCCTCTTTTGAGGCGATCAAAATTTCTTCCTTCTCCTTATGCAGCCTGTCTTTGTCGCTTTGCAGCGCTTCGATTTTGCCCTTTAGCTCGGCTACCTCTTTGATCAGATAGTCGATGAAGCTTTGATTTTGCGGGGCGGTTTGGGTTTTCGGAGATGCTTTGGCTTTCGTGCCGCGAGCCTCATCTGCGCTAACGGCGCCCTCTAATAAAACATAGCGCACCCCGTCTATTTCTTCGGTGCGTAAAGAATTTCTGCGGATGCGGTTGTAAACGGCTTCTTTTGAAATTCCTAAAATTTCGGCTGCTTCGCCGATCGAGACTTTTTTCATACAAAGTTGCCTTTTAGCTTTGATGCGCAATTATTGCGAAATTTGCCTAAAATAGGCATTAAACTCTTTTATTTGCGCTCTTAAGTCTGTGCGCTCGGGCTTCTTGCAAAGTAAAATTTAATTCAAAAAGGCAAAACGAAAGAATTATCTTTTACTAAAATATAGCAATTTTTGATAGAATTTTATTGCTTAATTAAGTTTATTTTTTATACACTTATACCAAGAATTTACCGCGATAAAAGGATTCTCATAATGCCCGAATCACCTAAGTATAAAAAATCCGAGATCCGCTACAAGCGCATTTTGGACGCGGCTTTGGAGCTTTTTTTGGCTAAAGGCTATGAATCGACCAGCCTAAACGACATTATTGAAAAAAGCGGCGGTTCGCTCTCGTCGGTGTATAAATATTTCGACAACAAAGAGAATCTTTTTTTAAAAATTATCGATCTGCAAACCAAAAAGCTCGACGCGCAGATGAACGAGCGTATGCGGATCAACTCGCGCCTCGCGCTTTGCGAATATCTGAGTGAATTTGCGGGGATCTATTTGGAATTTCTTTTCGCGCCCGATACGATGAAATTTTATCGACTTATTCTCTCCTGCGGTTTTAACGGCGCGCTAAGCGAAAGCCCGAAGATTTTTTTAAAAAGCGGCGTGCTGGGCTCGCCGAATGCGCTGGACGAGTATTTAGCGGCGCATACTAGCGAGTTTGCGCAGGGGCGTACGGCAAAAAGCCTGGCGCTATATTTTTGCTTTTTGCTAAGAGAGCCGCATTTTAGCCGTCTGCTATTTTTTGACGATGCTCCCGAGTTTAATGCGGACGAGCTGATAAAGGATCGCATAGATATATTTTTAAACGGCGTGAAAAAACGCGCCTAGTCGTGGAATTTTACCGCGAAATTCCACGACGGCTCCGCTTTGTCTAAATTTAAAACGCATAATTTTTAAATTTACTAAAACCTCTTATAATCGCAAAAATTTCAGATCAAAAGGATTAAAAATGGATTATGACGTCATCGTAATCGGCTTTGGCAAAGCGGGCAAAACCCTTGCTGTAAAATCCGCCGCGTTAGGCAAAAAGGTCGCTCTTATCGAGCGCTCGCCGCAGATGTACGGCGGCACCTGCATCAACGTAGGCTGCATCCCGACCAAGCGACTAATTACCGCGAGCAAGGAAGCGGGCTTCGTAAATTTCGGCGTTATGGACGAGTATTATACGCTTAGCATAAACAAAAAGGATGAGCTGATCTCGGCGCTGAGGGCGAAAAATTTAGCGATGCTAAAGGGAAGCCCAAATACCGACGTAATCGACGGCGAGGGCTCTTTTGCGAGCGCGAATTCCGTGCGCGTGCTAAGCCCTGACGGACAAACGCGTGAAATTTCAGCAGAAACGATCGTCGTAAATACGGGCTCCGTCGAGGTAGAGCCGAGCTTTGAGGTAAACTCGCAGATCGCTTATAGCAGCGAGGAAATTTTAAATTTAAAGACGCTGCCGAAACGTCTCGTGGTCATCGGCGGCGGATTTATCGGGCTTGAGTTTGCCTCGATGTTTGCGGGATTCGGCTCGAAAGTAAGCGTGCTGATGCGCTCGAAATTTATGAAAAACGAGGATGAGGACGTGGCTGTCAGCGTCAAATCCGCTCTAGAGGCTCAAGGCGTGGAGATCATCGAGGGCTGCGAGTTTTTGAGTTTAAACGACAGTGAGCTAAAATTTAACCTCGCGGGCGAGAGCGAAACTATCGCGGCGGACGCATTTTTATACGCCCTCGGTCGTCGCGCGAATACTGGCGAGCTAAATTTGGCTGCTGCGGGGGTGCAGACGGACGTGTACGGCAATATCATCACGAATGAGCATCTGCAAAGCTCGGCTGCGAGCATCTACGCGGCAGGCGACGTGCGCGGCGGCGAGATGTTTACCTACACGAGCTTAGACGATTTTAGGATCATTTTTAGCGCGCTTTTCGGAGACGGCGCGCGCACTACGAAAAACCGCGCACCGCATGCAAGCGTGCTGTTTACCCGCACGCCGCTAGCTCGCATCGGCCTTAGCGAGCGCAAAGCAAGAGCGAGCGGGCGCGAAATCAAGGTGCTGAAGCTTTCGATGGCGGCGGTGCCGGGCGCCAAGGTCGTAGCGCACGACGAGGGAATGATGAAAGCGGTCGTGGATGCGGCTAGCGGCGAAATTTTAGGCGCGGCACTTCACTGCGTAAACGCGCACGAGATCGTTAATGAGCTGGCGATCGCCATGGCGCTGGGCGCGAAGGCGGACTTTTTCAAAAACCAAATTTTTACGCATCCTAGCATTAGCGAGGCGCTGAACGATCTTTTCGGACAGTTTTGAGCCTTTAAACCTTTTGGCGTTGAAAGCTTTGATAGCAAGCGGCGCTCGGGCTTGGCGATGCCTGGGCGCCCTAGCGTAAATCGATCGCGAAATTTAATGCGTAGGGGCGGGTTAAATTTGGAGCGGGTTAATAATTTGAGCTCTTGCCGTCCGCTTCTTTCTTGGTTACCAAAGTTGGCTATAAAAAGAAATGATTGAAATAGTTAATTGATAAAATATTCGCGTTTAGGAATAGCAAGATTACAATCTATTTGGCACTCGGTAAGAGTATGCGGATAAAATTTCTTCTCGCAGTTTATACAGGCAAAAACGATTTTGTCCGTAGCTTCGTTTAACATAACTCTGTAATCGCCAGGCGACCATTGTGGGCATTCGCACGCCAAGTCCAAATCCACGCTAACTACCAAACTATCGAATATAATCGAGTTTAATTCCTCGTAGACCAGTCTTAAGCTCTTTTGATCTTTCAACGCTCTAATTTTGTTGATCAAGCGGTATTTGTCCGATTTGATAATCTTTGCGCCAAAAATATCATTCGCTTTTCCGTCGCCGTAAATCGATAGCTCGGTCGGATAATCTTTAAAATTTAACTTTAATAGCTCGTCCAAGCCGCAACCGTCGTATTCTTTCATACGAAATAAAATTTTATTTTCAATGAACCATGTCGCTATGCAATAACATACTTGCTCGGGATCAAAAGGATGTAGATTTAAAATTCTATTTTCTAACGATAAACACAAATTTCTAATTTTGGGCTGCATTATTTAATACCTTTATTTATCTCCAAATATCAAATAGGCTAAATTTTTACTCAAATTCCCATACGCAACTATCCAATATTCTCGTATGATGTTTTTTATTTGCAAGTTGTCGTTCAGAAAGCCTGCAAATATTTTAATCCTATCTTTGTCTACTGTGCCTAGCTCTTCATCCTCTTTCTCAAACGAAGCGACAATTAAATGCGACAGAGCAATCTTGTCGTGGAAATTTAATGTCTTGTCTTTTAGTAAATTTAGCATTGACGTAATTTTGCCGATATCTGCTAATTCTAGCTCCCAATCTTGCTCATTTCCCGTCGAATCTAACCCCAAAAGCTTATTTAATTTTATAGCGCTTTCTTTTCTTACGAAATAATCGGTCATTTTATTATCCTTTATAGATGTTTTTGCCGCGATACTCAGCTGACCGCGCTATCTAGCAGTTTCCTAGAATTTTGCAAAGCCCATACGAAATTTTCGAGCTCTACGCAGTCTTTTAATTCAAATCCAAAATTTAACAAACCCACCGATAGGGCGTCGCCATCTTTTATGACATGCGCTATTAGATTGCCTTTATGTTCTATACTCACTTTATTTTCATATCTTGTAAATTTAAAGATATTTTTCGAGCATCTTCCGTTTCTTTTTGAAAATTTCTCAAATTGCTCCGCAAAATTCGGTCTTTGATTCCCATCTTTTAGCCATAATCCTCCGGCATATAGCACCCATATAAGCTCGTAAAAATTGATATTATGCCGAGTTTCGGTAGCAGTAACCAAAAGCTTATTCGTTTCATGATTGATCTGTATTAAAGGCTCTCTGTCCATATGCCAAATCTCGGCTACTACTTTTTCTCTATCCGGCACGGAGGCAATTAAAAATTCAAATTCATTTTCTATCATATTAAAATCCTATTTTTTGTTTTTTACTACCTAATTTAATTTGAATGCTCCATCGTTCGAGCCTAAATCGTATTTATCCCATTCTTTTATGACATCTTGCGCCTTTTCTACTACGATATGCCAATTTGGATCCTCTATAATGGTACGATCATCGGTTTCGTCTTTGGCTTGATAATTTTTTATAGTATCTCTAAATTCTTGCAATAATTCTATAAGTTTTGGCGGGAATCCTAAACGATAAGCCGTATTTTTTACAAAATCGTCAAAATCAAAATCATCAAAAAGTGTGCACATTAGCTCTATATACGATGAAATATAGCCATCTACGTTATTCTCATTCAGCCAATACATTTTTTGCTGCTTTATGCTAGAAGCCTCCTCGATATTATCATAAATACTCTTTACGCGGAATTCTTGCCCTTTTAAATTAAGCATCTATTTTTCTCCATAAATTTTGTATTAAATTATTTTGTCTAAATCAAATTTTATTCATTTCCACTCTTAATCTCCGCAAACGTTAATTTCGCTAAAGGATTAATAAGCTTGGTGATACAATATTTATTATCGCATGTAATCACGCTTTGGCGCTCATCTACTTTCATTGCGTTGGAGCAATTCGGGCACATTACATAGCCTTCGCCCAAATCAACGCCAATCGGAAAATTTAACCCTCTCTGCTCTTTCAAAAATCTAAAAAATTCCTCTTTTGAAATTTTGATATTAGAAAATAATCGAAAAATTTCTTCTGCCTTTTGCCTTATCTCGCCTTCTTTAAAAAATACGTTAGGAGCCTTTTTAAAATCTTCATCAAACTCAGAAAATCTACCCGTCATCATATCCAATTCTTTTAATGCCTGCTCTTCCGCTTTATTGGTTGCGCAATATTGCGATTCCAAATCATACATCTTATAAAATTCATCGCAAAACAGCTCTATATCGCACCAATCGTATATGAATCCAGCTATTAAATAATACAATTCTTCATTTTGCTGCATATTTCACCTCATTTTAAATTTCATCGCTATTTTTATTATTTATGTCTTTTATAATTTCATGCAATAGCTCGTTTTCGGCGGCATTTTTCTCATCCAATATTGATACGCCCATAGTTGTTGGAGTTATCTTAGATAAAAATAGATTTGCAAGCTCTGTTTTTTCATCGATTCCGTATGACGATGTAACTATATCCAATAAATCGTGCCGCTCTATAAAACTATCAAAGATATCTTCTAATTGCGACGCTTTCTCTGTGTAGAAGAATATCCACTTGACGCCTATAAGAAAATCCGTTGTGATATTACTAAAGATATCTATCTTATCCATAAAGTGCGATCCGATAAGAAAATATATGTCTAAGCCGCTTTTGGACAAAGAGCCAAGCTCGTAAATAGAACCGATATTTTTATAATTTATCATTTTATGCACTCCTCTATAATAAGGCGCTTTTTTCGTGTTAAACAGCCTTTACTGGACGCCATACATCGATATCTTCATTCAAAATTTTTATAAAAATTTCTTTATCGGTCGCGCTTGCCATATTAAACCTTTCTGCCCGGTTATCTAAAATTCTTTCTGCCTAGCCACAATTTAAGATATTTTAATACGGGTCTTAAATAATCATTAGTAGCGTTGGCTTTAAAGGTGCTTACGTCCGATTCTATCAAATACCAGCTATATCCGTCATCCTTTAAAATATTCATTTTGCGATGTTTGGCCTCAGTGTTTGCGTCAGATATCTCTATATCCAGCACTTTATTTGCAATATTCATCTGTACCGATAGGTTAGGGCTTAGATCATATATGAAGCGGTTAAGATCCTTGATGATATGGGTATTATATACGTCATCGATCATCTCGGCTCTTCTCTTCCTAAAAATTTCCTCCTCTATCGGATCTCCGTCAATAAGCTTTCCATAATGATCCGCGTCTGCTATGAGCTCTTCGTAAGATGCGGTAAAACATCCAAAAAATCCCCTATGCATCCCAAATTTCCAATTTGTAGGCACCGTCTCATCGATTACTTGAAAATATTTGCTATTAAATCGATTGTAATCTATATCATCTAAAAACGGTAATATGCAATAATAAACCTGTCCCTCTTCATATTGGATACCATGAACAAAATAGGTTCTGTTTAATCCCAGATACTCATGCCTATCTTCTTTTATACATTTTACAAGCATTTTTAATCATCCTTAAATTTGAAATCATCTACGGCCTCTATGATAGGCGGTTCTTTTTTATCGCCTATTATACTATTTCTAACAAGTTCTGTAAAAAATTCTTTGTTTTTGGATTTGTTGATTGCCTCTTTTATAGCATTAAAGGATAATTTTAAATTATTTAAATTGCCGTCTATAATGCAAAAGCCGTTTTTCTCACACAATGATATTATGCCCCTTAATACGGCTTCATACTCGGATCTAAAATCGATACGAAACGTAACGGACTCTATTATATTATTAGTATCAAAAAATACCTCTAGGCGGTTGCCGTTTTCGCTTCCGTATAGATCCATTTCGCTAAACCAAGATTTTTCGGGCTTTAATAGGTGCGAAATTTCAGAAAATACCTCTTTTTTGATCTTTGCTTTTTTCCAATACTTATCGTCTTCAAAGAGCTTTATATTGCCATATTGCTGGTCGTATTGCAGATCATATGTATCGCTTTTAGGCAGAATAAAAAACTCACATTGCCAAATTGCCATATCTTCCTTCCTTAAATATTTTCATTATAAAATTTTAAAAGTAATACACATAGCAGCCTCGATCATCATATATATCAAATAAAATCGAAAATTTCTCTTTATTGTTTGCGGCTAATTGAACTCTGATATTCAAAGATGGCTCTTTTGCCAGCTCAAAATTAAAATGGTGCAGCAGTATGGACCTCAAAAAATTTGGATCAAACGCTTTTTCTTTTATAAAGATAACGCCCGCTCTGGCGCCGTTTTTATAGGGCTTAGCTTTTGTGTATCGCCCCTTCATATTTTTAAGAAGATACTCCTCTATTTTCTCATCTCTTTCCCAAAAAAGAATTTTATAAACTACGCTATCTAGGCGGCTTGCTTTTGAAATTAGAAACATAATTAATCTAATTTTAGCCTCGACATCGATATTTTCAAAATCTATTCTCGATCTGGCTACGCCTCTTTTATTTCTTCTTATTTTCCTGAATTCTACGTCAAAATTACTTGGATTTATAACGTTTTTTATCATCGCCACCACCTTTTAAAAACCTTTTGTTGCGTGATATTATACGGGCTTGCTTTAAAATCCCCATCTACTTTTTCCATTTAAATTTTAATCTCTTTCGCTTTATTTTTATGAAATTTTCCAGCTGTTTATCGGTAAAATTTA
>NZ_CALHIK010000055.1 GCF_938030785.1 uncultured Campylobacter sp.
ATGCTAAGGTATTGTTGCTATCGCATTCGCTTTGCAACTTGCTTATACCGGGATCTTCTTGTTCCGCCGATGACAAAGCTGTGGTCCCAGCCGACGATACAGCCGCCATCGCGATCAGCGCTAAAAATATCTTTTTCATAGATTGCCCCGTTTAAAATTTCGGCTATTTTATTTCATTTTTGCTTAATCTTTTGAAAATCAGCGCGCCCAAAGGGTTTTTAAATTTATCCGGCCGCGAGCTTAAAGGCGAAATTTAGCAAAAAGCGTTAAAATTAAGGGCAAATTTAAGGAGCGAAAATGAAAATTTTAAAAAGCACGGACGCAAATTTCAAAGAGGAGTTCGCGAGGCTAATGCGCCGCGGCGAGACGGATATGAGATCGGTAATGCCCGTCGTAAGCGGCATCATCGAGGAGATCAGAGCGCGCGGCGACGAGGCGCTGAGCGAGCAGATAGAGAAATTTGATAGATGGCGCGTGCAGGGCGATCTGGCTATCACGCAAGAGCAGATGAGCCGTGCCTACGAAGGCCTAAGCGCAGAGCTTAAAAACGCGCTACAGATCGCATACGAGCGCATCTACGCCTATCACGAAAAGCAGCTTGAGAGGAGCTGGTTTAGCTTCGATCCAAGCGGCGCGATGCTCGGGCAAAAGATCACGCCGGTAGATCGCGCGGGGCTGTATATCCCGGGCGGCAAGGCGGCGTATCCAAGCTCGCTTCTAATGAACGCGATCCCTGCAATCGTCGCGGGCGTGGAGGATATCAGCGTCTGCACTCCCGCCGTGGGCGGCGTCGTAAATGAGCTACTGCTTGCGGCGATGCATGTGCTAGGGATCAAAAAGGCCTACAAGGTGGGCGGTGCAAGCGCGATCGCGGCGATGGCATACGGCACGCGCACGATCGGCAAGGTCGACGTCATCACGGGCCCTGGGAATATCTTCGTCGCGACCGCCAAAAAACTCGTTTTCGGCGACGTGAATATCGATATGATCGCAGGCCCGAGCGAAGTGGGCATCATCGCAAACGCCGCGGCAAATCCGCGCAACATCGCCGTGGATCTACTCAGCCAAGCCGAGCACGACGAGATCGCGAGCAGCTTTTTGATAAGCGACGATGAAAAATTTGCTCTTTGCGTCGCTGAGCATATAGAGCAGCAGCTTCCTACGCTCGCTCGCGAGCCGATCGCTCGCGCCAGCGTCGAAAACAAAGGCGCGATCATCATCGCGCGCGATATGAGCGAGTGCGTAGAATTGATGAATGAGCTTGCCGTCGAGCACCTAGAGATCGCGACCGAGAACGCCTACGAGCTGCTTCCGCGCATACGCCACGCAGGCGCGATATTTTTGGGACACTATACGCCCGAGGCGATGGGCGATTACCTCGCAGGCCCCAACCACACGCTGCCTACCGGCGGAAGCGCGCGATTTTTTTCGCCTTTGGGGGTTTATAACTTCATCAAACGAAGCTCGATCATAGCGCTAAATAAACGTGCCATAGACGAGCTAGGGGGCGCGTGCATGGCGCTAGCGGACGCAGAGGGGCTCGGCGCGCACAAAAAATCGGTGCAGATTAGATTTGATGAGAAGTGATTTTGCGCTACAGCCCCAAGAGGCGGCGGGGGCGAAATTTTAAAGACTACCTGCAGCAGTTGCGAAACTGCGAGCCGAAATTTTAAAATTTAAAGACGAGTTAAATTTTAAAGAGTATCAGCGTCGCGGAGAGAGTAAAATTTTAAAATTTCAAAATCGTTTTAAATTTAAAAAAACGGATCCATTTGATTAAAATTTAAGGTAAATTTACTAAGCGAATTGCTATACTTTCGTTGATTTTTTACAAGGAGAGAAAATGAAAAAATCACTTTTAGTTTTGGCTAGTTTTGGCTTTGCGCTAAGTCTTAGCGCCGCAGATCTTGCAGATAGCTGCAAAGAGTACTTCGCAGACCTTGACAAGATGGTCGATACCTATAAACAAGCGGGTCAAGAGCAGCAAATGAAGATGTATGAGGATCAGAAAAAGCAATCGATGGATCAAATCGCTGCGCTTCCTAAGGAGCAGCAGGATGCCACTTGCAAGCAAGCTAAAGATATGCTTAAGCAAATGATGGAGCAGATGAAACAACAAGGCGTTATGAAATAAGCGCCCTGCCTGCATTCGCGGCTAGTTTCGGCTAGCCGCTGCTTTAAATTTACCCACACGCTGGCGTTCGCCGCCGATTTTAACTTCAAATTTTATCTTTTCTACACACAGCGCGTTTCGTTTTAAACATATTGCGTTTTTTTAGCGCGTCGTTTTACTATATCGCCGCTCGCTGCGTAAAATTTTGCGAGCTTGAAATTTTGCGGCGACTTTGTCTTGATTATGATCGCCTACGCAGGGCTAAAGAGAGCGGAGCGTTTAAAATTTCTTCGTAGGCGCGGTATTATTTCGAGCGGTATTATTGTAAACGGCGCAAAATTTTACGTCCGCCGTTACGCGAAAGCGTTGCCGTAAAGGGCGCAGTCTCGCTAGCTCGCACCGCCGATGAAAACGTTTCATCGTGCCGCGAACGAATTAGCCTACGATGAATGCGCGCTACTGCGCCGAGTGCGGGCTGGCTACGATAAAATCACGTCGCTGTGCCAAGTAGAGCGGGCTTATTCGCCGTCCTGTGCCTCTTCAGTGAAGCTAACGATGCGCGGAGCTGCGATGCGCGCGTAATCCTGCGCGTTTAGGATGATCGAGTGATCGAGCAGACCCGCGTTGAAAGCGATCTCTTCAAAGCGTCCGAACAGCGACGGATCGGCGATTAGCAGCAGCTTGTCGTGGAAGCTAAAGGGCGGCACCGAGCCGATGACGCAGTCCGTGAGATCGCCCACTTCATCGGGGCTTACGAGCGATGCTTTCGTGCCGCCGAGCCCCTGCGCCAGGCGCTTTAGATCGGTTTTATGATCGGCTGCGAAAACCGCTAGGACGTAGATCCTGCCGTTTCTGCCCGCGGGTTTGTCGCTAGGAAGCTTCAGCTGCTGCGGCACGTTTGCGCAAATTTGATCGGCGGTTAAAGTTAAATTTCCCGCGCAGGCGCCGTTTTCGCAGCCTTGAGCGGTTGCAACGCAAGAAGCGTTGGAGCTTTGCGCGCTATCCGATAAATTTAAATTTTGCGTGAAAGAAATTTGCCCGTCCTTAAAGCCCTTGATCGTGCAAACCAGAGCCTTTGCGCCTTGACCTAGCTGCGTGCCGCGGATTTTGGCGACTTCGGCGGAGGTGCCCGCGCTTTCGTGAGCTACGACGCGGAAGCACGCCCCCTGCTGCGTCAAAAGCTCTTTTAGGCTTTCGAAAATTCTCTCTGACATGCTCTCTCCTTGTTTTTGCGAAATTATACTGAAATTTTAACCAAACGGCGCGTCTGCGCTAAATTTTGCAGCTTTACCGCCTTTACCGGCGCAATGCTTGCCGCCGCCGCGCGAGCTTTGTATGTCGTGCATTTTACGGCTAAATTTTTAAAATTTAAAAGGCATGCAAGCTGGAGAGCGCTAAATTTTACGGACGCAATCTATGCAAAAGTACGATGAAATTCTGCCGCACGCAAAATTTGCGCACAGATGCAGCAAAATTTCGCGATTAAAATTTACGCAAAGGCGTAGCCTGGTTTTTAAAAATGGCGGTTAAATTTTCTGCGCGCGATTTAGCTTTTGCGAGCGATTTTATTTTTTACGAGCAGTTCGGCTTTTGCGCGCGGTTCGGCTTTTACGAGCAGTTCGGCTTTTACGAGCAGTTCGGCTAGCCGGCTCGTTTGCGAACAGCTAGTTTTCTGCGGCGCGGACATCTATCGGCGGGTCTTAAAAGCGGATCGTGTATCTCTTTTGTAGGCGGCTAAGCTTTTCTGCGTGCACGGACTCGCGCGACGACCTGCCAGAGCCCCGCGTCGCTTCGCAGCTCCTTCCGCCACGAAAACGACGCCTCGCTCATCTGTGAAAAGACATAGCGCATCGCCCCATCGCCGTTTTGCACGAGCACGATCTCTTCCGCCTCCTTGTGCGCAGTTAGGCGCAGCGCCGTGCCGACGCAGCCGTAAAAAATATCCCACGTCCCGCTTGCGGGCTCATAAATCCTTATCGTCGTGCCGTATTCGGCGTCCGGTTGCGGATTTGCGAGCCGCTGTTCGCGCGAGGGCACGATAAACACGTCCTGTACCGCGTATCCGTCCAAAACCCGCGCAAAGAGCCACTCGCCTCTAACTTCGCGCGGCGTGCCGCTCTGCAAGCCGTCCGTCCACCATATATCCCAATCGCCAATGAGCGGCGCGAAAAAATCGTGCTCGCTCGGTATCTTTGCGCTCCGCTCGTCGCTGCACAGAGCCTTTGCAAATCCGCTTTTTTGCATCAACGCTTCTCGCGAAATTATTTCATCTTGCGGATTTTAGGCTCTTTGCTCTCTACGAGTTCGTAAATTTTAAGCTCGACCTTGACGTCTTTGGGCGCTAAAATTCTAATTTCACCGCCGTCGTAGGCGAATGGATGCGTGAGCTCGTAATAGATCCGCTTCTTTTGCTTCTTGCCGTCGCACAGCATCAGCGTTTGAGCAAGCTCATCGCCGCCGCTAAACTCGTAATAAAGCCCGTCCGAGCCCTCTTTTTGCTCTATTTTGCCGCCAATCAGATACGCGTCGTTGCAATCGGCTTTGATCTCTTTCGAAAAGATCGCTTCGACCTTAAACTGCTGCGGCGGCATCTTTGACGGCGTTAGCTGAAAGACGTTTAGCTGCTTTTGCGCCTCGCCGCCGAATAAAAACAGCGGCAACAAAAAGAAAAATACGCTTTTTCTCATTTTTTACTCCTATTTAAAAAAGTTTGCGCCTAATTTTAGCAAAATTTTATCGCGATTTGCTTATGCGTGCTCGCCCCCGCAGTATCGCTAGTGATTTTAAAATTCCGTTTTTTTCTTTAGAGAGCCGCGATTTGAAATTCTATCTTTTAAGCGCATGAGGGTTGCGATCGCTATGCGGAGTTGCTCGGACGCGGAATTTAAAATGCGCTTGCCGCGCCGATAAAATTTACGCCCGCCGCATATTTTCTCGCTCATACTCATCGCGCGAAAACGACGCAAGATCGGCGTCATATCGCAGCACTTAAGAGCAGATAGATTTCATGAAAAAGAGCGGAGCTGGCAAATTTTAAAATTTTACCGATACGGCGCGCTGGCGCCGCATAGATATGTCGCTTGGGAATTTAACGGTGAAATTTTACCGCCCGTCGCGGCAATTGCGAGATTAAAATTTCAAAAGGTCGCAATAACGCGCATGTTTTTAGCGACCAGCGCAGCAAACGAAATTTCGCAGCCATTTCGGATTTGAGACGCCGTATGGTTCTGTGTTTTGCGGCGGATCGAATGAAGCCTTGAAAATTCTGCTAGCGACGGCGGGATTGGAATTTGGCTCGCGGCGGTATGGTTACGGCTTCTGCTCGCGGCAGTCGGCTCTGAACTTTTGCCGACTAC
>NZ_CALHIK010000056.1 GCF_938030785.1 uncultured Campylobacter sp.
GGTAGCATCGCTAAACGACGACGCGCTGGAGCGCCCGATGGCGTTTTGGGTGCGGCTTAGTAAAAACACGTCCCCTTACGGCGGCAAATATCAAATTTATCTGGATGAAATTTTGAGCCTGGATGCGGCACGCGAGATCGAAAACTACGCGCCAGGCAAAATCAGAGGCTCCAGATTCGGCTCCGAGCGCAGAAATGAGGGCGAAAACGGTTTCGGCGGCGAACGAAGTGGCGGCTACGGCGGCGGGAATTTTGCTGAGCGAAGGGGCGGGTTTGTTGCGGAGGATCCCGCTCTTAAGGCGCGCAAAGAGCGCGAGGCGCAGCGCAAAAACGCGCAGGATTTCGAGTTTGAGCTAAATTTGGGCGAGCTAAGTCGCGAGAAAATTTATAAAATTTACCATCTCGCCTTTTGCGACACGGCGCTAAAAAATACCAAGCGGCTGATTCTGCGGATTCGCAACGGCAGCGAGGTACTCGTTTATCCGACCGAATACATCGTGAGCGATAATTTCACCGAAAAGGTACGCGAAATCATCGCGGCGTAGGCGCCGCAAAGCTCTTTCATCGCGCGCTAGGCGGCGGGTTAAATTTCTTGCCCGCGCTGCACGCAAGCATTTTATGGGGTGACAGCCAGTCTCAACTGCCGATTAAATTTCATTCTAGCTAGCGCTACATGCAAGCGCCGTCTTAGCGCGTAGAGAGCTTAGATTTTGGCGTGGCCGCGATAAAAGATAAATTATTCGGCTCAAAATTTGCCGCGCATAAAATTTACTGCGTGACGCGCAGAAATCAAAACCGCACGGATCGCTCCCGATATCTAAATTTATTGCATTTATCGCGGCGAAATTTTATGTGTGGTAAATTTTAAATGCAGACTTCTTGTTTTATTGTGGCGATAAGGCTCGCAGCGCGCCGTTCATGCTGCCGCAACAATCGCTCGCCGTACCTCCATTCTCCGTCGCGGTTTGCTTACGGTACAGCAGATGGTATGTGCGCTTTCAAATTTAAAGCTAAAATTTTGCGAAGTTTTACTTTGGCAGAGCTCTG
>NZ_CALHIK010000057.1 GCF_938030785.1 uncultured Campylobacter sp.
GAGAAATGATAGAGCACGACCTCCCTTTTTAGCGCGTCGCTTGCGCGTTCGCCCGTTTTGATCTCGCGAAAGATCCACGGCCTGCCGATTACCGCGCGACCGATCATCAGCGCGTCTGCGCCGCTAAGGTCTCGCACTGCGGGTGCATTGGAGGAGTTTATATCGCCGTTTGCGATCACTGGGATTTGCAGCGCGCGCTTGGCTCTTGCGATCGCGCCGTAATCCACCGCCGCGCTGTATCCGCCAGCTCTGGTGCGACCGTGAATCGCGATAAAATCGGCTCCTGCGCTCTGTACGGCACGCGCGATATTTTCGATATCCACGGCACCAAAGCCCAGCCGCACCTTCGCGCTCGTAAATTTTTTGTTCGAATATTTTTTGATCGTCTCAACCAGGCGCGATAGACGGGGTAGGTCAAGTAGTAGCGCCGAGCCGGCGCCCTGCTTCACGACTTTAGGGACGGGACAGCCGCAGTTTAGATCGATGCCGTCGATGCCGTCAAATTTATTGATGAGCAGAACCGCCTTTTTTATGATTTCCGCATCGCTGCCTGCGATCTGCACGAAAAAAGGGGTTTCTGCGGCGTTTTTTTCGAGCATCTTTAGCGTCTTTTCGCCCTCGAAAACAAGGGCGTTTGCGCTTATCATCTCGCTTACGGTCGCGTCGCAGCCGAATTTTTTCACTACGCCCCGCAGCGGCGGATCCGAGAAGCCCGCCAAAGGCGCTAAAAATAGAGGGTCTCTTTTAAAAAAATCTTTCGTCATTTTAAATTTCTTATTTCAAATTTGATTTAGGCTTAGAGGTTTCCGCGCTACGTTTAAATTTTAAAATTTCGCCGCGCAAGAGTCGTGCGCGACAAGCAAGGCTTTAAATTTAAAGATCCGAAATCGCGCTAAATTTTAAAATTTAAGATCTGCGCGCGAGTTTTTGATCGGTGCATTGCGCGGGCTGTGTTTGAGCCGCCGCAAAACGGGCTTCGCTTGCAAAAGCGGGCGAAATCACGTAAGCTAAAATATCAGCGATGCGGGGACGTTTTTGCCGTTGTCGCGCAAAAATAGCAGAATTTTAAACTTCTCAAACTCGTCGCCGTCGGCGAGGCTCAACTGATCTCTGAACTCATCGATCATGCCAAGCTCGTATAACACGTAAAGATACGCCTCGGTGCTCTGCGAATTTTCGTTTTTGAGCCGCTCGAAAAAGGCCTTGTATTGCTCGGGAGCGAGGTGATTTTTTAGCTTTTTGGCAAAGCTTATGAAATCTTGCTCGCCAAAGCTTTCGTTATTTACGAGATCAAAAAGCTCTTCGTTGCTTATATCAAAACCCTCATCATTAGCCGCGCGATCTACCAAAAGGCTTACTTCCTTGATATCCGACGGAATTTTATACGTCTTGATCTTTTCGTAGCTGCCCTTAGCAAGCAGGACGTCGTAGGCTTTTTTGGTGATATTTTCGCTATAAACGCCCTTGGTTTTTAAAATTTCATACGCATACTCGGGCTCTGCGTCGAGGCGGTTAAGCTCGTTTTGTAAAAACAGCCCGTTGTTTTTAGGCAGCTTATACTTTCGCAGATCGGCTACCTGGCCGTTTTTGACCTGTTCGATAACGTCCACCACCTCTCTTAGTTCGTCATTTTCGACATCGACTCCCGCGCTGTCGTACCACGGAGATAAAATTTTAGTAATGTCGCTAGGATCCTTGAAAAACTCGGTTTTGAAGTCCTTATTGGTATCAAGGCCCAGCAAAACCTCTTTGCTCATCGCATCGTATGCGCTTAGATCTTTTGCAATCGCCCTTTTCGTGCGGTAAAACGCGAAGCTGTGAAAAACTATATGAAAAATCGCCAAAACCATATACAAAATGAGCGGCACTACGATCCATACCGCTATGGGAAGCGTAAGCGCAAAGCCGAATAGCTCCAGCGTGTAGCTTTCGCTTTGCTGTGTAAAAACCAAAATCGCGATAATCGCGATATAGACGATCGAGTATAAAAAGAATTGCTTCGTTTTCATCGCTAACTCCTATTTTCTTTTTCCGCCTGTTCCTTACATGAAATGCATAATCTAGCCTCGGGGCTTGCTTTTAGTCGCTCCAGATTTATATCCTCGCCGCAGCATTCGCAGCGTCCGTAGGTGCCGTTTGCTATGCGTTTAAGCGCGTTTTCTATCTCCAAAAACGTCTTTTGCTGATTGACGTTAAGCGAGTATTCGATACTAAGATCAGTATTCATACTGGCAACGTCAAAATCGTCCGCGGCTTTATTTTCGCGTAATTCTGAAATTTCATTAACCGAGCTATTAATATTGGCGCTTAGTTGCGCCTTTTTCTCTTCTAAAATTTTCTTGTAAAATTTTAACTCGTTTTTTTTCATTCTTTCCCTTTATTTGTGATATGGATGGTTTGCGTTAATGCACAGCGCGCGAAAAATTTGCTCAAAGAGCAAAAGTTTAGCGATTTTATGCGCTAACGTAAGCCTGCTAAGACTGATTATTTTATCGGCTTTTGCCTTAAA
>NZ_CALHIK010000058.1 GCF_938030785.1 uncultured Campylobacter sp.
TAAAGGCGGCGCGCTAAATGCAGCCCGAGCCAAAGCATAAAGCAAGATGACAGCCAAAACGTCACCCGCGTAGTGGCGCACAAAGCCGCCCTTTACGCAGATCGCGATGTAAATTTCAACCGCCAAAATCAAAACCGCCGCAGCTAAAAACGCTAGCCTCGTCCGCGCGCTTTGCCTTGTTTGCGGCTTTTGCTCTCTTAAATTTTCCCCTCGCAACGCTTTCCTTTTAAATTTAGCCTTCAAATTTAGCCGTTAAATTTGCCTCGCGCGGCGTAAATTTAGAGATGATTTATCAGGCTCGCGTTATATGCGGCGCCGAATCCGTTGTCGATATTTACGACGCTGACGCCGTTTGCGCAGCTGTTTAGCATCGCTAGCAGCGCCGCTAACCCGCCAAAGCTCGCGCCGTATCCCACGCTGGTGGGCACCGCGATCACCGGTACGCTCACGAGGCCTGCGAGCACGCTAGCTAGCGCGCCCTCCATGCCAGCTACCGCGATCACGACCTTTGCGCCGCGTATCTCGTCTAAATTTGCGATCAGCCTGTGTAGTCCCGCCACGCCTGCGTCGTTAAATTTACGCGCGTCGTTGCCTAAAAATCGCGCCGTCTCGTACGCCTCCTCCACGACCGCGCCGTCGGCGGTGCCGGCAGATACTATCGCGATGTAGCTTTGCGTGAGCGCGAGCTCTTTAAAATTGACGCTGATGACGCGGCCGCGAGCGTTAAATTCTGCCTGCGGAAACGTCTCGCGCAGCCGTTTAAAAACCCGCTCGTTCGTGCGCGTGATTAGGATATTTTGCCGCCTTGCGCCGATCGCAGCAGCGATGCGTAAAATTTCATCACCCGTTTTACCCTCGCCGTAGATCACCTCGCCCTCGCCGTTTCGCAGGGCGCGCTGAGTGTCGATCTTGGCGCAGCCCACGTCCTCGTAGGGGTAGTTTTTCAGGTATTTTAGCGCCTCTTGCTCGCTCACGCGGCCGCTTTTTATCCCCGCGAAAAGCTCTAAAATTTCATCCTCTCTCATGCAAAACATCCTCTCTAAGCCCCTTTAGATCGAGCGTCACCTCCGCTGCGCCAAGCGTCACGAGCTGCCTAACGACACTTTTAAACTTCGCGTCGTTTAGGAAGTCCTGCATACTAGAAAAGGGCATTTGCAGCTTTATATTTTTGCGGTCGCACCGCGCGCGGACGTTTGCGTAGCCGCTTGAGATGAGTAGATTTTCCGCCGCTTCGATCAAATTTAGCTCGCTCTCATCGATCTCGCGCCCGTGCGGCAAGCGCGTTAGCAAGCACGCATAGCCGGGCTTTTCGGCTGTGGGCAAATTTAGCTCGCGCGATAACTCGCAGATCTCGGCTTTGGTTAAATTTATCAGCGGCGAGAGCACGCCCAGCTCCTCTTTTGCCTTGAGCCCGGGGCGGTGTTCGCCCAGATCATCGCGGTTCGTGCCGTCTGCGACGCGGCTAAAACCAAGCTCACGGGCACGCTCGATTAGGCGCGAAAACACCGCCTTTTTACACAGATAGCAGCGATTTTCGGGATTGTCTTTGATCTCCTCCGCGACGCCTAGCTCTAAAATTTCATGGCGGATGCCGTAAGCGCGGGCAAATTCCACGGCTTCGGCGATCTCGCGCGAGGACATGTAGGGCGATCTTATCGTTATGCCGATTGCTCGCGCACCTAGCGCGTCGTGCGCCGCGCGCAGCAGCAGCGAGCTGTCCGTGCCGCCGCTAAATGCGACCGCGAGTTCGCCCAGCTCGCGCAGATCAGCCTTTAGTTTTTCTAGTTTCGTCATAGATTTTCAGCGCCTCTTTTCGCACCCGCTCGATCGTCGTGCCGTGCGCGAGCGCCGCGGCCTTGCAGTCCTCAAATTCGGGCTTTATTTTTTGCGTTTGGCAGGTGCCCGAAATTTTAACTCCTATCTCGCCAAATTTCGTCTGCATACGCACAAACTCGCGCTTTAGCTCGGTTTTAGCAACCTCTACCTCGCGAACGCCGATCGCCGTCGTGTGCGTAAATATCAGATCCTTTAAATTTTGCGCGTCCTGCTTGCGGCACAGCGCGTTTAGCTCATAGCCCATGCGCCCCTTTTTCATAAAAATAGAGCGACTAAAGACGTCTAGCGCGCCGTTTTCGCGTAAAATTTCACACGCAAGCGCGAAGCTCTCGGCATCCATATCGTCGATGTTCGTGGAGATTAAAATTTGTTTGCAAACCTCGCCGTAGCCAGCCTGCGCGCTTAAATTTGGCTCGCCGCTTTTGTCGTTTAAATTTTCATCCGCCTCGCAGATCATCGCGCGAAGCACGTTTGCAAAGTCCGCGATGTCTTTGCTGCCAGCTCCGTAGCCGATCTTTTCGATCCTAAAGCTCGCGCCGTCCGTAAACTCGTCCGCGCAAGCCTTTAAAATCGCCGCGCCCGTTGGCGTAGCCATCTCGAAATTTGCTCGCCCGAGGCTTACGGGCACGCCTTTTAAAATTTCGCAAACGGCGGGTGCAGGCACGCTAAGCTCGCCATGATCGCAGATCGCTATGCCGCCGCCAAGCTCGATTTTGGAGCTTAGCACGCGCGAGACGCCTAAATTTTCAAAAAGATATTCAAAACAGATCGCTGCGCCCGCGACGTCCGCGATGCTATCAACCGCGCCAAGCTCGTGGAAATGCACCCGATCTACGTCCGTGCCGTGGACTTTGGCTTCGGCCTCGGCAACTGTGCGAAATATAGCGTCCGCTCTTTGCTTGCAGCTCTGGCTTAAATTTGAACTCTCTAAAATTTGCCTTATATCGGTGTAGCTTCTGGCGTGGGGCTGCGATTTTAGCGGCACTACGTCGATTTTAGTAGCGGCGATACCATTTTTTAGCACGTTTTTTCGCTCCAGCTTAAATTCACCAGCTAAATTTAATTTCTCAAGCTCGGCGCAAAGATAGCCAAAATCCACTCCAAGCTCTACCAGAGCGGCCAAGTTCATATCGCCGCTAATGCCCGCGCTCGCATCGTAATATAAAATTTTAGCCAAGCCTAGGCCTTAGGCACCGTCATCGAGCCAAACGGCAGGATGATGATTTTGGCGTCCGCGCCCTTTTGCGTGAGTGCGTCGTCCACGGCCTTTTGGATGTCGTGGTATGGTTTTAAATGCACGGCTCGCATCTCATCGTCGCTGAGCTCACTCACCGCCCAGGTCTGCGCCCAGAGCGAGATTTCAGCCATTTTAGCGGCCTTGTGATAGCCGAGCTTAAAGCCCGCGCTGATCTTTTCGAGCACCTTTTTGGGCGTGTCGGCGGAGGCCATCAGGTCAAAAAACGGCTTTGGTCCGATGCCTGTGCGGCACTTTGCGACCATGATTAAAATTCCGTCCCGCGCAAGCGCTAGTTTGCCGTTATCTAGGGCTTTTTGCGCCTGGTAGAGATCAACGTCCATCGGATAGGGCGCGACTGAGATCACGATGTCGGCCTTGCGCGGGATATTTACGCAAAAGACCTCGTCTGCCTTTTTCACGCAGTCGTAAAAGCTGTCGTTTAGGTGTCCGGCGCTTGCGTAATACACGCCGTGCTCGCTATCAAGCACCGTCTGGATTGAAAAGACATCAATGTGCGCAAGAACTTTCATCGCGTCGATCATATCCTCGTGCACGGGGTTGCCCTCTAGGCGCAGAGCTTGCGCATCGGAGCTTAGGGCGAGCTTGTGATTTTGCGTGATGCTCTCATAAGACGCCGTGCCCGGCAAAAAGGCCTTTCTGCCGCCCGTGTAGCCCGCAAAATAGTGCGGCTCGACCGAGCCGATGACGATCACTTTTTTAGCTTCTGCTACGATTTTGTTTAGATACATCTGCGTGCCGTTTTTGCTCTCGCCTAAAAACACCATCTCATCGTGCTTGGAGTCGTGATCGTGAACTTCGTTTTTGGCGCTGATTTCCGCGTAAATTTCTTTGCCAAATATCATCTCGTACTCATCGAGCGTGCCTTCTCTGTGGCAGCCCGTAGCGATGATGAAAATTTTATTTTTTTCGCGGATTTTCGGGTAAATTTGCTTTAAAATTTTTGCCGTCGGCGTCGGTCTCGTGCCGTCGTTTACGATGATGACGATCTTTTCATCGCCCGCGATAAACTCATCAAAGCTTTTTTGATTTATGGGATTTGCCAGAGCCTTTGCGATGAGCGCCGTTTCGTCAAATTTAGCCACGGGGTTTGGATCGAAAACGCCGAGCAAATTTTTCTCGTTTATCTCTAAGCTTAGATGATCATCTTTGCCGTATGCGATAGGGATTTGCATATCTGCCTCCTATGTGGAATTTGGCGGGATTATAACGTAAATTTTATTTAAAACGATTTAGCTTTGCGCGGGCGCGGAGCGTTAATCTAAAGAATTTTGAAATTTAAAAAGCTCGCGAGTATGAAACTCGCGAGCGTATAGCTATTATAGATAGCCGTAAAGATGAGCGAAAATAAAGCCCACGCCGCACGACGTAAGCACGCCTATTAGACCGGGCAAGATAAAGCTGTGGTTGATGACGAATCTACCGATATGCGTAGTGCCCGAGCGGTCGAACTGGATTGCCGCAAGGTCGCTCGGATATGTAGGTAGGATATAGTATCCGTAGCAAGCCGGCGCGAATGCGATTATGAGGCCCGGATCGATACCGATGGTAACAGCGAGCGGAACAAAGGTCGCAACGGCGGCCGCCTGGGAATTTAGAAATTTACTGATTAGCAGCGAAACTAGAATATAGGTCCACGGGTAGGCCTTGACAACCTCTCCCAAAGACGCCTTAAGCATCTCGATATGGGCGGTAAACATCGTCTCCGCCATCCATGAGATTCCATAGATCGCCACGAGCGCAACCATACCGCTGTGGAAAATTTCGTTTTTGGCGATGCTGCCCGCTTTTATGCCCGAAGCGATCATCATAATGGACGCCGCTAGAAGCATGAAAATTTGAATGGTAAGAACCATATTTAAATTTGCGGTTTTCTTCATAGTATCTTTTACGACGATGCTTGCGTTTTCGATACTCTCGCTCTTATCGCCTGCGGTGATTACGACATTTCCGTCCTGAGCAACGATGCTTTGGGTAAGCTTTTTGTCTTTGTCGTAAATTTCGACGCTGTTAAATTTAGTAGCGTCTTTAGCTTTGGACTCTTTGACGTTTGAGATTACCTTGCCGCCCTCTACCGTAGAGACGACCTGACCGTCTTTAATCGTGATGTTTTTGACATCTTTTTTATCCACTACGATCTCTACGGATTTGCCCGGTGCGTTATTCGTCCATGCGGGGCGGAACTGCTTGTAGTATCCTAAGACCGCAACCAGCGCGATAGTGGCTAAGAATATCCACATACATACCCATTTAATGGTAGCTAGCTTCTGTCCAAGCAGAGTAGTGCTTTCGCCATAGATATATTTTTTCTGCTCCGGATCTTTGATCTTTTCTTGGAATTCAGGGTCTTTATCCAGATCCTTACCTCTAAAGATCGACCACGTTCCGATTACGAGCATTCCGATAAAGGTAGAAGGGATAGTAAGCTTAAGTAGATCCAAATAGCTACTAAAGCCCTCGATATGCACGCCTTGACCCAGCAAGATCGCGACCATCGAAACTCCAGCTACCGAAACGGGGCTAGCGATGATGGCAAGCTGAGATGAGATCGTAGATGCGGCCATCGGGCGCTCCGGGCGGACGTTGTTTTTAATCGCTACGTCGTAGATAATCGGAAGCAGCGTATAGACGGTGTGTCCCGTTCCGCATAAAATCGTAAGCGTCCACGCAACCATAGGAGCGATGATACATATAAATTTAGGATGCTTTCTAAGAAGCTTTTCGGCAAGCTGAAGCATAACGTCAAGTCCGCCCGTAGCCTGTAGCGTCGCACTCGCTACGACGACGGCCAGGATGGTAAGAATAACGTCAACGGCGGGCTTTCCGGGTTGAAGCTTAAAGCCGAATACCAAAATTACAAGTCCTATGCCGCCTAAAATTCCAAGGGCCATACCGCCCTTTTTAGCGCCGTAGAACAGACAACCAAGCACGATTATTAATTGAATAATGAACTGCTTGAATTCAGACAAACTCGTCAGAAACTCCATCGTTTCTCCTTTATAAAAATTAAAACAAACTTTGGCGATTATACTAACTTTTTATTTAAATAAAATTAAAGGGATGTTACAAATTTAAGATTTTATAAATTTGACGCCGAGCAAAGCGGGGTGCTTCTTTTCAAAAATTTAAAATTTTAATAAACTTGGCAAAGGCTTAAAATTTTATCATAAGCGGGGCGTTAAACCGATTTTTAAGCGATATGGGAGTATCATTTCCGTAGGGCAAATAATATGAAATTTTATAAATTCTGCATTAGTATTTTGATATTTTTATCGCAGGTTTGGGCGGATGCGGCAAGCTTCGATACCAATGCTACGCTGCGCCTAAGCGCCTACGATGCGAGCGCGAAGCAGCTGCTTTTATACGATAAAAGCAGCGAGATAAAGCTTTTTGACGCAGCTAAATTTGAGATAAAATTTACTCAAAAATACAGCTACAACGAAATTTCGGCGCTCGCTTTTAACGAGGGCAAAATTTATCTGGCCTTTGCGGGCTCCGAAATCATCGTGCTTGATAGCGAGCTTAAATTTTTAAAAGCGCTAAAGACGGGGCGGAGCGAAACGGCGAGCATAGACGCGATCTACACCGCCGAGGGCGCGATTTACGCTTTGATAAATAAAAACGAATTGATTAAATTTGAACCCGCTGTGAGCGAACCGC
>NZ_CALHIK010000059.1 GCF_938030785.1 uncultured Campylobacter sp.
TGACCGCTAGAGGCACTACTGCGGTATGGATGAGCTTGTAGGCGGTGCCTCCGTCGGGGTTGTTGCCGACCTCATACATACCGCGTCGCACGAGCTATCGCACTTTAGCACCGCGACTACGCTAAAAGCATAGGCAGCGCGCTCGTGGTCTCGCTGATATTCCGACGATAAAATTTCATCATACGCCTCGGCTGCGGCAAGTAGTAAGTTCTCGCGCTCGCAAGAGGTCGCAGCGGATGCCGAGGCACTTAAAATTTTAGAGCGCACTTATGACACACGGGCGGTGCCGAAGGAATTTTTCGAGGGCATGATGTCAAAGAACGGCTCGCCCGTCTTTATGAATATCTTCGGCTCTCGCTCCAACCTCGGCTCGAAGATAAAAGCGATCAAAACCTAAAAATTTCAAAAACGCCAAACCGAGCCGCCGGATAGAATTTTACCGAAATCAAAGGATGAAATTTCGCCGCTTTTAAATTTTAAAATTTAAAAAGCTCGTGAAGTTTGCCAGCTAAAATTTATCTTTAAATTTAAAACGCGGCTACATAGATATATGCAGCCGCGCGGAATTTTGCTAGCAGATCGGAGCTCTAAATTTAGATAATCTATAGAGCCTTTGCGATCAGCTCGTTTACGTTTTTAATAAACTCGCTCGGATTTTCAAGCTCCTGCCCCTCGCTAAGACGCGCCAGATCGTAGATTATCTCAGAAACTTGCGGCAGCATCAGCTTATCGGCCTGCAGCTTTTTGATGATCTCGTGATCGGCATTGATCTCCAAAATCGGCTTTATTGGCGGCAGATTGCGGTTTCCCATCTGCTTAAGCAGCTGCTGCGTCGCAAAATCGGGATCATTCTCGTCAAAAACAAGGCAGGAAAGCGAGCCGCTTAGACGCGATGAAATTTTAACGTCCTTGACGCGTTCGCCTAGAATTTCTTTGATCTTCGCGGCGATCTCTTTGGCTTGCGGCGTCGCGGTATCATCGCTCGCAGCTTCCTGCTTGATCGAAGTCGCGTTTTTAACCGGCGTCTTATCAAACTCAAAAATGCCTGGCATCACGATCGTATCGATCTCATCGTCGCAGAGCAGCACCTCCGTACCCTCGGCGTTAAATTTCTCGATCAGAGGCGAGCTTTTAAGCATCGCGGCGCTGTTTCCCGCGATATAATAGATCTCTTTTTGCTCCGCGCCCATTTTTTCCTTATATTCACCAAGAGTGATGAGCCCCTCCCGCAGGTTTGATTTAAAAAGACAGAGCTTTAAAATTTCCTCTTTGTTTGCGCCAAAGCCGTAAAGCCCCTCTTTCAAAACCTTGCCGAATAATTCGTAAAATTTTATGTATTTTTCGCGATCGTTCTGCAAAAGCTTCTGCAGCTCGGATAGAATTTTTTTGACGCTCTGCTCGCGGACGTAGGCTAAAATTCGATTTTCTTGTAAAATTTCGCGACTTACGTTTAGCGGCAGATCCTCGACGTCCATTATGCCGCGCACGAAGCGCAGGTAGCTAGGCAGCAGCTCTTTGGCGTCGTCGGTGATGAAAACGCGCTTGACGTAGAGCTTCACGCCGCTTTGATAATCGACACGGTATAGATCGAAGGGCTCGCTGCTCGGCACGTAAAAAAGCGTCGTGTATTCGTGCGTGCCCTCGGCCTTGGTGTGGATATAAAACAGCGGATCGCCGCTATCGTGGCTGATCTGCTTGTAAAATTCATTGTAATCGCTCGGCTTTAGGCTGCTTTTTGGCAGCTGCCAAAGCGCGCTCGCGCGGTTGATCTGGACGTTTTTAATTTCGCTATGTTCCTGCTCGCCCTCTTTTTGCGCAGGCACGTATTCTTCTTTATCCATAAAGATCGGATAGGGGATGTGGTTGGAGTATTTTTTGATGATGCCTTCCAGCCTATATTCGTCTAAAAACTCCTCATCTTTCATATGCAGGATTATCGTCGTGCCGAAGTCCTCTTTCTCCGCCTTTTCGACCATGTAGTTGCTGGCATCGCTGCTCCATTTAAAGGCGTCCTGCGAGAGTGGCTTGCGGCTGATAACATCGATACGATCCGCTACCATAAACGCCGAATAAAACCCGACGCCGAACTGCCCGATGAGGTTGCTGTCCTTCGCCGCATCCCCGCTAAGGCTTGCCATAAAGCCTTTCGTGCCGCTGCGCGCGATAGTGCCTAGATTGCTCTCGAGCTCAGCCTCGTCCATACCGATGCCGTTGTCGCCGATGCTTAGCGTTTTGGCCTCTTTGTCGATCTTTATATCGATGCGCGGCACATACGAAAGCGCCTTATAATCGTCGTTCGTAAGGCTTAAGTAGTTTAATTTATCCAGCGCGTCGCTTGCGTTTGAGATCAGCTCGCGCAGGAAAATCTCCTTGTTTGAATAAAGCGAATGGATCATCAAATTTAGCAGATCATTCACTTCGGTCTTAAATTTTTTCTTTGCCATTATGCGGTCCTTTTTGAAAATTTTGGCAGATTATATCATGGAGTGCTAATCTTGTCAAGAGTAGAATAAATAAACTTGATATGAACTATATCAAGTTTTGTAAATTTACGCGCATTATACGTGCGCACCCAAAGTATGCAAAATTTAAACCCGACTGCGGATTATACAGCGAGAACCGGTCCGAATTTGACGGCGCATCTGCGCTAAATTTACAAATTCTTTTTAGTCGTCGTTTTTTGAAAAATTCAAAATAAGATGATATAATTCCCCTTAATGCCGATGCGATTTTGATGATAAAACCTGGCGTTTAACCGACTAGCAAAATTTATCTAGCAAAAAGGATTTCATTTGAATAACGAAGAAATCATACAACGCATAAACGAGCTGAGAGAAAAGCGGAGCAAAAATTTAAAAAGCTCAAGTGAAAATGTCTGCGAGACGGATGCCAATGCAGATCTGGATACTGACGCTACCATAAATTTGACCGAAAAATCAGGCGCAGGTTCGGCCGCAAATTTAAGCCAAAAACCGAGCCCCAAGCCTTCCGTCGCTACTTTAATGGGTAGGCAATCGATCAAAGACGTAGATCTCCGCACTCCGCACAAAAATCGCTCCATGCCAAAAATACTTCCTCTCATCATCGTATGTATAGTCGCGGTTTTTATAGCGATAAAGGCACCTTTTCGCACGGAGGCTTTGAATGAAACCCAAATTCCGATCAATCAAGCAAACGAAGACGCGAATAAAAATCCTAAAGAAATTTCTATTCGCACCAAAGACGGCACTTTAAAAATGAAAAATCCTGTAAGATTTCGCGAAGATTGCGACGGCGGAGACGGCGATGCCTGCGCCGTACTTTCGAGCCTGCTGCTACTAAATGGCGAAATTTCGCAAGAGGGCGCCAAAGATCTGCTTAAAAAAGGCTGCTACGAGCTTAACGGCGGCGAAAGCTGCACGAGACTCGCAGGCTACGAGGATAGAGATTCACAAGAGGGCAGAAAACTGTATAAAAAAGCATGCAAGCTCGGTAACGGCGAAGGCTGCTTTATGTTCGGTTACGTCGCGTATTTTGACGACGATGACAAAGAAGCGGGTACGCAATGCTTTGAGCGATCGTGCGAGTTGCGATTTGCGGAGGCATGCTATTTTCTAGTGGGAATTTATTCCAATGATCCGGCGAAATCGCAAAGATATCAGGCTCTATTTGAAAAATATCAACAAGAAAACGATGATGCGATAATCAGCTTTAGACGCAGATAATTTTACGGCTTAATGCACTTTTGCGCGGCTTCGTTTGCGAGTTTAAATTTGCGTGAATTAAAAAGCATCCTTCGCCTGACAATCATACAAATTTTAAATTTTTGCTCAACCCAAGCGCCGCGCCAAATTTAGACAAACATAAAAAGTAAAATTTAATCGGTTTATAAATTTAAAACCTCTCGCAGAGATCGCCTTAAA
The DNA here is from genome assembly GCF_938030785.1 of uncultured Campylobacter sp. GTDB lineage: Bacteria > Campylobacterota > Campylobacteria > Campylobacterales > Campylobacteraceae > Campylobacter_B. The sequence continues at coordinate 3,903 of NZ_CALHIK010000059.1, forward strand.
TTTACGCAAGCTCATACTGTCCGGCGCGCTTTTAAATTTTACTCATCACGTCGTCGATTATCGCTTGCGCGCCGTTTCGATCCGCGAGCTCAAGCAGCCCTTTGCTCGCTCGCGCCACGTCGAAGCTCTCAATCAAGCCCAAAATCCGCTCGCCGCTCGCATCCTCCTGGCGTAAAATTTCGCAAAGCCCGCGCTCTTTAAGAAATTTCGCGTTATAAAACTGATGATCCGCCGCCGCAAACGGAAACGGCACAAATATCGCGGGCAGGCCGTTTGAGCAGAGCTCCCACAGCGTGCTGGCGCCGCTGCGTCCGACGCAAAGATCGGCGCTTGCGATGAGCTCGTGCATGTTTTTGCAAAAGCCCACGAGCTGCACGTCAAGGCCCTGCCGCGCGTAGATCTGCGAGATGCGCTCAAACTCGCGCTCGCCGCACTGATGGATCACGCCGTAGCCAAGACCCAAGAGCTTGGGCGCAAGCTCCATGGCAAGCGAGTTGATAAAGCTCGCCCCCTGCGAGCCGCCCAAAAAGATGACCCTCTTAAGCGCCGTGCGCGGCCACGCCGTCTCGAAAAAAATATCCGCGATCGGATAAGCGAACGCAGGTTTTTCATAGGAGCTGTAAAACGCGCGTGCAAAGGGCCTCAGCAGGCGGTTGAGCCGCCCGCAAACGGCGTTTTGCTCGTGGATAAAAAACGGCACGCGAGAAAGGATCGCCGCGATGGATGCGGGCGCCGAGCTGTATCCGCCCACGCTGATGAGCGCGCGAACGCCGTTTTGCTTTAAAATTTTACGCGCCGCAAGCGAGAGGCGCAGGATATTTAGCAGCGAGGCTAGCTTGGCAAAGCCCTTTTTATCGACGACGCCCGAGCTTTGCAGAAAATAGGTACGCGCAAAAAGCTCGCTATCCTCAAACCACGCGCGATCCTGCCCGCGATTTGAGCCGATGAAGATCGCCCTGATGCCCTGCTTCGCAAGGTGGGCGGCTAAATTTTTAGCGATTATCAGATGCCCGCCGGTGCCGCCGCCGCTGATTGCTATGACCATACTTTTCCTTTAAATTTATAAAATTTCGCGCTTAAATTTAAGCCTCGGCGCGCTTCGGCGTAGAATTTCAAACGCAAAATTCGGCTCTAAATTTACGCCTAAATTTAAACCGCACTCGCTCCAAAACCCGCAAAAGCTTTAAAATTTCGCCCTTTTCGATGCCATCAAAACGAGCCCCACCGCAAACGACGCCGCGAGCAGGTGGCTCCCGCCGTAGCTCAGAAACGGTACGGCGATACCTTTAACCGGCGAGATCGACGTGATGCCGTAGGAGTTGATAATGAACGAAAAGAAAAACATAAAGCCGATACCTAGGCAGAAGAGGAAATTTACGTTATTTGGCGACTTGCTCGCGGTCTGAAAGATGCGAAAGAGCATCGCATAAAATAGCGCCACTATAAGCAAAATCCCGATAAATCCCCACTCCTCGGCGATACCTGCAAGCACGAAGTCGGTATGTACCTCGCTCAGATAGCCGAGCTTAAAGCTTCCAAGCCCAAGTCCCTGCCCGAAAAACTCGCCGTTGTTTATCGCATTTAGCGAGTGTCCGACCTGATACGGCGCGCTAGCATCCTCTATACGTAGCCCCGCGGCAGTCTCCGGCGACATAAACGACAGCACGAAATCCTGCACGCCGCCCCACCACGAGCGCACGCGATCGACTCTGTGCGCGCTCGTGACGATAAAAACGTAAGCAAGCCCTGCGATACCTAAAAAACTAGCACCAATGAGCTTAAAGCTCGTGCCCGCAAAAAGCGACATAAAAATCATCGTAAGCCCCAGCACCGCGACCTGTCCCAGATCGTTTTGCACGATGGCGACTAGGATCACCACAAAGCCGAAAAGCGCTACGTAAGGAAGCAGCGTCGCAATCTCCCGCCCGATGCTTTTTTTGGAGTGATCGAGCTTGCGCGAGAAGCTCCACGCCAAAAAGTAGATGAAGCCCACCTTGAAAAATTCCACCGGCGCGAGGTTAAAAAACGGTAGCCTGATCCAGCGCGCCGCACCGTTTACGTCGGCGACCAAGGATTTGGGTAAAAAGCCCATCGCGAGCATCAAAATCCCCATTATCGCAAAAAGCGACATGCACACCGGTGTTAGGCATTTATCAGGATTGGCGCGCGAGACGATCCACATCACCGCGATGCAGGCGATGCCCACCGCGCACTGGCGATAAAAAAAATGTAACGGCGTAGTGCCCAGCAGAAGCACCGTATATGAGCTCAGCGACAGCGAAAATATCATGCCGATCGTAATGAGCGCGCAGGTGAAGTAATAAAGCCATTTATCGGTTCTCAATCGTCTCTCCGTTTTAAATTTTATTCGCATTTACGCGCGCCGTGCACGCTTCGTCTGCCGCGCGAGGCTCAAACCTCGCATCGCGCCCCTGCCGCACGGTCCGGATCGCGGCACCGCCTTTTAAAAAGCGTACGGCACGACCACGTATTGTCTTTTGGCACGTAATGCGATCATGCGTCTTTGACGCGTGGCGCGAATTTTATTCTCGCACATAAGGCGGCTTTGCGGCGTACGCTACGATATAGCACGCCGAAAAAAACATCCCGCGCCGCCTTGTAAGTACACATTCTTCTTACACAAGACGACTTTCGGCACGCTTATAGCATGGTAGCAAACCGCGACTATGCAAAATTGCACATGGGCGTTCGTGTTGCAAATCAGCCGCCACGCACGGCAAGCCAATACTCCGGCAGTTTCTCCCGCTTGCGCAGTAGCAAGACGTTTCATACCGGCAAGGCGCGATTCAAAATTTTGATCCGCTGCGGCAAATTTTTAAATTTCAAAATTCCAAAGCCCAAAAAGAAGCGAAATTTTAAAATTTTAAATTCTGCCGGCCTTTGTAAATTTATAAAATTTGAAATCGCAAAATTTTAGCGCTCAATTTTTAAATTTTTAAAGCTCGCTCTATTTTCGTTCCGCTTGCACTTTAAAATTTCGCGCCGCGGTTTAAATTTAGCGCCAAGAACACAGCGTGCAATTGAACTGCGCCTTCAATTTCAATGCGTTTTAAAAAACTATGTGTCGCAAACACAAGCTGAAAAACGCGCTGTTTGTACCTGCCGAGCACTACCTTTAAAGCGCCCCTCCATACCGCAAAAAGCCTCGATCACATCCGCGCAAGCTGCCACACTTTACCACAGTCACAGAATACAGCGAGCCGCAGAGCGCGCAAATTTTAAAATTTAAATCCGCCGCAGGGGCCGAAAATTTTAAAATTCCGCCGCGGCAAATCCGATAAATTTTAAAATTTATAAAATTTAAAATTCCACCGACGCAGACCGATCAAATTTTAAAAATTTCAACGCCGCAAATCCAATAAATTTCAAAATTTCGCCGCTTAAATTTTATCGAAATTTTAAAATTTACTTGATTATGTCGCGCTGACCTTTGGCGTTGATCTCGCTTAAAACGCCCATCTGCTCGAGCTGCTCGATGATCGTCGCGGCGCGGTTATACCCGATACGCAAGCGGCGCTGCAGGTAGCTGATCGAGGTCTTCTCCTCCTCCAAAACTATCGTTTTTGCCTCGTCGTAAAGCTCGTCAAGCACGATATTTTGCGGATTGATTATACCGCCTTCTTGCTTGGCGCCCTCGTTTTCGATCAAAAATCGCTCGTCATAAACGACGCTTTCTTGCGCTTTTAAAAATTCCGCGATTTTGTTGATCTCATTCTCGGTCGTAAACGGCGCGTGCAGGCGGATGAGCCCCGGCGCGGTAGGCGGCGTAAAGAGCATATCGCCTCGCCCGAGCAGGCTGTCCGCGCCCATCTGATCCAAGATCACCTTACTATCGACCTTCGAGCCCACTCGGAAGCTGATGCGACTAGGCAAATTCGCCTTTATCAGCCCCGTGACGACGTCCACGCTAGGGCGCTGCGTCGCTACGATGAGATGGATACCGCTGGCACGCGCCATCTGCGCCAGACGCGCGATATAGTGCTCTACGTCTTTGCCGCTCGTCATCATCAGATCCGCGAGCTCATCGATGATAACGACGATGTAAGGCAAAATTTCGCCCCCCTCGCGCAGCATCTTTTCGTTGTAGTTGTCGATATTTTTCGTCCTGTTTTGCGCCATAAGCGAGTAGCGCTGCTCCATCTCCGCAACGAGATTACTTAGCGCGATGATCGCCTGCTTAGGCTGCGTGATGACGGGCGTTAGCAGGTGCGGGATGTCGTTGTAGATACTGAACTCAAGCATCTTCGGATCGATCATTATAAGGCGCAGGCTCTTGGGCGAGTTGCGATACAAAAGACTAAGCAGCATGGCGTTGATGCCCACGCTCTTGCCGCTTCCGGTGGTGCCTGCGATGAGAAGGTGCGGTAGCTTCTTAAGATCGGTGACGAAAGGCTGGCCCACGATGTCCTTGCCAAGCACGATGGTAAGCGGACTGGAGGCGTTTTTGAACACGTCGCTTTCTAAAATTTCGCGCAGATAGATCGTATCGATATTTTGATTCGGAATCTCGATACCCACGACGTCTTTGCCCGGAACCGGCGCTTGGATGCGGATGGTCTGCGCCCGAAGAGCCATCGCGAGATCATCTTGCAGCGTTAGAATTTTACTTACTTTGATGTGCGCGGCGGGGCGAAACTCAAAGGTCGTAACGACAGGACCCGAGTAAGTCCGCACCACGTCGCCGTCGATCTTAAATTTACGCAGCTTATCGAGCAGGTCGTAAATTTTACGATCGATCTCGCTCTCGTCGATGTTACTTTTCTTTTTCGGCGGCGGGTTTAAAAAATCAAGCGGCGGCAGCTTAAAATCCTTGGGCTTAGCCACCCTGCCCTTATCGAGCTGATCCAAAAGCCTTTTATTTTCGGCGACCTCGCTTAGGCGCTCGACCCTTTTTAGCCTGCTCGGCTTTCCCTTTTGCGGTATTTTAAGCTCTGCGGCTTTCATATCCTCGCCGCCAAAGCCCTGATCGTCGGATGCACCCTGCCCCGCAAAGCCGCCCTGCTTGGACAATGCAAGCTCGTCTGCGGCCCCGTATGACGCGCCGGAATTTTTTGTATTATAAAAACCCTGTTCGGGCGGATATTTCGCGGCCTCGCCCCTTCTTGCGGAAATTTCAAGATCGCCCTCTTGTCGCTTGGATGCAAGATCTATATCGTTTACGAGATCACCCCGAATTTCATCATCCTGCGCGCCTTCGTCTCTTGAGCCCACGAAGCAGTTTTTGACGATGTCGGTAAAGCGGTCTTCAAATATCAGCACTAGCGCGAGTACGAAAAGAGTAAGATTAAAGATCCATACGCCTACGCTTCCGATCATGCGCCTAAGCTCATCTATGACGAAGCTGCCGATAGCTCCACCGCTGGCGCCGAAGAGGCTGGACTGAATCATTAAAATGGTAAAAAACAGTAAAATCGCGCCGATGCTAAACTCTAAAAATCTAAAATTAAAGCCGCTAAAATAGCGATACGCCACGAATGCAAGCGCCAATAAATAGAGCGGATAGATATAAGCGAAGTAGCCGAACAGCCCGATATTAAATGAGCGAATGGCGTTACCCGCGCTGCCTACGAGCGCAGAATCGGGCGCAATGGTGGCAAGTCCAAAAAATATTATAACGGCCGATACGACAATAAAATATACTTCTTTGATTATGATAGATCCTTAAATTTAAAGCGGTATTTTAGCCAAATGAAGGTTAAAATTTTATTTGAAGGATGAAATTTTAATGCTTTGATAAAATTCCGCGCCCTTGCGGACGCGGAATTAAAGGGGTTAGTTTTTGACGGCTTTGCCCAGATCCCACATAGGCATAAAGATACCCAGAGCCAAAAGAAGAACCATGCCCGCCATAAAAAATAGCATGATCGGCTCGACGTAGCTTGAGATATTATCGATGATGTCGTCGAATTTCTCTTTATAATAATCCGTGACGTTGCCGAGCATCTTATCGAGGTTACCGGCCTGCTCGCCCGCACTGATCATCTGAATAAGCATACTCTCGTAAAGCCCGGTGTTATTAAACGCCTCAGTTAGGCTCACGCCTTGCTGCACGGCGATCTTTACGGTAGCGAGTTTCTCTTTTAAGGTGTGGTTATCTACCATTAAAACGGCTGTATCCAAAGCATCTGCGATAGGAATTCCCGCTCGCACGAGCTCTGTAAAAATCAGCATAAATCGCGACATAGTCGAGAAAAATATGATCTTGCCGAATAGATAGACCTTTAAAATCCACTTATCCCAACCCTTCTTAAACTCGGGGTTGTTCCGATACGCCCATCTAAGCCCCACAATAGTAAGTATGATACCAGCTAAAACGAAAATTCCATAATTATTAAGCGTGCTTTCTATGCCGAGCAAAATTCTAGTAGGCAGCGGCAGATCCGCACCGAGCTCTTCGAAAATTTCGCGGAATTTCGGCACGACGTACATCATCAAAATAGAAAACGCGATCGCCATAACGATCATAAGGATCATCGGATATCGCATCGCCTTTTTAAATTTACGCTGGTTTTCCCAAAGCTCTTGAAGCATAGCTGCAAGCTTGGCCAGCGATTCTGCCATATTACCGGTAGCTTCGCCCAGACTTACCATCGCAACGACGACGTCGCCGAGCTGACCTCTAAATTTCTCCGTAGATTCGGTCAAGCTAAGGCCCGCGTTAAGATCGTCGTTCATAGCGCTAAAAATCTCTTTTAGCGTCTTATCCTCTGCCGCTCTTGCGACCTCCTTGATCGAGTCGTGGATCGAAATTCCCGCATTCGTCATAACCGAAAGCTGGCGGATCGACGCGACTAGCGGCATAGTTCTAACTTTACCACTACCGCCTAGTAGACGAACGACTTGCGACCTAATATCGCCGCTTGTATTCGCTAGGACTTGGGTTTCGCCTCTTTTGATGATAGTTCCGCCTACGCGTTGCCTCATTAAATTACTTGCTTGCACCTTGTCGCTAGCTTGCAAGAACATCTTTTTTCTTGTGCCCTTGGCATGATATTCGACTTCTAATTGCTTTTTCATTGTTTGGCCACCCTATAAATTTCTTCTATACTAGTTACTCCGCGCGCAGCACGTATAACACCGTCTTCAAACATATCTATAAAACCCTCCTCCTTCGCCAAGGTGCGCATATCGTCTTTTGAGCCACCGTTAGCGATCAAACTCTGCATTCTATCGGTAATAGGCAAAATTTCACTAATCATCTCTCGCCCCATATAGCCTGTCTGGCTGCATTGATCACAACCCACGGCCTTGAAAAACGTGTATTTCTCAGGCAAAAATTCCTTTAGCTGATCCAACATCGATTTTGGCAAATTGGTAGGCTGCTTGCAGTGCGGGCAGAGCTTTCGCACGAGTCGCTGCGCCTCGACGGCAATGAGCGAGCCGCTTATTAGATAAGCCTCGATACCCATATCGACTATTCGCGGAATCGCGCTAATAGCGTCGTTGGTGTGCAGTGTCGAGAAAACCAAGTGTCCCGTAAGCGCGGCTTGGATCGCGATCCTAAGCGTCTCTTGATCGCGGATCTCACCGATCATTATGATATCCGGATCCTGCCTCAAGATCGAGCGCAGCGCCGAAGCAAAGGTAAGACCTGCTTTTTCATTAACGTGGACTTGCTGAATTAAATTTACTTGATACTCGACCGGATCCTCTACGGTAATGACCTTTGTATCGACGCTTTTGATATCGTTTAGCGCCGCATATAGGGTCGTAGATTTACCGCTTCCCGTAGGTCCGGTAACCAAGATAATGCCGTATGGAGCACTCATAGCGTTATTAAATTTCTTAAAGCTATCCGGATGCATGCCGAGTTTTTCCAGGCTTATGATAACCTTGGATTTATCGAGGATACGCATAACGGTAGATTCGCCGTTGATGATAGGCAGCGTCGAGATACGAAAGTCGTATTCGCGGCCCGAAATTTTCATACTAAACCTACCATCCTGCGGCTTACGGCGCTCGGCAATGTCCATATTTGAAAGTAGCTTCAATCGGCTTACTAGCGGCGGATAGATATCCTTATCAAAGATAAAAATTTCGGCGAGCATTCCGTCGATTCTGGTGCGCACGACGCAGTTATTCTCGGTCGGCTCGATGTGAATATCGCTACCGCGCATCTTAATAGACTGACTAACTATCATCTCGATAAGCTTTAAAATCGCAGAGGTATCGTCACTGCTTCCGCTACCGCCGGTATTAGCAAGCTCTTTGCGGATCTCCGCCACTATCCCCTTAATGCTCTCCGAAAGCTCAAGCTTGGATAGGTATTTATTTACCTGATTCGGATCGGCTACTACGATTTTTAGCAGCTGCTTATTAAACATAGCTTGCGCTTTATCCTGCGACTCGAGATTAAACGGATCGGAAAAGGCGACATATATATTCAAATCGTCCGCTTTAATAGGGATCACGCCATATCTTTTAAGCTGAGCGGTAGGGGTGCGATCGGCCAGTCTGAAATCTATATCGATATCGTCTAAATTCATATACGATAGGTTCATCTTCTTGGCTAGAATTTGCAAAAATTCCTTAGGATCAACTGAAAATTTCTCGCTTATATCATCAAATGCTATCTGGCGGCGCTTGTATAACTCAACCAAGATCGAACAAAAATCATCCTGGCTGAGGTAGTTATCTCCGACCAAAACTTCGCCCAGCGTTAGACCGATATCCATCTTATCCTTAATCTCCGGAACGATGGAGCTTGTGAGGATATTGTTTCTTATTAAAATCGCAACGATCTGCTCTTCAATCTTTGTCATCGCGATCACCAATAAATTTTAATCGAGCTAATTTTATCGCCCGTGTAAAGTGCAACTACCATCTTTTTTACCGATTCCTCTTCCTTGATAAAAAGCTCGGCGCGCTCGCCGCTCTCTAGGGTAAAAACATACGTATCACTCTTTTTTACGTATGCTTTCTCCGTAAATTTATCAAAAATTTCAGACAGAATATAATTAATCTTTGGCGTTCTGATATAGCTTATGTCCACGCCGTCGCAAAGCGCTAAATAAAGCATCTTTTTTTGAAAAATTATCGTAGAATAAAGCGATGCGTTCTCGCGCGCCTCTTTAGTTTTATAAAGCATCACCGTAGGCACTACAAGCTCATTTACTTTGTCCATCTTTAGGCACGCTTTGGCATACATATTCGCAAGCGCTTCGCTCTGCTCCTCGATAAATAAATTTCTCACGCTTTCTTGGCAGATGCGGTTGTATTGACCGATCTGATCCCAGTTGCGCACATCATCGGCGCTAACTGCAAACATCGAAACGACCGTAAAAGCTAAAATATATAAAATTTTCATAGCTGCCCGCTTCTAATTTTTGAGATAAGGCTTGAAATTTCGCTATTTTTCGCTTTTGCGTTGAAGGTTTCAAGAGCGTAAAGCGCGTCCTCTTTGCGGCCTTTTTTGTAATTGGCTTTAGCAAAAATTATCCAGCTGGCGACATTGTCTTTATCTAGCTCATTTGAAGTAAGAGCCCATTTTATCGCGTTATCGTAGTCTTTCTTATTATACGCCTCTTCCGCCAATGAAAGGGAATACTCGATCTTATTCGTAGCGTAAAATTTACTCTCCAAAGTCTGTTTATCGCTACTTAAATTTGAAGTTTTAATCTCGATTCTTGAGCTTAGCGGAGCACTACTTGCAGTATTTGCAGAAGTGCTTGAAAAATTTG
>NZ_CALHIK010000060.1 GCF_938030785.1 uncultured Campylobacter sp.
AAGAATATCAGGCGATGCGCGACGCGAGTTTTAAAATTTTACGCGAGATCGGCGTAGATACGGGCGGCTCAAACGTGCAGTTTGCGGTGAATCCGCAAACGGGGCGGATGATCGTCATCGAGATGAACCCGCGCGTAAGCCGCAGCTCGGCTCTCGCGTCCAAAGCCACGGGCTATCCGATCGCCAAGGTCGCTACGATGCTGGCGGTGGGCTTTAGCCTGGACGAGATCAAAAACGACATCACCGGCACGCCCGCGAGCTTCGAGCCGGTGATCGATTATATCGTGACTAAAATTCCGCGCTTTGCGTTTGAGAAATTTCCTGGCGCAAACCCGTATCTCGGCACTGCGATGAAAAGTATCGGCGAGGTGATGGCGATCGGGCGTAGCTTTAAAGAGAGCATCCAAAAGGCGCTGTGTTCGCTGGAAAAGGGCTACTTCGGCTTCGTAGAATTAAATTTAAGCGAAAAAGATCTCATCTTCGGGCTTCGCAATGCGCAACAAGATAGAATTTTATATATCGCTCAGGGCTTTAGAGCGGGTATGAGCGTGGATCAAATTTACGAGCTTAGCAAGATCGATCACTGGTTTTTGAGCCAGATCGAGCAGATCGTAAAATTTGAAGAGCGCATCGATATGGAGATCATCAACGATGCGGCGCTTTTGAGACAGGCTAAGAGCTGGGGCTTTAGCGATAAGATGATCGCAAATTTAATCAACAAAAAAGATAGTCTGGGCCTTACGCAAAACGATATCCATTTTGCCTGCGCCAGACAGGGCATCGACCTTGAATACAACGAAGTAGATACCTGTGCGGGCGAGTTTGCGGCGCTTACGCCCTATCTATACTCCAGCACCAACATAACGCCAGCCATCGCGAGCCGTAAAATTTCAAAAGATAATAAAAAGGTCCTCATCATCGGCGGCGGTCCGAACCGCATCGGGCAGGGTATCGAGTTTGACTACTGCTGCGTGCACGCTAGCTACGCTCTGCGCGATATGGGGATTACCACGATAATGTATAACTGCAACCCAGAAACCGTCAGCACCGACTACGACACGAGCGATATTTTATACTTCGAGCCGATCGATTTCGAGCACGTTAGAGCGGTCATCGAGGCTGAAAGCCCCGACGGCGTGATCGTGCATTTTGGAGGCCAAACGCCGCTAAAGCTCGCCAAACGCCTAAGCACCGTAGGAGCCAAGATCATCGGCACGAGCGCGCGCACGATAGATGTAGCGGAGGACCGTAAGAAATTTAGCGAGTTCATCGCAAGTATCGGTGTCAAGCAGCCCAAAAACGATACCGCCATAAGCGAAGCCGAAGCGATCGAAAAGGCCGCTGCGATCGGCTACCCCGTGCTCGTGCGCCCTAGCTACGTGCTCGGCGGTCGCGCGATGAGGCGCGTGCATAGCGAAGCGGAGCTTAGGCAGTATATGAGCGAGGCGGTGCGTGTGAGCAACCACTCGCCCGTGCTGATAGATAAATTTTTGCTTGACGCGACCGAGCTTGACGTCGATGCGATCTGCGACGGGCGCGACGTATATATCGGCGCGATAATGGAGCATATCGAAGAGGCGGGCATTCACAGCGGCGATAGCGCGAGCATTTTGCCGCCGCTTAGCCTAAGTGCGGAGATGATTGATCTGGTAGGCCGCCAAACCAAAGAGATCGCGCTAAATCTCGGCGTCGTGGGGCTTATGAATATTCAATTCGCGATTTTTGAAAACGAGCTTTACATCATCGAGGTAAATCCGCGCGCGAGCCGCACCGTGCCGTTTGTAAGCAAGGCGACGGGAATTCCGATGGCAAAGGTCGCTACCCGCGTAATGTGGCAAGGGGGTCTGCGCGAGGCTTTGAAATTTTACGACGAGTTCGGCGTGCTGGTCGAAGAGAAGGGGATTTTAAAGCCGCGTATTAAAAACCATATCTGCGTCAAAGAGAGCGTTTTTCCTTTCAACAAGCTTGCAGGCGCGGATTTGATTTTGGGGCCTGAGATGAAAAGCACCGGTGAGGTGATGGGTATCGGAGAAAATTTCGCCAAAAGCTTTGCCAAATCGCAAATCGGCGCTAGCAATGCACTTCCAAGCGGCGGCAAGGTATTTTTGTCGCTCGCAGATCACGACAAGCTGCGAGCCGTGGAGCTTGCACGCGCACTTACGGGCGCGGGCTTTAGTATCGCCGCTACGAGCGGTACTCACAAGCTGCTGGGCGAAAACGGCGTGGAGTGCGAGTTTGTCTATAAAATCAGCGAGGGTCGCCCAAATATCGAGGATAAGCTCAAAAACGGCGAAATTTCGCTCGTCATCAACACCAGCGACAGCAAATCAAACTCTACTGACGCCGCAAAGATTCGCCAAAGCGTGCTGCGCTTCAGGCTGCCGTATTTTACGACGATGAAGGCGGCGATCGCCGCTACGCGCTCGATCTGCTCGATAAAGGACGACTCCGCGCTTGAAGTTAAAACGCTACAGGAGTATCTAAGCGGCAGGTAGCGCGAGCAGACTTCCGCCGGCACCGTGCCGCGATGAAATTTTAAAATTTTAATCCACTTTTAGATTTAAATTTACGGCTGCGCAAATTTGGCGCATAAAAAAGCGCCTTTGCGGATTAAATTTTACTTGCGCTCTTACAGCTGGCGGTTGAGTGAGTGCAAGCTCGGTGCGGCCCGTTTGCGCGAAAGGAGACATCGTTGGATTTAAAAATTTATTACGACGGCTGGCAGATGGAGCGCTGCGGCGCCCGCCTAGAAATAGAGATTTATCTCGCGCGTTTGCTAGCCTTCGCCCGCCAGCTCGTAGTGAGTGAAGATCAATTTGCCCTCGCGATAGTCGATATCGTAAATTTGCGACGTTATCTCGCCCGCGCCGTCGATTTTTGGCTCAAAGCCCGCTAGAGGGATCTCGGCGATGAACTCAAATTCTATCGCATCAAAAAGATAGTGGCGAAAGTAGCCGTCGTCGCGCACGAGCCAAATTTTATCGCTAAGCGGCGTGATACCGCCCAGCATAAACTCCCGCGTCTCGCCGTCCAGCGCGAACTCCTCGGGGAAGCTAAATTTGCGCAGCGGCTTTAGCTGCGGGTAGCTCACGACGGCGATCTTTTGCTCGTATAAATTTAGCAACACCGCTTCGCTCACTCACTCGCATTTTTGATTATTTTCGCGCTCTTGCTCAGTTTCTTGCATGCGTTTTTATCGGCGTTTTAGCTCGCCGTTTTGTTTATCTTTGCATTCGCGATCCGGCGCGCATTTTTGTTCAAGCTCGTCGTTTTCGCCGCCTTTGCCTTCGGTCGCAAACAAAAAACTAAAGCCCTCTTCGAGCTCGGCGGTCAAATTTAGCTCGCTTCCGTCCGCGCGTAGCAAAAACGATCTGCTGCCGTCCTGCCCGGCGCCGAGACCTACCGCCGTGTCGCCTATTTCGGGCAGCTCATCCATCCACACGCCCGAGTTTCTAAGCTCATCGGACAGAGCTAAATTCGATTTTAACTCGCCGTCGTAGTCGTAAATCAATATCGTGATTTGCTCGCCGTCGCGGCGCGCCAGTCAAATTTGAGCCGCGCGGGGTTCGAATTTCGCGTAGATGATCGGCTCCTGAAGGCTAAATTTAAGCTTGCGATCAAAGTCGTAAATTTTAAAATTTAGCTCCTCGCCGCTGTTGTTATCGCTCCAAACGGCGAGGAGTTTTGAGGCGGCATCGATGTGGGAGCAAAATTTACTCGCGCCAAAGTCCGCAGCGCTTATGCCGCCGCTTCTAGGATCGCTCTTAAGTTCGGTAAAATCGCTGATTACTATCATGAAATGCCTTTAAATTTGATTGCATAGCGCACAAGAACAAATTTAGCGCGCCGCGGCGGATAAGCGGATAAATTTAAAATTTAGTTTCTCTTTTGAACCTTCGCTTTGCCCTTGTCTTTGCCGCTTTGAGGTTGGGCTTGCGGGCGCTCGATGATGCGGATATTGGCGTTTGAGCGGAGTCTGTCGTTAAACTCGGCGACCGCTTTTTTGCGCTCGGAGGTTACGTAGCCCTCGATCGCTCTGTCTTGCACGCTATCGAAATCAAGCGTACGAAGCCCCTTTTTGTCGTTTACGTAAAACATCTCGTAGCCGTTGCGCGTAGGGATGATCGGCGAAAATTTGCCCTGCTCGACATTCGTGACGATATATTTCAGCCCCTCGTCCATTTGGTTTGCTTTTAGGGTTCCTTGCATCACGTAAACATCGCTCGGACGGAGCTTCGGATTTGCGCGGATCTTATCGAGCGGAGCCTGAGATTTCGCGATATAGCGAGTAAGGGTGATGCTGTCGAAGGTCGTAAACAAAGAGCTATTTTGCGTGTAGAATTTTTTGACGTTTTCAGGGGTAGTTTTGCGCTGAATGTCCGCAAATATCGAGTTATAGAGCTTTTCTTCAAGCAGGGTGCGGCGGACGTTTTCTCTAAAATCGGCGTAATTCATCCCCTGACTTTCTACCGCGGTTTTTAGCTGATCAAAGCTTAGCTTGTTTTGCTCGGCGATCGCTTTTAGCCTAGCATCTACTTCCGCGTCGTTTGCGGCGATGCCGCGGCGCTTGATCTCGGATTGTTGAAGCTTTTGTCCGATTAAAATTTCCATCGCGGCTTGCGGTGAAGCGCCCGTTAATTTCTGGACCTTTACCAGCTCGTAGTTCGTGATAGGCTCGTTATCTACCACGGCGATGACGCCGTTTACTACTTCAGCGTTCGCACAAACGGCGCAGATCATTGCGGAAAAAAGCAGTTTTTTTATCATTTTCAACCTTTATTTAATCTTTTTGCTTTATAATTACGAAGCCGCGATTATAACATTAAATGGTAATAAATGGTAATTCTTACAAAGGAAATTTATGATAGTAACTCGTTTTGCGCCTAGTCCTACGGGGTATTTGCATATCGGCGGACTTCGGACGGCGCTTTTTAGTTACCTCTACGCTAGAGCAAACGGCGGCAAATTCCTGCTACGTATCGAGGATACCGATCTGAAGCGCAATTCGCAGGAGGCTGCGCAGGCGATCGAGGAAGCATTTAAGTGGTGCAGTTTGGACTACGACGGACAGGTCGTGTATCAAAGCTCGCGCTTCGATCTTTACAAACAATACGTCCAGAAACTACTGGATGAGGGCAAGGCGTACAGATGCTATATGAGCAAGGATGAGCTGGACGAGCTGCGCGCGCATCAGGAGGCGGCTAAGATACGCCCGCGCTATGATAACCGCTACCGCGACTTTGCGGGTACGCCGCCTGCGGGTATCGAGCCTGTGATCCGCATCAAATCCCCGCTTAGCGGTACGATAGAATTTAACGACGGCATCAAGGGCGATATTAAATTTAACGTAGAGGACATTTTGGATGATTTCATCATCGCCAGAAGCGACGGCACGCCTACGTATAACTTCACGGTCGTGATCGACGACGCGCTGATGGGCGTCACGGACGTGATCCGCGGCGACGATCATCTAAGCAACACCCCGAAGCAGATCGTACTTTATAACGCGCTAGGCTTTAAAATTCCGAAATTTTACCACGTCGCGATGATCAACGGCACCGACGGCAGCAAGCTAAGCAAACGCCACGGCGCTACCGACGTGATGGAGTACAAACGTATGGGCTATCTGCCGCAAGCTCTGCTAAATTTCTTAGTGCGCCTGGGCTGGAGCCACGGAGACGATGAAATTTTTAGCATGGAGGAGATGAAGCGATATTTCGATCCCAGCCATATCAGCAAGAGCTGTAGCACTTTCAACCAAACCAAGCTTGAGTGGCTAAACGCGCATTATATTAAAAGCTCAAGCGACGATGAGCTTGCCGTGCAGCTTGTAGAATTCGGCGTCGATATCCGCTCGCATGCAAAAAAACATCTCATCGCGCAGCAGTACAAACAGCGCGCAAAGACGCTAGTGGAGATGGCTGAAGGCATTAAAGCTCTTCTAGCCCGCCCGAGCTACTACGACGAGAAGGCGTATAAGAAATTTGTAACCGAAAGTTCGCTAAGCTTACTCGCAAAATTTGCGGATACTTTAAGCGCAAATTTAAACGCAAAGGAGTGCGAGGAGGAGACGATGAAATTTTTGGACGCAAACGGCGCCAAGCTAAAAGACCTGGCTCAGCCGCTGCGCGTTGCGATCACGGGGGGAAGCGTAAGTCCGTCGATTTTTGAAATTTGTGAAATTTTAGGAAGCGACGAAGTTAAAACAAGAATTTCAAATTTAATAAAAAAAGGATTATAAAATGGCTAAAGTAAACGTTGAAGCGGCTTTGAAGTACCACATAGGCGGCAAAATCGGAACGAATGTAAAAACACCATGTGCTACGGCGGAGGATTTGGCGCTTGCATATACGCCGGGCGTCGCAGAGCCTTGCAAGGTGATCGAAGGTGATCACGAAGCCGCGTTTAAATACACCAATAAAGCCAATCTCGTAGCCGTCATCACCAACGGCACGGCGGTTTTAGGACTCGGAGATATCGGCGCTATCGCCGGAAAGCCCGTAATGGAGGGCAAGGCGGTTTTGTTTAAAAAATTCGGCGGCGTAGATGCCTTCGATATCGAGATCGACGAAAAAGATCCTAAAAAGATAATTGAAATTTGCAAAGCGCTTGCGCCTACGTTTGGCGGTATAAATTTAGAGGATATTAAAGCTCCCGAGTGCTTCGAGATCGAGCGCGAGCTGCAAAAAGCCGTCGATATCCCCGTCATGCACGACGATCAGCACGGCACCGCGATGATTACGGGTGCAGGACTAATCAACGCCGCTATCATCAGCGGCAAAAAGATCGAGGATATGAAGATCGTAGTCAGCGGCTCTGGCGCTGCGGGCATCGCGTGTGCGAAGATGTATCAAAATTTAGGCGCTAAACATATCATAATGCTTGACTCCAAAGGGGTGATCCACAAGGGTCGCGCTGATCTTACCGAGCAAAAGAAAGAATTTGCCCTAGATACCGCAGATCGCACGCTAGAGGATGCGATTAACGGAGCCGATATGTTTTTGGGTCTTAGCAAGCCGGGCGTTTTAACCAAAGAGATGGTAAAGACAATGGCGGCGCATCCAATCATTTTTGCGCTTGCAAATCCGGTACCGGAAATTTATCCGAGCGAGGTCGAGGAAGTAAGAAGCGACGCGATCGTAGGCACGGGCAGAAGCGACTTTGCAAATCAGATCAATAACGTTTTGGGCTTTCCGTATATCTTCCGCGGCGCGCTTGACGTAAGAGCCAAAAAGATCACCGAAAATATGAAAATTGCGGCCGCTCGCGCGATGGCGGATCTTGCTCGTGAAGAGGTTCCTGCAGAAATCCGCAAGATGCTGGGCAAAGATAGCTTGAAATTCGGCAAAGACTACGTTATCCCAAATCCTTTCGATCCGCGCGTATTTGCCGTGATCTCGACGGCGGTTGCAAAAGCTGCGGTAGATGACGGTGTCGCTCGCGTCAAAGAGTTCGACGCTGCGGCTTATAAAAAGAGCCTAGAAGCCAAAAAGCTATGATTCCTTGCTCCTGCACGAGGCGAGATTAAATTTGAGAGACGCAGATGCAAAATTTAGCTTTACTTACCGATTTTTATCAGCTTAGCATGATGCAGGGCTATTTTTTTACAAAGCCCGATCAGACGGCGGTTTTTGACGTTTTTTATCGCAAAAACCCAAGCGGCGGCGGTTACGCGATATTTTGCGGCCTAAGCGAGGTCGTGGATTATATCGAAAATCTTAAATTTAGCGATGACGACATCGCGTATTTAAAAAGTCTAAATTTATTTAAGCCCGAATTTTTAGAATTTCTAAGAGGCTTTAAATTTAGAGGCGAAATTTACGCAATGGATGAGGGGCAGATCGTATTTCCGCACGAGCCGCTAATCCGCGTCAAAGCAAACATTATGGAAGCGCAGCTCATCGAGACCGCGATCCTAAATACTATAAATTTCCAAACTCTCGTCGCCACGAAAAGCTCGCGCATAAACTTTAGCGCCAAAGGTGATTTGGTGATGGAGTTTGGCTTGCGCCGCGCTCAGGGGCGAAGTGCGGGCATCTATGGCGCAAAGGCTGCGATTATAGGCGGTTGCAGCGCCACGTCAAACGTGCTCGCCGCAAAGAAATTTGACGTCCCTGCGATCGGCACCCACTCGCACTCGTGGATTCAGAGCTTTGATAGCGAGCTGGAGGCATTTCGCGCTTACGCTAAAATTTATCCAGATAGCGCGCTTCTACTCGTCGATACCTACGATACTCTCGCAAGCGGCGTGCCGAATGCGATCAAGGTTTTTGAGGAGCTGCGCGCAAGCGGTCATAAGCCGCTTGGAATCCGCATCGATTCGGGCGATCTGGAGTATCTAACCAAGCAGGCGCGCAAGATGCTCGATGCGGCGGGCTTTAATGACGCAAAGATCACTGCGTCGAATGATCTAGACGAATACGCGATCGATCAGCTCAAGCTTTTCGACGCTAAAATCGATAGCTGGGGCATCGGCACGAGGCTTATTACCGGCGGAGACAGTTCGAGCCTAGGCGGCGTGTATAAGCTAAGCGGTATCGAAAAAGATGGCGAGATCGTGGCTAAGATCAAAATTTCAAACGATCCGCGCAAGATCAATAACCCCGGCTACAAACAGGTCTTTAGGCTCTACGACAAAGATAACGGCATGGCGCTTGCTGATCTGATCACGCTTGATGACGAGAGTATAGACGAGAGCGCGCCGCTTGAAATTTTTCACCCTCTTTACACCTACAAGCGTAAAATTTTAACGAATTTCAGCGCGTATAAGCTTTTGCATCCCGTTTTTAGGGAGGGCAAATTCGTAGGCGTCCGCCGCACGGTAAGCGAGATAGCGCGTTTTAGCAAGGAGCAGAAGAGTAAATTTTGGCTTGAGCACCTTCGCAACGTCCATCCGCAGAGCTACAAAGTGGATCTCTCTCAAAAGCTTTGGGATATTCGAAAATCACTCATCAACGAGTGCAACCTAAATTTAAAGGAAAAATATGTTTAAAGTTCTATCGTGCGCCGCTTTGGCGTTAGTTTTGCTAGGATGCGGCTCAAATCAGCTCCGCCAATCCCCGGATAGCGCTATGAATAAGCAAGCACAGAGCGAAAAAACCATAACCAAAGAGAACGCAAAGACCTTCTATTTCGTCGATGATAAGGGCAAAAAACTATCGCTTAGCTCAAACGACGATTTCAATACCGCCGTGCTAGAGGACGATAGCGGCAAAAGCTACAACCTCAAGCGCGAGCGTGCCGCAGACGGCATCTATATGGAAAACAAAGACGGAGTGAGCATCCACTTCAAAAAAGGTGAGGGCATAGTGGAGTTTATCAAATACAAATCCATCCCGATCACCGAGGTCAAATAAACTTTAAAATTTTTGGTTAAATTCCGATTTAGCGCCGGAATTTAACCCTCTTTTCCTGCGCTAAATTCGGAGAAAGTCATGTTATTAGGCAAAATCGATTATCTAAATTTGCTCCCTTTTCACGTATTTTTAAAATCCCTTCCGCTGCCGTCTTATGTTAAAAAATCGATAGAATTTAAAAAAGGGGTGCCGAGCAAGCTCTGTGCCGATCTTTATAGTCGCAGGATAGACGCCGCGGTGATCTCGAGCATCGAAAGCCGCCGCGCAAAATACCGCAGGCTGCCTCTTGGAATCGTCGCAAAGCGCGAAGTGCTAAGCGTGCTCGTTCGCAAAAACTCGGCGCCCAGGCTCGATCCCGCGTCGATGAGCTCAAATATGCTAGCCCGCATACTGGATCTTAGCGGCGAGGTGTTGATCGGCGATAACGCTTTAAAGGCGCTGCTTTCGCAGGGCAGGGATAAATTTTACGATCTTGGCGAAATTTGGCAGCAGCGCACGGGCCTACCTTTCGTTTTCGGGCGGCTGTGTTGCGTGAAAAACAAAAAAACCTACTCGCGCCTGGCGACGAATTTTTTGCGTTCGCGCATTAAAATTCCAAGATATATCCTGAAAAGCTACGCCCTTTCGCGCGGCATAAAAGAGCGTGAAATTTTAAATTATTTGAAATTTATAAGCTACGAAATCGGCGTCCGCGAGGAGTTGGCGCTGAAAAAATTTATCGCCAAAGCCAAAAAATTAAAATTTAATCCGGTTCAAAAGGAGGAGCTATGAAATCTTACATCGACGGCTTGCTGCTAAATTTAAAGCGCGCTAATCCCGGCCAGGAGGTCTTTATCCAAGCATCGACCGAGATTTTATACTCGCTCATACCGCTTCTAAAGCGCGACGAGCGATATGTGAAAAACAAAATTTTAGAGCGCATTTTAGCGCCCGAGCGCACGATGATGTTTCGCGTCGTCTATATGAGCGACGGCGGCGAGCCCTGCGTGCATACGGGATACCGCATAGAGTTCAACTCCGCTCTGGGCCCTTACAAAGGCGGACTGCGCTTTCATCCGAGCGTAAATTTAGGCGTTTTGAAATTCTTAGGCTTTGAGCAAATTTTTAAAAATTCCCTCACGGGTCTTAATATCGGTGGCGCAAAAGGTGGCGCAAATTTCGATCCCAAGGGCAAGAGCGACGGCGAGATTATGAGATTTTGTCAAGCTTTTATGTTAGAACTTCACCGCCTAATCAGCTCCAATACCGACGTGCCCGCGGGCGACATCGGCGTGGGCGGCCGCGAGATCGGCTATATGTACGGCGCGTATAAAAAGCTCACCCGCAGATTCGACGGCGCGCTTACGGGCAAGGGGCTAAGCTGGGGCGGCAGCCTTGCGCGCACTGAAGCTACGGGCTACGGCTCCGTGTATTTTGCAAACGAGATGCTCTCTACCAGGGGCGATTCGCTGCACGGCAAAATTTGCACGATCTCGGGCGCCGGCAACGTCGCGATCTACACCGCCGAAAAGCTCTATCAGATGCAGGCAAAACCCGTCACCGTAAGCGATTCTACGGGCTTTATCTATGACACCGAGGGAATCGATGTAATGCTTCTTAAAAAGCTAAAAGAGCAGCTGCGCGTAGGGCTTTGCGAATATATCAAGGAGCGTCCTAACGCAAAATTTATCCCAGTTAGCGCCTATCCCGCAGGCCGCAACGGCGTGTGGAGCGTGCCGTGCGATGCGGCATTTCCGAGCGCTACGCAAAACGAGCTTAATCTGCAAGACGCAAAGACTCTCTATGCCAACGGATGTCGCATGGTTTGCGAGGGCGCGAATATGCCAAGCACGCTTGAGGCGATCGATTTTATGCTCGCGCAAAAGGACCTTCTTTTCGGTCCTGCCAAAGCGGCGAATGCGGGCGGCGTGGCTACGAGCGGGCTTGAGATGGCGCAAAACGCGCAGATGGCGTCGTGGAGCTTCGAACAGGTCGATAGCAAGCTGCGCGAGATCATGCGCCACATATTTCGTACCAGCTACGAGACTTCGAAGGAATTCGGCGCGGAGGGCAATCTCGTGCTGGGCTCGAATATCGCGGGCTTTCGCCGCGTAGCCGATGCGATGCTGGATCAAGGTCTGGTTTAAGCTCAACTCGCTTTATTTTGTCAAAAGCAGCAGCTCGCTTTTAAATTTAGCTCTTTAAATTTGCGGCGAGCTTTTGGTTGTTTTGATAAAATTTCAATCGTTTGCGCCGAGGGTATGCGCGCTTCTCGGCATAATTCGCTCTGCGCGGCTTGCGCAGTATCGTGCGCGCTGCGTAAATTTTAAATGACGCCTAGGCGGCGCGGTTTAAAATTTAAGTTGTCGTAGCGTCGATTTTAAATTTAACTGCAAGCGCACAAAGCTCCCGCTGCCAAATTTTATCTTTAAATTTTGCCCGTTAAATTTAGCTTTGAAATTTGACGTTTAAAATTTAACTCGAAGCCGCTTTAAAATTTAGCCTAAATTTTATCTCGGCTCGTCCGCGCAGCGCGTAAATTTAGACCGAACACGGGCTGAGCGTTTACCGCAGTTTGGCATAATGGCGCAAATTTTATCCAAAGGTTGCAATATGAAAAAATTTATGGTTTTACTCGCCGCCGCGGCGCTGTCGCTCGCGCATGCGGATGTTGCGGATATCCTAAAACAGGGCGCGGACGTGCTCGGTGCGACTCAGAGCGGAAACTACAAAGACCTGCTCGCTTCCGCCACAAACCGCGCCGTAGCCGAGCTCGCCAAGGGCTACATCCACAGCAAGACCGCTAAAATCGAGCTTCCTCCTTCGCTGAAGGCTGCTGTGAAGCTTGCGAGAAAGGTGGGCGGCGATAAATGGGAACGCGAGCTCATCGTGAGCATGAATGACGCCGCTACCAAGGCGGTTAGCGGCGCGTCAAAGATATTTTTGCAAGATCTGAAATCTATGAGCGATGCCGACGTTAAAAAGCTCATCGGCGGCGGCGACACGGCGCTTAGCGAGTATTTACAGAGCAAATCGGGCGCGAAGCTGCGGGCGGTTTTTAGACCGATCGTAAGCGATATGATGAGCAAAAACAGCTTCGCGACGGCGTATAATGGGCTAAATTCCTTCGCGCAAAACAAGATCGCGGGCAATGAAGCGGTGCAAAACATCGCGCGCGGGCTGGGCGCAAGCGAGTATCTGCCTAAGCAGGGCGAGGATCTGAACGATTACATCACGCAAAAGACGTTGGACGGGCTATTTGCGGTGATGAGGGAAAAAGAAAGCGCGCTTCGCGGAAGCGCCGTCGGCAAAGGCGCGGGGATTTTGGGCAAGGTGCTGAAATAAAGCTCGCGGCGAGGTTTTGGCGTAAATTTCACCGCATAACTACTTATAATTGCTTTGCTGCCGCCTGCGTAGTCTAAAGCTGTGCGCAAAGTGCCCGCTTGCGCGAAGCGGCTGCTTGCGGCAAATCATCGGGTGCGCGGCGAAATTTAGAAGTTCGTTTGTCGCGCGCTTGGAGCTGTTTGCTTTAGACGATAATCTTAGCGCGGAGTTTAATCCGCGAAATTTGAAACTGTAAAATTTAGAAATTTAGCAAGACGCAAAGGATTTGAAATTTTAAAATTTCACGCGGAGCTTTGGAATTTCGTGCGGCAATTGAATGCGCGTATATCTAGCGCTTACGTCTGAAATTTTAAGAAGCGGCGGAGTATCGGGAAGTATGGGCGGCGGCTGATAAGCGTGTAAGACTAAAGCAAAAAGCTGTCTTGTAAATTTCACTTCTTTCATATCTCTCTTTATGTTCCACAAAACCCGGTTTACTCATTAGTCCTATTATTTTCCGATTCCATTTTTCTTAATTCTTTAAGCGCTCTATTATGGACATTGGCTTTCTTGCAAACTCTGCCCTGGACGGCAATATATCTTACTAAATTTATATCTTTCGTATCGATTGCTATCAATAATCTGCCCATAAGCCTCTCCTCTACAAAAAACGTATAATCGCACTTTGCACACAAATTGCTTTCATAAATTATAAATATTAACACAATTACTACAGCGCAAATTATAAATTTTAATGCTTTGATGATTCCGCTTTTTATCATTTATTTATTCTCCTTATCTTTGTATGTATTCTACTCATACATATCGCCAACGCCAATTTGTGGGGCATTATATCACTTCTTATTTTTAAATTTAAATCTCTTTCGCTTTATTTTTATGAAATTTTCCAGCTGTTTATCGGTAAAATTTA
>NZ_CALHIK010000061.1 GCF_938030785.1 uncultured Campylobacter sp.
AGGCGCTTGGGGGCGAGCGCAAATACTCGCTCGTAAGCTTCGACGGCGATTATTTTATCAAGGATTAACGAGGATTTCGTATCGCCGCCCGCCACTTGTACCGCTTTACGGCATGCGAGCTGCCGGGCGGCACGTTAGAATTTTAAATTTACCGCGCGGCTGCGGCAGATGAAGTGCGCCTCCTCTAATCTGCGCGGACTTGCATTTCAAATTTTATCGTGCGACTGCGACGGGGCGACGTAGATGCGATTTTGAAATTTATCTCGCCCATCCCGCTGCGTGAAATTTTGTCGCAAAACGGTTAAAATTTTGAGGTGCGCTAAATTTTACAAGCTTTTAACCGCGCAAAATTTCGTCTTGCGGACGCGGAATTTGCTGCGTCGCATGAAATTTACCGCGACATGCGTCGCAAAATTTTATCTCAAAGCGCTTGAGGAATTTTTGCGACGGTTAAATTTAGCGCAAGGTGCGATAAAATTTTATCGCAAACGCGCCGTCTGCGGCGTGGATACGAATTTTTACGACGTGAATTTAAACCGAAGGAGTCAATATGCCAAAATTTAAAATCAAGCGCGTTTATGAAAAACTGAGTGAAAGTGACGGATTTTTGGTGCTTTGCGACAGGCTTTGGCCGCGCGGCGTGAAAAAAGAGGCGCTGCCGATCGATATGTGGGCGAAAGAGATAACGCCGAGCACCGAGATACGCAAGCTTTTCGCGCACAAGCCCGAGAATTTTGCCCATTTTAAGGAACTTTATCTAGCCGAGCTTTCGCAAAATCCCGCTGTAGCGGAGTTTTTGAAAGTGCTCAAAGATAAGCCGCTGGTTACTCTGCTATACGCCGCGAAGGACGAGCAGTGCAACCACGCGATGATTTTACGCGATTTCTTGCAAAGCAAGGTGTGATAAAGGAGCTGTTTTGCAAACCGAGCGGCGAAATTTACACCGCAATCCCGCGAAAATTTTGAAATTTTATAAAAAGCGGGGTCGTAATCCAAACAAAATCGCTCAAATTTATATATGCAAATTTAGAACTTGATTAATTTTTTAAATTCATTTTTTGTTACGCGAGCTGTAAATTTAAAGACGCAATCAATATAATTTCGCAACAAACTAAATTAATTTCTTACATCCGGCATTTTTAAATTTCATTTAAGAATTTGCCGCTAATATTCGCCCATAATTTTTTTAGAAGGAGCCAAAAATGGCAATTAGTGCAAGAAATCAACTTAACGTTGTGATCACAGAGGTAAAAACAGGTGCGGTAAACTCGCTAATCGTAGGCAAAACTAAGGGCGGCGATGTGCTAAAAGCGACCGTCACGACCGATTCCGAAAAAAGCCTAGATCTAAAAGCCGGCAAAGAGGCGGTATTTTTATTCAAAGCTCCAAGCGTCATCATCTCCAAAGGCGAGAACGATCTACGCTTAAGCGCGACCAACCAAATAAAGGGCAAAATCACCGCCGTTAAAGAGGGCGCGGTAAATGCCGAGATCAGCGTCAGAAGCGTCGGCGGCGAGAATTTAAGCGCAACCGTCACAAACGAATCGGTTAAGAATTTAGCTCTTAAAAAAGATGATGAAGTAACCGCAATTATCAAAGCTACTCAAATCATCGTCGGCGTGAAATAATCCCGCGACGGCGCGCGACGGCGATGTGCGCACTTTGAACATCGCAAAATAAAGGAGCGAAATTTCATCAATTTCGCTCCTTCCTCAAAACCTCTTTTGATAAATCAAATTTAATAGCAGCTCAAATCACGCCATAGACGGTCTTACCTCGGCTTTTATACGGCGTGCGTTTTGCGCAGAGCTTTGCGTCTATGCTACGCGAAAACCTACACATAGGGGATATCTTAAAACGTAGACCTGCCTTTGCTCTGCCCGCTCACTTATATCGATTTGCTTTCATATTTTGTGCGCTCGCGACGCCGCTTTGCGCAGTAGCGACCGACCCTCGCGCGGATGCCAGCACCGAGACTGAACCGATCTAGATCAAAGCGGTATGCGCTAGCCGCACCCGCCGATAAACAGCAGCACGGACAGATCATCGAACCGCTCGCCTCGTCCTAAACCAGGGCGGTTTTTGAGCTTTTGTCGATCGGTTCGTTAAAAGAGGCGATTTCGCGGTTAGAAAATTTTACTCTTGCGCTTGCAAAATTTCAGCTCATCGTCTCGAGTAGCAGGCATTTGCTTTGCTAAATTTGATACTCGCCGGGGCTTAGTTCACCTCGTAAAAGTTTGCCAAAGCGTGCGGCTGCGGCATCTACGGCATCATCTCCAAACTCGCCGGGCTCAAACCCACCGCTGATAAACGGCACGGCAAAGTCCATCCCGCAGTAGTTTGCCGCAATCTTAAGCGGCGTTAAAATTTCATCCATGCTAAAGCCGATTGCACCCTGCTTAGAGTATTCGCCAAGCGGAGTACTAGCGCTTAGCGCGAGCTGCAAGACCTTGCCTTTAAGCGCGCCCGAAGCCACCAGCTCGTGCGAAAAGACGATGTCAATATAGGCCTTTAGCATAGACGGTACGTTTAGCCAATACATTGGGTACAAAAATACGATACGATCCGCATTCGCTAGCGTATCTTGCTCTGTGCGGGCGTCTATGCGCGCAATGTCCAAGCCGTAAAGCCCCTCCAAATGGCGCACTTCCACGCCGGCGGTGCCCTTTGCGACCTGTGATAGGGCTTTGTTCACGCGCGAGGCGGCGAAATTCGGATGCGATAAGATCACGAGCGTTTTCATGTTGTTTCCTTTGTTAAAATTTTGAAAAATTATATCACCAAAAGGCTAAAAGTAGATTAAGAGGGCTTGCGAAAGCGAGGCGTTATTTTGCTTATGAAGGTCGGAGTTTGTACGTCGCAATCACTATGAGCGCTCTCGCGCCACTTCAAAGCACACACCACAAAGTGTTTTCACGCTCGCGACGCAAAGCAAACCCCTGCGCTCGCCTAAACCTCCAAAACCCGCCTAGCGATAAGGCTTTGTGCGCCTGCTTCTTTTACGCTGCAAAGCATTAAATTTCGCTGCTCAAAAAATGCCTCCAGCCGCTCGCCCCCATCTAGAACGATCTCGCTTACGATCCGCCCAACGCTCGGCAAAAAGCGCCAAATGCCGTTTTCACTCTGCAAAAACAGCGACCTTTCGTCCGCGCTAAGGCGCATCTGCTTAAATTTAACTCCCGTATCCCACTCTCTCCGCGCTCCATCCGCGCCGAGCATTAAAATTTTACCCGAGAGTGTCATCCGCGCGCCCTCGCCGTGCCCGTCGCAAATTTTAGCGGGGACGTAAATTACGGGGTGAAAGTACCAATTTCCCGCATTATCAAGCTGCGCGGCGTCAAAGGTGCCGACCTCAAAGAGTATCTCTACCCTATCTTTTGCGACGTCGTATCGCTGCACGCAGCCCCGCACCGGCGATGCGATGAGATAGCGCCCGTCGCTGCCGCGCAGTAGCAGGCGACAACCCTCATCCTTCAGCCGCTTTTTGCTCACGCCGCCCTGCGCGTAGTTAAAGGCCGCAACGCTGCCGCCTGAGCGGTTTAGTAAAACAAGCGTGCCCTGCTCGTTCCCCGCGACGAAGTCGGAGTATTTGGGCACGCCTTTTTCATATTTTTCCTCTATCTGCAGCGAGCCCCTATGCAGGCGGTAAATTTTACTATCGGTCACGGCGAAAATGTGCTGCGCGTCCGCGCTAAAATGCATGCAGCGCACGGCGTTTCGAAGCAGCGCGCTAGCCGTTTCCTCGCCCGTAGCAAAGCTCATGCGGCGCAGGTGCATAGAGGCGTAAGAGCTGCCCCAGCCGTCCGCGATGTAAAATACGTCCGCGTCGAACGGATCCTGCGTAGGCGCGATGCCGCCGAACATACCGTTTTCAAGTCGCTTCCGCCATAAAATTTCAGTTCTGAGTTTTAGCCGTGCCATTTTTCTCCTTTGCGCGCGCAGCTGCGTAAATTTTATAAATCTGCTCGCTGCGGGCGGGTTTTAAATTTAGCTCGCATAAAATTATATCACGAGCCGCTAAATTTAAGGCTCTTCGTGCGGCTCGTTTCGCGCACAGCTGCGACGCGGAGCAAAATTTCATCCAAGCAAGGATAAATTTATGAAAAAAGATTAAAATTTAGCCGCGATTTGGGCTACGAGCCCGAAAATTTCAAAAAAAGGACACGATATGCAGAGAAAAACACGGATCGAAGACGAGTTCAGCACAGAGGATCGCGAGCGCAAAATTACGCTGCAAGCGGGAGATGCGGCGCCCGAGTTTAGCTTGCAAAACGCCGACGAAGCGAGCGTCGCGCTAAAGGACTTCGCGGGGAAAAAGGTCGCGCTGTATTTTTACCCCAAGGACAACACCCCCGGCTGCACGACCGAAGCATGCGAATTTAGCGCCGTGTACGATGATTTTATCGCCGCAGATTGCGTGATCGTCGGCATCAGCCCCGACAGCGCCAAATCTCACGCGGGCTTCATCGCCAAGCAAAGCCTAAAGCACATCCTGCTGAGCGATCCGCAGCACGAGGTAGCCAAGCTATACGGCGCGTGGCAGGTGCGCAAAAACTACGGGCGCGAGTATCTGGGCATCGTGCGCTCGACCTTTCTGATTGGTGCGGACGGCAAAATTTTAAAAGTCTATAAAAGCGTCAAGGCAAAGGATCACGCCGCAAAAGTGCTCGCGGATCTACTAGCTGCGGGGAAATAAAGCGCCAAACTAGTGTTTTGAAATAGAGCCCGGCGCATTGAGCACTAAGCGTTAATATGAAATTTATGCACTGAAATTTGCTATGGAATTTCGGCGTAAAATTTAAGCGCCGAAGCTTCGGCATTAAAATTTGGCCTTGAAATTTTGTCTTAGAATTCCGTCGCTCAGTTGAAAATTAAATTTTTGAAGCGGAGCTCTAAGTGCGATTTTAGCGGCAAATTTTATCGCCCCAAACCAAAATTTTAAAGGAAAAATATGAAAAATTTAATCATCCTGGCTCACCCCGACATTAAAAATTCGATCATAAACAAGCGGTTTTTGAAAGAGGCCGCCGCACAAAATTTCGCCGTGCGCGACCTAGCGCGCGAGTATCCTAGCGGCGAAATAGACGGCGAGCGCGAGCGCGCGATAATCAAAGCTCACGACGCCTTGGTGTTGCAATTTCCGCTGCACAATTTCTCCTCGCCCGCGATTTTAAAAAGCTGGATCGACGCGACGATGACGTATGGGTTTGCCTACGGGCGCACGAGCGAGGGCATTCGTGGGCGCGCCGTGGCGCTGGCGGTGAGTGCCGGCATCAAGTGCGCCGACTACGCACCTAGCGGGCGGTATCATTTCACGATGGAGCAGATTTTAGCGCCGTTTGAGCTCGCATTCCGTTACTATTTTCATGCCGACTGGCGCGGATTTTTCGCGTTTTACGGCGCCGAGGAGACGCCGGGTGTCGATTATCAAAGTAGCACCGAACAGATAGAAAAAGGCGCGGCGGAGTACGCGGAATTTTTAAAAAATTTAGGCACAAAGAGCGCGAGTAAAAAATTTTAAGTTAAAACCAAGCTAGGTTTTGGGGCTAAATTTTAAATTTAGACTTTTTTGGGGCACACATTGCGCCTTTAGAATAAAGAAAGCTGCGATGAAATTTCAAACGGGATGCTTAAATTTAGCCCTCTCTGCTTGCCACGGGAATAAAATTCTGCCAAAGAATACAGCCTATTTTGCGGCTCATCTAAATCATCGAAATATAAAATTTGCCGCGGTTTAACGCGACAAGCTGCAAGAATGCGCGGTCGCGCCGTCTGCAAAGAGCGTTAAAGACGCGATAATGGATGAGCCGTAAAGCAGTCGCGGCAAAATTTTACAGCGCGCCTTTTGTCTAGCCAAGACGCTTGCTCAGCAGAGCAAAGCAAAATTTTATAGCCGCGCGGAATTCCGCCTACAAAATAAAATTTCACCTTGCCGGCGAAATTCCGTCCGCTAGATAAAATTCTGCCGAGCAAGGTAAAATTTCGCGGCGGAATGAACGAGCTAAATTTAAAATCAAATCTACGTGCGGAGCAGAAAGCGGCCGAGCTAAGCTCGCGCCCCCTCTGCCGCCAGCGTTATGATACACTTAACCACTTCGCTCGCCGCTTTTAAAGAGCTTACGGGCAGATACTCGTAGATCGAGTGGAAATTGTGCCCGCCGGTAAAGAGGTTCGGGCACGGCAGCCCCTTTGCCGAGATGACGGCGCCGTCGTAGCCGCCTCGCATAGGCTTGATCTTGGGCTCGATGTTTAGGCTTTTAAAAGCCTGCTTCGCAAACTGAATTGCCGGTGCATCGTCGTTTTTCAAAAAGTTATAGACGTTTTTATAGCGATCATTTAGCGAAATTTCGATCCGATCGCCCCAGATCGCGCGAAGCCCGTCCGCAGTTT
>NZ_CALHIK010000062.1 GCF_938030785.1 uncultured Campylobacter sp.
GTATCTAAATAAAGGAAAAACGCTCATTACGCCCGAACGGAAAGGGGTATTTTTTATATAGCATCATTAAATAAGGCGTGTTTACTTGCTTCTAAATTTAAAGTTTTTAAATTTAGAAGCTTGGGCAAAGACTTTTAGGGTGTAACGACTAACTTCTAAAGAAAACTGTAAATTCCCTCTAACAAGAAATATTTTTTATCCGCGGTTCCTCGGTAAAACGGATCAAAGGTCTCTTCATAGGCGTTTTTGAAAAATCCCTCTTTGCTTAGCTTGATGAGCTCTGCATTGACGAAATCAAGCAGCTCTTGATTGCCTTTTTGCACGCCGATACCCATAAAATCGGGCGAGCCCAAATTCTTCATAGCCACTTCCACCGTATCGTCGGCGACCGGATAGGCTAGCACTATCAGATTATCGGTGGCGTAAGCATCGACTTTGCCGTCTTTTAGCATCCTGTAGCACTCTCTGGCGATCTTGCAAAATTCAAAATTGCTAAATCCCTCCTTGCGGAAAAACGCTTCGCCCGTGCCGCCGCTTTCCAGCAAGACCCTTTTATTTCGAAGCTCGCCGAGGGACTTTATCCTATCGTCCTTTCTAGTTAGCACGCCTAAATTTACTGAAAAATAGGGGATCGAAAAGTCGATCTGCTTCGAGCGCGACTCGGTTATGGTGATCGTAGCGATAACCATATCGACCCTGTTATTTATAAGAGCGGGGATTCTGTCTTCTACATTCATAGGCACGAATTCTATCCTGCCTTGCTTTGGCGCAAAAAGATCATTTGCGATGGTCTTTGCCATCGTCACCTCAAATCCTTCAAATTTACCCTCGTTTAGCTCGCCGAAAGGCGGCTGTCCGTCATAAACTCCTATTCTAATGACGCCGTTTTGCCTAATGCTCTCTAGGCTATCGGCAAAAAGCGCAACGCACGATAATAACAACGCAAAAATTAATTTCATCCATGAATCCTTAAATTTTTAAATTTAATCTCGCTCCTAGCTCTATAGGGGCAGAAAGTCGGTCAAAATTTTACTTTAAAATTTTTAAATTCGGCTGACCCGTTTTTAAAGCATATTATAAATTCCATCCAGCAAAAAGTATTTTTTCTCCGCCAATCCTCGGTAAAACGGATCGAAGTTCTCCTCGTAAGCTTTTGAAAAAAATCCCTCTTTGCTTAGCTTGATGAGCTCAGCATTGACGAAATCAAGCAGTTCTTTATTATCTTTTTGCACGCCGATGCCTATAAAATCGCTCGGTCCTAAATTTTTAAACGGCACTTCCAATATATCGTCGATGACGGAGTAGGCGAGCACTATGAGATTGTCGTTGATATATCCGTCGGCATCACCGCTGCGAACCATCTGGTAGCACTCTTTAGCAGAAGCGCAATGACCGATATTGGTAAATCCCTTTTGTTTGAAAAATTTCTCCGCTACGGTCGCGTTGCCCTCAAAGATGATCTTTTTATCGTGAAGTTGCGCCATATCTGTAAAGCCGTCCGCTTTGCGCGTCAGAATTCCTAAATTTACTGAAAAATAGGGAAGTGAAAAATCGATCTTTCTCTTGCGCTCAGCGGTGATGCTAAATAGACCGATTACCAGATCTACTTTATTCGTTTCTAAAAATGGAATTCTATCGTTTACGCCTAGAGAGATGAACTCTACCTTTCCCTCTTTTTTGCCGAATATATCTTTGGCGATCGCATGGGCTAAATTTATTTCAAAGCCTTCAAATTTTCCGTTATTGGACTCGCAAAGCGGTGGATGTCCGTCGCGAACGCCGATGCGAATAACGCCGCTTTGTCTGATCTCTTCAAGGCTATTCGCAAAAAGCCCCGCACAAAGCACAAATATAGCGATAAGTACTCTCATCTCCTCTCCTTTATCGTTTAAATCCCAACGGTATTCTAGCAAAAATAAGGCAAAAAGGGCTAAATTTTTATTAAAAATCGAATTTATTATTTGAAAAAACGAGTAATTAGATGAAATTTTAAAGAATTTTTGAAATTTAGCGGGTTTTTTGAAAACCCGCCAAGTGTTATAAGAGGCTGTAAATTTCGTCGAGTAGAAAGTATTTTTTATCTACCAAGCCGCGATAAAACGGCTCGAAAGTATTGCTGTAGGCCTTTTTGAAAAAGCCCTCTTTGCTTAGCTTGATGAGTTCTGCGTTTACCAGTTCAAGCAGCTCCTTGTTGCCCTTCGAAACGCCCACGCCGATAAATTCCGTCGAGCCCAGCGTCTTAAACGGCACTTCCAAGGCGTGATCGATGACACCGTATGCCAACACTACGAGATTGTCGTTTATATAGGCGTCGGCTTGGCCGTTTTTTACCATTTCGTAGCATTCGTTTGTGGTGCTGCAGCGTACTAGATTATGAAATTTTTCCTTTTTCAGATACTCTTCGGGAGCCGTTGCGTTGCCCTCTACTAAGATTTTCATATCTTTAAGCTGCGAAATATCGTTGATCGCATCGGCTTTACGCGTTAGCACGCCGAAATTTACGGAAAGATACGGGATAGAAAAATCGATATGCTTACTTCGCTCAGGCGTTATGGTAAGGCTGCCGATAACCAGATCGACCTTGTTATTTACTAAAGAAGGGATACGCTCGCTTGCCGTGACGGGGATAAATTTAATATCGCCCTTTTTATCGCCGAAGATCCCTTTAGCTATAGCTCTAGCCAGCGAAATTTCAAACCCTTCAAACTCGCCGTTTTTAGAATCGCTAAGTGGTGGGCGACCCTCTCTGATGCCGATTTTGATCGTGCCGCTTTGTCTTATACTGTCTAAGCTGTTTGCAAAGATACTGCCGCAAAGCGCAAAGATCATACAAAAAATTACTTTCATCCGATTTCCTTATCGTGAATTGATATTCGTTTTAAAACCTCGGCTTCAAAACGGACGATATTGTATCTCAAAAATTTTAAATATAACTTCAATTACAGAATAATATCGTTGAAAATTCCGAAAGCGGCGCAAATTTCGCGCAAGCAGGAAGCTAAATTTTAAAATTTTATCGTTATTTTGCGTCGAATTCTACGATTTTATTGAGCACGTACTGCTCCAAATCGCGTCTAGGCACGTCATTTTTGAGCGCTTCGTTGTAGATATTTTCGACTACGCGGCTGTATTTTTCGTAGGGGAAGTAGAGGAAATGGTTCGCCCAAGCGCGTTTGATGAGCTCGTGGGTTAGCTTTTTTCTAGCCCACGCTTTGAAGCAATCAAAGCCGATAAAAACCGCCGACGTCGTTATGATCGTAAATAAAATTGAGAAGTGAAAGTCGATCTTTTCGAACATCGCATGCGTAAGCGTTATCAAAAACATAACGCAGACGAATGCGAAGCAGGCGAAGATCACGTAGGATCTGCCGTAGTTAAATTTAAAATTTAGCTTCGAAGGATCGACGAGCATTCCGTCGTTAAATTCGGCATTGGCTTCGAGCAGATCGCGGAAAAGCACGGGTTTATGCGATACATGAAACATAATATCTAAAAGCTTGCCTTTAAAATTTGACCTATCCATCGGGGTTCCTTCGATTTTTGCGGCATTATATCTTAAATTAAATTGTTATAAGATAAAATGGTGCGAAATTTCAAGGAGAGATTATGTTTGAAATCAGCGGAATGAGCGGTGACGAGATAGTTTATATTAACGGCAAATTTTGCAAAGCTAAAGAGGCTGCGATAAGCCCTTTTGATCGCGGTTTCGTGCTTGGGGACGGCATTTATGAAGTAGCACCCGTGGTAAATTCTAAAATTTGCGACAGAGCGGATTTTTGGGAGCGCTTTGAACGTAGCGCCGCACAGATCGAGCTGAAAATTCCATATTCTCGCGAAAAATATGAGGAAATTTTATATGAGCTTATCTCTCGCAACGGCGTGAGCGAGGGCGCTTTCTATACTCAGATCACAAGAGGTGCGGCGATGCGCGATTTTGATTACGTCCGCGGCATAGAGCCCAGCGTCTTTGCCTTTGTCTATCATACGCAAATTTTTGATAATCCTCTCGCAAAAGAGGGGATCGAGATCGTAAGCCTGCCCGAGATCCGCTGGCACAGGCGCGATATAAAATCGATCTCGCTTTTAGCCCAGTGTATCTTAAAGCACGAGGCCCACAAGGTGGGTGCTTATGAGTGCTTTTTGATCGAGGACGGGCTTGTTACCGAGTGTTCGAGCTCCAGCGCGTTTATTATCAAAGATGACGTTCTGATCACGCGACCGCTTTCAAACGACATACTGCCGGGCATCCGCCGCAAGGTGATCCTAGGCCTTGCCGAGCAGGCGGGGCTTAGCGTACAGCAGCGGGCGTTTGGAATGAGCGAGGTTTATGAGGCCGATGAGGCCTTCATCAGCGCGGCGACGCTGATGGTGTTGCCGATCGTAAAAGCTGACGGCAGGCAGATCGGGGGCGGTACGGTCGGCAAATACGTACCGCGCCTGCGTGAGATGTATGCCGCGCGGCTAAGAGCCGAAGCGGGACTGTAATAGAGCGGTCAAATTTGACCCGTTAAATTTAAACTACGCGGGCTGATTAAATTTTGCTTTCTAGCTCGCCGGTTATGCGGCCTAGCTCGCTTACTAATTCTAAAATTTCAGCCAGTTCGTATTGGTGAGCATATGTCGTTCCAGTAGTTGGAGGTATGCTAAATAGCTCTGTTTCGAAGCGGTTCGGCGCGCCGTTTAGAAATAGGTAAAATTTATTATCCATAAATGCCGCACTGATGCTAAATTTATGGTAGTATCGCTTTAGCTCGTTTAGTCGCTCCATCAACGTAGGCGTCAATAGATAGCGAGCTTCGACCTTGTCATCAGCAAACACGCGAAATTCGCTATTAAAAACGACGTTGTCCATTAGCTCCTTCTCGCCTAAAATTTTTGTATTTAGCTCGCGGCTCGCCAAGATGGTTTTGGCGTAAAATCTCTTGCCGAATTCGCATATCAGCACGCTGCCGTTAAAATCCATATACGCATCATATAAGCTCATCGCAAGCGAAGCTAGCTTCACATAGGTATTGTCTATGCCCAGATCGTAGTTCTTTTTGATTCTAATCGCCTCGCTAAGGCTAAATTTTACCCCATCCCATTCGCCTTTTATCTCATCTTCGCTGATAAAATCTGAGTTTGCAAAGATTCCCGCTCGCCTGAATTCCTTCGCGCTTATGCCGCGGCCTGGCAAATAAGTAAGCTGCGGATACGCCTGTGAGATCGCCGTGCGTACCAAAACTTTTTTGTAAAATAGTTTATATTCATAAGCGGCGTCCGCAATGCCGTCGTAAATGCAAGCAACATAAATAATCAAAAGCACCGCGTAGATAAGATAGACTTCGATCATCTTGTAATCCGTATCATCGTCTGTTTTAAATACCGCATCGATCGCAAACATTATGATAAACGGAAACAGATACAAAAATGCTATCTTGGCATAGATCATCACTACCTTGCAAATACACTTTTTTTGTTTGGCTCTACTTAGCGCTATCGCTCTTTCTAGCCGCATGCGTTTCCTTAAATTTTTTGATCCGAAATTTTATAAAATTCGTTCTCTTGATAAAATTTCACCACGGCCTCGTCTGCGCTTGCGCTGCGCTGCAAATACCGCAGCAAGGGCTCTGAGCGCGTATATATCACGCCTAGCCCCGCAAGGCTCGTCGCGCGCGAAAGCGCCACATAGAGCTGCCCTTTGGCAAAGATCCTGTCGATGTCGCAGATGAGCTGCGGGATGCTCATGCCTTGGGATTTGTGGATCGTGATGGCGTATGCGAGCTTGAGCGGGAACTGATAATACCGCGCCAGCACGACCTGCTCGGCATCCGCGCCGCTTGCGGCGATCTCGCTTAGTTCGTATGTTTGCAGCCCCACGCGGCTTAGCATGCCCGAGGGCTTTTTTACGACCACGCTTTCGATCTCGCCGCCGGAACTTTTTTCGATCTTTTCGACGACGCCTTGCTCGCCGTTGAAAAACTCGCCGCTTTTATTCGCGGTAAACAGCACCTTTGCGCCCTCTTTTAGCGTCAGACTTTGCGGCGTATTTAGCGAGGCGATCCATTTTTGAATTTTCTGCTCGCTCACGCCGCTTTGCAGCGCTTCATAAACGCCCTCAAAGCTGCTCGGCGGCGCATTAAGCTTGGCTAGTCTGGCGTTATTTATCGCATCTACTTCGGCGTTTCGGCCCGAGATTATCGTGGCGTTCGGCTCAGCTCGCGCGGCATCGATGAGCAAAGATCGCATCAGCTCCGCCGACTGCTCGCTTGCGATGCCGAGCCGCAGCTCGCAAAGCAGGCGGTATAGCGCCGCATCTGCGGTGCGCTTAGAGCCTATCATCTCGACGTAAAAAAACTCGCACTGCCTCCACGCGTACGAGCCGAAGGCGTAATCCGAGTCGCTAAATAGGCTCGCGCGCAGCGCGCTCTCGCCCTCTTTACGCACCGGTGGAAGCTGATAAAAATCGCCCGTAACGAGCAGCCGTCCGTTAAATTTAGAATTTGAAATTCTAAGATAGATCATCTCGAAAAGCTCGGCGCCGATCATCGAAATTTCATCGATCACGATGAGGTCTGCGAGGGCTAAAATTTTTCGCAGTTCGCTTAGCTTGCCGCTTTGTTTGCGATCGAAGCCCTTTAGCTCCTCGTGGTTTTTGCAAATGCCGAAGCGGAAGAAGCTATGCACGGTCACGCCGCCGATCTCTACGGCGCTGATGCCGGTGCTGCCGAGTACGATGACGAGCTTGCCGCGAGCGCGGTAATCCTTGATGAGCTCTTTTATTACGTAGCTTTTGCCCACGCCTGCGCCGCCCGTGATGAAAATATTGCGATCTTTTAGCTTCTGGATGATGAAATTTATCAAGTTTTTTCCTATTTTTTGGCAAAATTATAGCCAAAATTTTTTAAAAGGCATTTTGTTTGAAACGATTAGTATCTCTCATATTCTCCGCTTTAATCCTTGCAGGTTGTGGTAAAACCGTCCATAAGTTTATCCCGGAAAATCCCGCTGTTTTGGATCTCGAATACGCTCAAAACAGCGAGCGGCTGCCGGCTCCTGCGTCGGTGCAAAACATAAGCGGAAAAGCGTTTAAGAGCCGCTATTTTAAAATTTGGTTTGACGATGCGCCGATTAAAGCGGAAATCGATACGTTTTGGGGGCTTAATTACGCAAAGGGGCGCCATTTTGACGCCGTAGGCAGGATATACGACGATGCGATCTATCAAAGCATTCGTATAAACGCCAATGAAGAGGCGTTCGGGCTGATCTCCGAGCCCGCTATAACGGTAAAAAACGCGCTGCTGCGAAATATCCCAAGCGACTTGCCGATTTTCGGCGATCCGAGCGAGCCGGGGGAGGGCGAGCCGTTTGATTACGCCGCAAATTCCGCCGTGAGCGTGGGCTATCCGCTGCTGCTATCGCATTACAGCAGAGACGGAGCGTGGGCGTTCGTACGCAACGACGGCGTGTGGGGCTGGATAAGAAGCGACGCGATAAAGCGCATCAGCCCTCAGCAGGCGGATATTTATGCAAATTCTAAATTTATAACGATCCTGCGCGACGGCGCCGCCATTTATGAGGAAAGCGGTGCGGAGCTTTTTAGAGCGCGTACCGGCACGATTTTGCCGTATGATTTTAGCGGCGAGCGCGATCTTGGCGGCACGCTCGGCGTACGGAGCGGATTCAGCGGCGAAATTTTAACCCAATTTGGCAGCAGGAGATATTTCGTTAGTGCGGAGGATGCGAGGCTTTGGCCCGCGCCGCTTGATGAGCAAAACTCAAAGATCGTAGCCGCTAGCCTGCTCGGGCAGAAATATGGCTGGGGCGGGTATAAATTTCTTCGCGATTGCTCGCTTATGACGAAAGACTTTTTGGCAAATTTCGGATTGTGGCTGCCGCGAAATTCCAAGGCGCAATCGGGCCGCGGCGAGCGTTTTTCGCTCGCGGGGATGAGCGCGGATGAAAAGCTTAGCTTCATCGATAAAAACGGCGTGGCGTATAAAACCCTGCTGTATATGCCGGGCCACGTGATGCTCTACGTAGGGCAGGTGGACGGCAAGCCCGCGGTGCTGCACGACATCTGGGGGCTTCGCACGATGGACGGCGGGCGCGCAGTCATCGGGCGCACGGCGATTACGTCGCTTACTATCGGCTCGGATCGCGCTGATATCGCCGAGGATCGCCTGCTGATTTCGCGTATCAGCGCTATGAGCGTGCTCTCGGGCGAGGATGACGCTATCTCGGACGATCGGTTCGCTCCTGAGGATCCGAGTACTCTGTCTGCGTATGCGAGCGGAAATTAGGCTGCTTGCGGGTATGGGCGTGAATTGAGCTTCGCTTAGCAGCCGTCGTCATAGTTTGCTTTTGCCGTTGGTGGAGTCGCGCGCTTGACGATGCTGTGGTGCGTGCAAGCGTAAATTTAAAACGGCGTTTTAAGTGCTGCGCCATTTTAAATTAGCCTAGATAGCGAACGAATTTGAAATTTCGGGCTTAAATTTAGTCTAAATTTAAGCCTATATCTCGCAGTCCTTAAAATTTCGGGAGAAATTTTAAAATTAGCCCGCAAGTCTGGTTAAAATTTTAAAGCGCTGTCTAAATTTACGCTCCTGTTTTAAAGCTCAATCGCGCGCCGCTTTCCTTAAAAGAACAAAAAATATCTCGGCGTCTTGCGTTTATACTTTAGATACTCCTGCCCGTAGG